>NZ_JBEXJF010000025.1:0-79731 GCF_040608935.1 Nocardioides sp. NPDC004968
CGCGACGGTGAGGCCGCCGGTGCGGCGCGAGGCGATGCGCATCGCCGGCAAGCTGGTCACGACCGACGACATGGTCGAGGTCACGTGGGTCCTAGGCGAGCTTCTCCAGGATCAGCTCGCGGACGCGCTTGGCGTCGGCCTTGCCGCCGGTCGACTTCATGACCGCGCCGATGAGGGCACCGGCCGCGGCCTGGTTGCCGCCGCGGATCTTGTCGGCGACCGCGGGCTGGGCGGCGATGGCCTCGTCCACGGCGGCGCCGAGCGCACCGTCGTCGGAGACAACGGCGAGACCACGGGCGTCGATGATCTCCGAAACCGTGCCCTCACCTGCGAGAAGACCCTCGAAGACCTGGCGGGCCAGCTTGTCGGTCAGCGTCTTGGCGTCGACCAGCTTCTGCACCTCGGCGACCTGCACCGGAGTGACATCGAGCTCGGCGAGCTCGACGCCACGGTCGTTGGCGCTGCGGGAGAGCTCGGCCATCCACCACTTACGGGCGGCCTGTGCGGAGGCTCCTTCGGCGACCGTCGCCTCGATCAGCGACAGAGCACCGGCGGCCCAGACGTCGCGCATCTCCAAGTCGGAGTAGCCCCACTCGACCTGCAGGCGGGCCCGCTTGTCAGCGGTGCGCTCCGGCAGGCTCGCCCGCAGCTCCTCGACCCACTCGCGCGACGGCGCCACCGGGACGAGGTCGGGCTCGGGGAAGTAGCGGTAGTCGTCGGCGTCCGACTTCGGCCGGCCGGCCGAGGTGGTGCCGGTGTCCTCGTGGAAGTGGCGGGTCTCCTGGAAGATCGCCTCCCCCGCGTCGAGGATCCCGGCGTGGCGCGACATCTCGAAACGTACGGCCCGTTCGACCGAGCGCAGCGAGTTGACGTTCTTCGTCTCGGTGCGGGTGCCCAACGTCCCGGAGCCCTTGGGCGACAGCGACAGGTTCACGTCGCAGCGCATCGAGCCCTGGTCCATGCGTACGTCGGAGACACCCAGACCCAGCAGGATCTCGCGCAGCGCGGCGACGTAGGCCTTCGCGACCAGCGGTGCCTTGGCACCAGTGCCGAGGATCGGGCGGGTGACGATCTCGATCAGGGGGATGCCCGCACGGTTGTAGTCGACCAGCGAGTAGTCGGCGCCGTGGATGCGGCCGGTCGCGCCACCGATGTGGGTGGTCTTGCCGGTGTCCTCCTCCATGTGGGCGCGCTCGATGTCGACTCGGTAGATCTCCCCCTCGACCTCGACGTCGAGGTAGCCGTCGTAGACGATCGGCTCGTCGTACTGGCTCGTCTGGAAGTTCTTCGGCATGTCCGGGTAGAAGTAGTTCTTCCGGGCGAACCGGCACCACTCCGCGATCGAGCCGTTGAGCGCGAGGCCGATCCGGATCGCGCTCTCCACGGCCTTGGCGTTCACGACCGGCATCGAGCCGGGCAGACCGAGGCAGGTCGGGCAGACCTGGGAGTTGGGCTCGCCGCCGAACGTCGCCGGGCAGCCGCAGAACATCTTGGTGTTGGTGTTGAGCTCGACGTGCACCTCGAGCCCGAAGGCCGGGTCGTAGCGCTCCAGCACCTCGTCGAAACCGACAAGACCCAAAGAATCAGGCACAGCGGTCATCGGGCCACCTCCAGCTTGTCGATCGAGAGCACCGGACCGATGGCGCCCTCGAGCGCGGCACCGACGCGGTAGAGACGGGCGTCCTCCAGGACCGGGGCCAGGAGCTGTACGCCGACGGGCAGCCCGTCCACGTCGGAGACCCCGGCCGGGACGGAGATGCCGGGCGTGCCGGCCAGGTTGGCCGGGATGGTGGCCAGGTCCTGCATGTACATGGCCAGCGGGTCGTCGAGCTTGGCGCCCAGCGGGAACGCGGTGCTCGGGGACGTCGGCGAGACCAGCACGTCGACCTGCTCGAAGGCCTTCTTGAAGTCCTCGATGATCAGCGTGCGGATCTTCTGCGCCTGACCGTAGTAGGCGTCGTAGTAGCCGCTGCTCAGCGCATAGGTGCCGAGGATGATGCGGCGCTTGACCTCGTCGCCGAACCCGGCGTCGCGGGACGCCTTCATGACGTCCTCGGCGCTCGGGTCGCCGTCAGGAGTGACCCGCAGGCCGTAACGCATCGCGTCGAACTTGGCCAGGTTGGAGGAGCACTCCGCCGGCAGGATCAGGTAGTAGGCCGCCATCGCGTGCTCGAAGCTCGGCGTGGAGACCTCGACGACGTCGGCACCCAGCTTGGTGAGCAGGTCGACGGACTCGTTGAACTTGCGCATCACGTCGGGCGCCCAGCCCTCGCCGGCGAGCTCCTTGATGACGCCGACCTTGACGCCCTTGAGGTCACCGGTCGCGCCGGCACGGGCCGCGTCGACGAGCCCGGTCACCGGGGTGGTCGTCGACGTGGAGTCGAGCGGGTCGTGGCCGCCGATGAGCTCGTGCAGCAGGGCGCTGTCGAGGACCGTGCGGGTCACCGGACCGACCTGGTCCAGCGAGTTGGCCAGGGCGACCAGGCCGTAGCGGGAGACGGACCCGTAGGTCGGCTTCACGCCGACGGTGCCGGTGACGGCACCCGGCTGGCGGATCGAGCCGCCGGTGTCAGTGCCGAGCGCCAGCGGCGCCTCAAAGGCGGCGACGGCCGCGGCCGAGCCACCACCGGAGCCGCCGGGGATCCGGTCGAGCTTCCAGGGGTTCTTCGTCGGGCCGTACGCGGAGTGCTCGGTGGAGGAGCCCATCGCGAACTCGTCCATGTTGGTCTTGCCCAGGATCGGCAGACCGGCTGCCTTGATCTTCTTGACCACGGTCGCGTCGTAGGGCGGGACCCAGCCCTCGAGGATCTTGGAGCCGCAGGTCGTCGGCAGGCCGGTGGTGGTCAGCACGTCCTTGACCGCGATCGGTACGCCGTCGAGGGCATGCAGCGCGTCACCGTTGGCCCGGCGCGCGTCGGAGGCGGCGGCCTGGGACAGCGCGCCCTCGGCGTCGATGTGCAAGAAGGCGTGGACGTCGCCGTCGACCGCGGCGATCCGGTCGAGGTGGGCCTGGGTCAGCTCGACCGAGGTGGTCTCACCGGCGGCAAGGGAGTCGGCCAGGTCGGCGGCCGACTTCAGAATGAGGTCACTCACTGCTCGTCCCCCAGGATCCGCGGCACCGAGAATCGCTGGTCCTCGACGGCAGGCGCCCCGGAGAGCGCCTGCTCCGGCGTCAGGCACGGGGTCACGACGTCCTCACGGAAGACGTTGGTCAGCGGAAGCGGGTGGGAGGTGGCAGGCACGTCGTCGCCGGCAAGCCCCTGGATCGAGGCGACGGACTCGAGGATCACCTGAAGCTGCGGGGCAAGGTGATCGAGCTCGGCGTCGCTGAGGTCGATGCGGGCGAGGTCGGCCAGGTGCGCGACCTCGTCGCGGGTGATTTCTGGCATGCGCACATCCTAGGTGTCAACGGCCCCAACTCTCACGTCGGTAAGCCGTGGCAGTTGCCACTCCATAATGTTAGTGACTAACATTATGGAGTGGTCACTTCCAAGACGCTCCGAACCAGGGCACGCATCCTCGATGTCGCCCTGGATCTGTTCGAGCGCCAGGGGTACGACGCGACGACCGTGAGCCAGATCGCCGAGGCCGCTGGCATCACGCAGATGACCTTCTTCCGCCACTTCCCCACAAAGGACGCGGTGCTGGTCACCGACCCGTACGACCCACTCATCGCCGAGGCGGTCGGGGCACAGCCGCTCGGGCTACCGCCGCTCCACCGGGTCCGAGGCGGCTTCCTCAGCGCCCTCGCCGGGATCGCCGAGGTCGAGGACGCCACTGCCCGTCGGCGCGTCGCGATCGTCGCTCGCCACCCGAGCCTGCGTGCGGCCGTCGCCGTGTCCACCCAAGACACCCAGGACGCGATCGTCGAGCGGCTGACCGCTGACGGCGCTCCGCGCCTCGACGCCGTCATCACGACCGCGGCCGTCCTCGGCGCGGTGACGGCGGCGCTGATGTCGTGGGCAGACCCTGACAGCGTCGCCCTCGAGGACGATTCTTCGCTCGAGGATCTCGTACGTCACGCCCTGGACCAGCTCACGCCGGCGCCCGGCGAACGACCATGACCGCGCTACGCCTCGACTCCGTCAGCCACTCCTTCCTGGCCCACCCGGCCCCGTGGGCCAGGCACCGCACGGGCGGGGCACGCTTGGCGCTGGACGCTCTCTCCCTCCACGTGGATCACGGCGAGGTGGTCGCGATGATCGGCCTCAACGGTGCCGGCAAGACGACCGCGCTGCGCGCGCTCGCCGGCAGGCTCCGCCCCGACTCCGGCACCGCGGAGATCCTCGGTCACGAAGCTGCAGACCTGCCCCGTAGCGTCGCGGCACGGTTCGGGCACGTGGTCGACGCACCACTCGTCTTCGCGGATCTCACCGTGACGGAGAACCTTCGGGCCGCTGCGCGCCTGCACGGTTGTCACGCCGACCGGGTCGAGGAGCTGGCCACCGCCGCCAGGAACCGCCTCGGTCTGGATGCGTGGGCCGACGTCCGCGCACGCGCTCTCTCCCAGGGCAACCGGCAGCGTCTCGGCATCGGGGGCGCCACGATCCACACACCGCGCGCGCTGGTGCTCGACGAGCCCACCAGCGCCCTGGACCCGCGTGGGGTGGTGATCGTGCGGGAGCTGGTGCGGGACCTGGCGGCACAGGGCGCGGCCGTCCTGGTCAGCAGCCACCATCTCGACGAGGTGTCCCGGATCGCCGACCGCATCGTGGCGGTCCACGCCGGCCGAGTGGTCGACACCTTCGACCCCAGCGGCCCCGATCTCGAGTCGCGCTTCTTCGCGAGCGTGCTCGCAGCCGAGCGCGAGGAGCCCCGAGCCTCCAGCAGAGGAGAAGCATGATTTCCGGCCTACGAGCAGCCCTGCAGGTCGAGGCACTGCTGCTGCGCCGGTCGGTGGTCCTCCGGATCGCCGTACCGGTGCTGGTCGTGCTCGTCCCGTGCGGCAGCTTCGGCGCCGTGGCCCTGGCGCGCTCCGACTACGGGGTCGGCGCCACCGCGGCGAAGCTGGCCCCGTACGCCACCGGCGACCCGGAAACCACCGTGATGGTGGCGCTCGCCCAGATCCTCAGCGTCGCGGTGCTCACCGCCGGCGGGTTCGCGACGGCATGGGCATTCGGGCAGCCCTTCGCCGACGGCACCGCCGGTGCGTCCTTCGGTCTGACGGTGCCGCGCACCACCATCGCGCTGGCCCGCTGCCTGGTGATCCTCGCGAGCCTGGCGGTGGTCGTGCTCGCCGCGACGTTCGTCGGACTGGCCCTCGCTGCGCTGGCCGGCGCGACCCTCGCGACGGGACCGCCGAGCACCTCGTCGGGACTCGGCCAGGCGACCGTCACCGCGTTCGCCGCCGGGATGCTCGGCATCGGACTGGCGCTCCCGTTCGCCTGGGTCGCGACGGTCATCCGGAGCGCGTTCGGCACCGTCGGCGTACTGATCGCCGTGATCGCCGCCACGCAGGTGATCGTCCTCCTGGGCGCCGGCTCCTGGTTCCCCTACGCCGCGTCGTCGCTGTGGACCGGCATGGGCGGGCCGGAAGCCGCCGCGGCCGTCGGCCTGCCGCAGCTGGCGCTGACCGCTGCCGTCGGCCCGGTCGCGGTGGTCGCCGTCGTACACGCCTGGCAACGCCTCACCGACGTGTAGCGGCCTAGGACGTCTTGTTCTGGCCACCGCCGTTGGACGGCTTGTCCGTCGGCCTGCCTCCGGTGCCGGGCCGGGTGGACGGGGCATGGGTCGGGTCGGCTGCCTGGGTGGGATCGGTGGCCGGAGTGGGCTCGGCGGCCTGAGTCGGCCGGTCATCGGGCGTGGTGGTGGCCTGGGTCGGCGTGTCTCCAGGTGTCGGGGTCGGTTCTGCGGTCGACGCAGGAGTCGGGCTCGGCGAAGGATCCGGCTCGTCCTTCGCGGCGTCGCGCGACTTCTTCTCCAGCGCACCGTGGACGTCGCCGACCTCGGGTACGTCCGGGCTGCCCACGGGCGCCGCGAGCGCGACCAGTCCGGCGAGCATCACCGAGCTGAAGGCGAGCACCAGTCCCCCACGCCGAGCAGCGGGAGCCGCGGCGGCGCTCCATGCCCAGATCCGCTCGCGACGGCGTCGCAGGTCGGCGGGCAGGTCGCTGTGGATCGCCGCCCAGCTGTTGATCGGGGCCAGCCCGTAGCCGATCCCCTGGAAGCCGAGCAGCGCCGCGATGGCGAGCCCGGTCGCCCCGCCGAGTGCGCCGACCAGGACCGCCATGGCTAGGCAGGCGACCGCGGCGAAGGTCTCCACCAGGTTGCCCCGAACCACGTCTCGCACCCGCGGCTGCCCCTTGATCTTCGGCGTACGCAGGAACGTGCCCTCGCGCGAGACCAGCCCGAGCCAGGAGGCACGTGCGACGGTCGCCCCGAGCGCCAGCCACAGCCCGAAGGCACCGATCGCGTCGCGCCAGGAGGCCCCGCTGCGCAGGCGGACCAGTGCGATCGAGCGGGCCGCGCCGAAGAGCACCAGCGCGACGGCGGCGAACAGGAGGAGCCCCGAGAGGCGGCGTACGACAAGTCCCCCGCCCAGCATCAGGTCGAGAGCGCCCGAGATCAGGAAGAAGGTGAACAGGGCTCCGGCGAGGTCGCCGAACCACTGCAGCCCGCCGACGAGGTAGGCCCAGCGCTGCGCCAGGGTCATCTGGTTGTCCTCGGTGCGACGCCCGGGCATCAGTGAGCGCCAGTGCATGCGCAGGATCTGGATGCCGCCGAAGCACCACCGGAACCGCTGCTTCTTGAGCGTCTCGAAGGTCAGCGGCATCACGCCGCGGCCGTAGGAGCGGTCGACGTGCATGCCGTTGTAGCCCATCTTCAGCAGTCGCAGCGACAGCTCGGCGTCCTCGGTGATGCACCACTCGTCCCAGCCGCCGGATCGGACCAGGGCCGAGGCCCGGATCAGTCCCATGGTGCCGCCGAAGATGGCGCCGTTGCGCTCGTTGCGAGACACCTGGCTGACGTCGAAGAAGTAGCCGTAGGAGTGGTAGAGCCGGCGGAAGTACGCCGAGACGTCCCAGTCCCGGTAGTCCTGCGGCGTCTGCACGAAGGCCACCGACTCGTCGCTGAACAGCGGGGCGTTGTGGGCCAGGAAGTCAGGAGCGACGTGGTAGTCGGCGTCGACGATCCCGACGACCTCGGTGCGCGGGTTCATCCGGGTCAGCGCGTAGTTGAGCGCCCCGGACTTGAACCCCGGCCAGTTGGCCAGGTGGATGAAGGTGACGCCGTCGTACTGCTCGCAGAAGTCCTGCACCGGCCGCCACAGCGCGGGGTCGTCGGTGTTGTTGTCGATGACCAGGATCTCGTACGCGTCGTAGTCCAGCTCGAGCATCCGCTCGAGGGTCTCGATGACCATCTCGGGCGGCTCGTTGTGGGTCGGGACGTGCAGGCTCACGAAGGGCCGGCCCCAGCCGGGGTGGTGCTCGCCACGCGTCGGCCACCCACGCCAACGGCGCCGGGCGAGCACGTCGACCATCTCCCACAGGTAGCCCACGCCGATCACGAAGACGAAGACTTCCAGCAGCCACAACAGGCTCGACAGCGTCGTCGTCCACGCTCCGGGGTGGACCGTGACCGTCCACAGCCCCACATAGGTCAGGTAGAGCAGACCGACGTCGATGGTGAGCGCCCAGGCGACCAGGCCGCGTACGTCCCAGTCCCGCGCCGCGGGCAACCAGGCCGGCAGGGAGGCGCCGAGGACGACGCCCCCGATCGCGGCCCGGACGGCGTCCTGGCCGAGCAGCAGGCCGGCCCCGAGGGCGACCGCCGAGGTGAGGGTCGCCGCGAGGACCGCCGTGCCCGCGGAGAGCGAGCCGGTACGCGGCATACGGATCGTGAACAGAAGCACGGTCGCCGGGACCAGGAGGACCGCGGCGACCGTGAGGAGTGGGGGAAGGGCCTCGAGCACGAGGCCACACTATGGGGGGTATTTTCTAGCCGAGTCCAGCGGGTCCGGCCTCCAGCAGAACCTTGAACGCCGCCTCGTCGAGGATCGGCAGGCCGAGCTCCTCGGCCTTGGCCGCCTTGGAGCCCGCGCTCTCACCGACCACGACGTAGTCGGTCTTCTTCGAGACCGACCCCGCGGCCTTGCCGCCACGGCTGATGATCGCCTCCTTGGCGCCGTCGCGGGAGAAGTCCTCCAACGACCCGGTGACGACGATGGTCAGGCCCTCGAGGGTGCGCGCCACCGACGCGTCGCGCTCGTCTTCGAGGGAGACCCCGGCCGTACGCCACTTCTCCACGATCTCCTGGTGCCAGTCGACCTGACGCCACTCGACGATGGCCTCTGCGATGATCCCGCCGACGCCCTCGGTGGCGGCCAGCTCCTCCTGGGAGGCCGCCCAGATGGTGTCCAGCGAGCCGAACTCGGTGGCCAGCGCCCGGGCTGCGGACGGGCCGACGTGGCGGATGGAGAGCGCGACCAGCACCCGCCACAGCGGGACCTGCTTGCGCTCCTCCAGGTTGCGCAGCAGTCCCAGCGCGTTGGCGTTGAGCACCCGGTCGCCGGCCCCGGCCTCCTTCTCGGCCTTCTTCGCGGCCCGGGTGAAGAACGCCGTGGTGGCGAGCTTGGCCTCGTCGAGCGAGAAGATGTCGCCCTCGTTGGTGATCACCTCGGCGGCCAGCAGCGCGTCCGCCGCCTCGTAGCCCATCCCCTCGATGTCGAAGGCACCTCTTCCGGAGGCGAAGAAGACCCGCTCCCGCACCTGCGCGGGGCAGCCGCGGTGGTTGGGGCAGCGCAGGTCCTTGTCGCCCTCCTTCTGCTCGGCGAGCGTGGTGCCGCACGCGGGGCACTCGGTGGGCATCACCCACTCCGGCAACCCCTCGGGTCGCAGCGGCAGCACCGGGCCGAGGATCTCCGGGATCACGTCGCCTGCCTTGCGCAGAATGATGGTGTCGCCGGGGCGTACGTCCTTCCGCTTCACCTCGTGGGCGTTGTGCAGCGTCGCGCGCTCGACGGTCGAGCCGGCGACCTTGGTCGGCTCCATGACGCCGAAGGGCGTGACCCGGCCGGTGCGGCCCACGCCGACGTCGATCGCGAGCAGCTTGGCGTTGACCTCCTCCGGCGGGTACTTGTAGGCGATCGCCCACCGTGGCGCGCGGCTGGTCGAGCCGAGGCGGCGCTGCAGCGAGATGTCGTCGACCTTGATCACGACACCGTCGATCTCGTGCTCGGTGACGTCGTGTCGGTGCTCGCCGAAGTAGCTGATGAAGTCCTCGACCTCGGCGAGGCTCTTGAGCACCTTGACCCGCTTGGAGGTGGGCAGCCCCCAGGCCTTCAGGGCTTCGTACGCATGCGACTGGGCGACCGGTCGGAAGCCCTGCCGGGCGCCGATGCCGTGGCAGACCATCCCGAGCTCGCGGGTCGCGGTCACGCGCGGGTCCTTCTGGCGCAGCGAGCCGGCGGCGGAGTTTCGCGGGTTGGCGAACATCGGCTTGCCCGCGTCGACGAGGGAGGCGTTGAGCTTGTCGAAGGCCTCGATCGACAAGAAGACCTCGCCGCGCACCTCGACCAGGTCGGGCACCGGGAACTCGTCGGTGCCGGTGAGCCGGTGCGGGATGGACTTGATGGTGCGTACGTTCGGGGTGACGTCCTCGCCCGTGCGGCCGTCGCCGCGGGTCAGCGCCCGCACCAGGCGGCCCTTCTCGTAGAGCAGGTTGATCGCCAGCCCGTCGACCTTGAGCTCGCACAGCAGCTCGGCCTGGCCGGCGCCGTCCTTGGCGATCCGGGCATGCCAGCCGGTGAGCTCGTCGAACGAGAAGACGTTGTCGAGCGACTCCATCCGCTGCAGGTGGTCGACCGCGGTGAACTCCGTCGAGAACGTGCCACCGACCTTCTGGGTCGGCGAGTCGGGGGTACGCAGCTCGGGGAACTGCTCCTCGAGCTCGTTGATCCGGCGCCACTTCTGGTCGAAGTCGGCGTCGGAGAGCGTCGGGTCGTCGAGCACGTAGTAGCGGTAGCGAGCGTCCTCGATCTGCTCGGCGAGCTCCTGGTGCTCGTTCTTCTGCTCAGGGCCGGCGTCGGTCACGTCATCGTTCACGGGCACCATCTTGCCTGGTCCCGCCGACAATTTCCGACCACATACCCACCCGGGCGTTTTCGGCGTTTCACCAGCCCAAACGACTCTCAACGCCCTCAATATCGACGCAACCCGTCAACACCTGGGTGACGCGGCTCACGATGGAGGGTAAAGCAGGCTACCTTCCACCCCCGTCGGGAGAGGCGGGCCGACATCAATCCCCCAAGTGACCGCCTTGTGAGGTCTGCGGTGTTTTCTCGGCTCGTGGTGACGCTGTTGACGGCGCTCGCGCTTCTGCTGGCTCCGGTCGGCGCTACGCACGCGCTCGGGCTGGGGAGCGTGTTCTCCGACGCAGAGGTCGAGGTGTCGATCATCGAGCAGTCGAAGGACGGCGTGGTGCTCAATGTCCACGGCACCGACTACACCGGCAAGGATCCGGGCATCGAGATCGCGCTCAACCCGGTCGGCTACCGCGGATCGGGCACGAGGAGCACCTTCGTCAAGTCAGTCGTGATCAATCCCGACAACCCCGACGACTGGACCTACGCGTTCACTCTCGACGCCGCACAGGTCGCCGACCTCGACCCCGGCACCGACTACCAGATCATGACGATGCGCGGCGGTGGCCGCGACCTCTACGACTCTGCCGATTCGCGGGCGGTGGGCGTCCCCTTCGACTTCGATGCGCTCACTCAGCCCAGCAGCTCACCGACCCCGGAGGAGCCTTCGGACGACACGGGGTCCTCGGACGGCTCGGGCACGGGCTCGGGCACGGGCTCGGGTGGCGGTACGTCCTCGGGCCGGACCACAGGTGGCGACTCCGGCGACGGGGCCGGTGCCGGCTCCGGCGAGAAGCCGACGAAGAAGGCCTCCAAGAAGCCCTGGACCGCGCCCGAGGAGCCGCCGACGGTCAAGGGCCTGAACCTGACCGGGATCGACGACGCCTCCGTGGACGCCGAGGACGTGATCCATGCCGAGGCCTCCGGCTTCAAGCCCAACGAGACCGGCATCAGGGTCGTCGTCTACTCGACCCCGCTGGTGCTCTCGACCAGCGTCAAGGCCAACGGTCACGGCGTCGCGAAGTGGTCCGGCCGGCTTCCCAAGGACATCGGCCTCGGCAAGCACACCCTCACCTTCCAGGGCTCGGTGAACCGCGGGATCTCCTTCGTCGTGACCGGCACCCCGAGCGACGGCGAGTGCGTCCAGAGCGACTGCGCCCCGAAGACAGAGGCTGTCAAGCTGGCCGCACCGGCCGAAGAGGGCGGCGTCGGCCCGCTCACCTGGATCATCGTGGCCTCGATGATCGTTCTCGCGCTCGTGGCCGGTGCCGTCGCGATGCTCTCCGGACGCCGCAAGCGCGAGCAGGAGTGGGACGAGCCGGCCTACGCGCAGGCCCCGCGGTATCCCGCTGACCCGCGACAGGCATCGGGGCCCTACCCGGCCCACCCTCGCCGGCAGCCCCAGTCCCGACCCGAGCCTCCGCTCCCGCGCCGGCTACCCGAGGGCCAGGAGCCGATCCGGCGCCAGCAAGGTCCGCGCCAGCCAGGCCCGCGCCAGCCCGATCCTCGCCAGCCCGCTCATCGCCAGCCGCGGCCGCCCGAGTCGTTCGCACCGCCGAGCCAGCGGGGTCAGGCCTACGACAGCCCGACCTACGAGGGCCAGCGGGTCGCCGGACGCTGAGCGCGCTCAGCCGACCAGCGACTCACCCCGGCTGGCGGTCTCGGCCGCAACCGTCGGCCACAGCGTCTCCAACGCCACCTCGAGCCCGGACAGGACCGGGTCGAGGTCGTCGCCGGGGAACGGTGCGGGCGCCTGCTGGCGTACGACCGCACAGAAGGCGGGCAGGTCACCCTCCGCCTCATGGCAGCGGACGGTCTCGGCCGACCCATCGGTCCAGCCGTCGTAGCCGTCGGTGTCGCCCTTGGAACAGGTGAGGGTCGAGGGGCACTTCCGCTTCCCGGCGGGCAGGTTCGGGGCATGGACCGCCGTGACGGTGCCGCCGCCGGGGGTGGTGCCGACGACGCCGAAGGCACCCTTGCCGTAGGCCGAGACGTCGGCCTTCTCGAAGGAGTCGATGTCGGCGTACGCCTTGGTCTCGAGCAGTCCCGCCGCGATCGCCCCGGCAGTCAGAGCGACCTCGTCGGTGCCGTTGGCACCCTCCGAGGGAAAGCCGCTGACCTGCGCCTTCGTCATCTTCATGGTCGTCTTCGTGCCGAGGCGCGGGTCGGTGACCAGAGCGACCAGATCGTCCACGCTCACCTCGAGATCGAGCTTGCGGGGGTCGCCGGTGATCTTCTCGCCAACGTACGCGGCCCGGCGCTCCACTCCCCCAGACGCATGCGAGACCATCAGCTGACCGGGGGTGCCGTCGTCGGTGGCGAGGTCCCAGGCGACAGTCGAGGTGCCGGTAGCGGCCTTCATCTCGACACAGCCCGACATGCCGTCGTGGCACCAGGTCGAGAGCAGGTCGTCGTCGACCGCGCCGGCCTTGACCTCCAACGAGTGGTCGGCTCCCCACAGGAGCACGGTGCCGACCTCGTCCTGCTCGAAGTAGACGTCGCCGCCCTCGAACGCCTCCGGCTGTACGGGCACGCGCTGGAGCGTGATCGCCGCGATCGCCTCGGGGGTCGCCGGCTGGTTTCCGGGCCTCAGATCGGCCGGGTCGATGCTCGCTGCTTGCGTAGGCCTGGGCTTCTCGTCCGCGTCGTCCGCCTGGCGCACCTCATTGCCACAGCCGGCGAGCAGAAGAGCCGCGGCCAGAAGTGCCGTCCCCCGTTTTTGCATGAGGGGAATCTACGCCAGGTGACGCGCGCTTTCGGTGAGGATTCGCAGGACGGTGCGAGCCCATCGCCCGTCGGCGCCGGCGAGGCCGCACGCGGGCGTCAGCACGATGTCGTGGGCAGCATCCAGGCCGAGCATGTCGAGCCAGCGCTCCACGGTCTCGGTGACCGACTTGTCGGTGGGCGCGGCACCCGCAGGAGCGATCGAAGGGACCACGCCGAGCGCGACCGTGTCGCCCGCCTCCAGGGCCGTGGCCAGCTCGTCGTGGTCGGCGGCGGTGAGCTGGGTCAGATCGACGCTGATCCCCGTCGCCCCGGCGTTGCGGAGCAGGCCCAGCGGGGTCCCGGGTGCGCACGAGTGCACCCACGGGATCGCCCCCTCCTCGGCGATCGCGCCGAGGACCCACTCCAATGCCTGGGAGGCCTCGGGAAGGTCGATGCTGCGGTGCTTGCCGAACCCCGAGGCGGTCGGCACCTGGGCGTTGAGCACGGCGCTCAGCGCCGGCTCGTCGACCTGGACGACCAGCGTGTCCGCGCCCGGGAGGCGACGGCGTACGTCGCGGATGTGGGTGCGTACGCCGTCGGCCAGCGCCTGCGCCAGGTCACGCCGGGCGCCGTGGTCGGCGAGCAGCTTGTCACCACGCGGCCGCTCGACGGTGGCGGCGAGGGTCCAGGGTCCGGCGACCTGGATCTTGAACGCGCCGCCGCCGGAGGTGAGCGGAGAGTCCTGGACCAGCTCCTCGACGGTGTCGAGGTCCTGGGCGAGCAGGCTGCGGGCACGCCGGTGGTCGACCCCGGCGGAGCCGGAGGTGCCGGTCAGGCGCCAGCCCGCGGGCTGCAGGTCGGCGTCGAGCCCCTCGAGGACCGCCAGCGCCCGGCCGGTCATGTTCGCGATCGCGCCACGCGCGGGCAGCTCGGGAAGGTGCGGCAGGTCGGTGAGCTCGCCGAGCACGACGCGGCAGGCCTCTGCGTAGTCCTCACCAGGCAGCGACCCGACTCCGGTAGCTCTCACGCGAGAGCCACCCGGCGGGTGTTGGAGATGGTGACCGAGCCGACGACTCGGGTGCCTTCGTAGATGACCGCTGCCTGGCCGGGCGCGATGCCGTAGGCGGGGTCGAGCAGCTCGATCTCGGCCCCCTCGGGGACCACGGTCACCCGGGCCCGGTGCTCGTCGCCGTGCGCGCGCAGCTGGACGGTGCCCTCGAGGACGCCCTCGGGCGCACGCCCGGCCCACCGTGGCCGGATCCCGGAGAGGCCGTCGACGGCCAGGTGCTCTCGGGGCCCGACGGTGACCGTGCCGGAGACCGGCTCGATGTCGAGCACGAACCGCGGCTTCCCGTCCGGCGCCGGCTTGCCGAGGCGGAGGCCCTTGCGCTGCCCGATCGTGTAGGCGTACGTCCCCTGGTGCTCGCCCAGGACCTCACCCGTCTCATCGACGATGGGCCCGGACTCGTTGGGCGCCCGGTCGCCCAGCTTCTCGCGCAGCCAGCCGGCGTTGTCGCCGTCGGCGACGAAGCAGATGTCGTGGGAGTCGGGCTTGTCGGCGACGAGCAGGCCACGGCGAGCCGCCTCCTCACGCACCAGCGGCTTGGGGGTGTCGCCGAGCGGGAACAGCGAGTGCTCGAGCTGGGCCTGGTCGAGCACGCCGAGCACGTAGGACTGGTCCTTGCCGGCGTCGACGGCGCGGTGCAGCTCGACGAGCCCGTCGGCGCCGTTGCGAAGCGTCGCGTAGTGGCCGGTCGCGACCGCGTCGAAGCCGAGCGCGAGCGCCCGGTCCAGCACGGCGGCGAACTTGATCTTCTCGTTGCAGCGCAGGCAGGGGTTGGGGGTGCGCCCTTCGGCGTACTCCGACATGAAGTCCTCGACCACGTCCTCGTGGAAGCGGTCGGAGAGGTCCCAGACGTAGAACGGGATCCCGATCACGTCCGCGGCACGGCGGGCGTCGTTGGAGTCCTCGATCGTGCAGCACCCGCGGGCGCCGGTGCGGTAGGACGCCGGGTTGCGCGAGAGCGCCAGGTGGACGCCGGTGACGTCGTGGCCGGCCTCCTTCGCGCGGGCGGCGGCGACGGCGGAGTCCACTCCTCCGGACATCGCGGCTACGACTCTCATCCCCGTTCCCATCAGCAGAGTCCCATCAGCGCTGCAACCCCGCAGCCCGGCCGCGCTCGACCGCAGGCCCGATGGCCGCGACCAGCCGGTCCACGTCCTCGGCGGTCGTGGTGTGCCCGAGCGAGAAGCGCAGCGAGGAGCGCGCCTGCTCGTCCGACTGACCCATGGCCAGGAGCACGTGAGAGGCCTGAGGTACGCCGGCCGAGCAGGCCGCACCGGTCGAGCACTCGACCCCGGCGGCGTCGAGCAGCATCAGCAGCGAGTCGCCCTCGCATCCCGGGAACGCGATCTGGGCGTTGTTGGGCAGCCGGTGGCGGCCGAGCGGCGCGAGGGCCGGGCCGTTGAGGTGGGAGTTCGGCACGACCGCCAGCACCTGCTCGACCAGCTGGTCGCGCAGGACGCCGACCCTGGTCGCGTACGCCTCCTGCTCCTTGACCGCGAGCTCGACGGCGGCCGCGAAGCCGACGATGGCCGCGGTGGCGTGGGTGCCGCTGCGTACGTCTCGCTCCTGGCCGCCCCCGTGGACCAGCGCCGTCAGCTCGAGCTCGCGGCGTACGACGAGCGCCCCGGCGCCCACCGGGCCGCCGAGCTTGTGGCCGGTCAGCGAGAGCGCGTCGACGCCGCTGGTCGCGAAGTCGACCGGCACCGAGCCGACCGCCTGGACGGCGTCGGAGTGGACCGGGATGCCGTACTCGGCGGCGATCTCGGCGATCTCGGCGACGGGCTGCAGCGTGCCGACCTCGTTGTTGGCCCACATCACCGAGATGAGCGCGACCGAGGCGGGATCGCGCTGGATGGCTTCTTTCATCGCGGCGAGGTCGATGAGGCCGGTCGCGTCACACGCGACGAGCTCGACCTGGGCTCCCTCGGTCGACTCCAGCCAGTGCAGCGGGTCGAGCACGGCGTGGTGCTCGACGGTGGAGGCCAGGATGCGGGTGCGCGCCGGGTCCTGGCCGCGGCGTGCCCAATAGGCACCCTTGAGCGCCAGGTTGTCCGCCTCGGTGCCACCGGAGGTGAAGACGACCTCACCCGGCCGGGACCCGAGCGCCGCCGCGATCCGTTCTCGGGACTCCTCCAGCACCCGGCGGGCGCGGCGACCCGATGCGTGCAGCGAGCTCGCATTGCCGACCAGCGCCAGCTCCGCGGTCATCGCCTCGATCGCCGCCGAGGCCATGGGAGTGGTGGCGGCGTGGTCCAGATAGACGGTCCGGGCATTCATCGTCTACCAAGGTTACGGCCCTATGGCGATGCTTGCTGAAACGTCGACGCCCGTTCACCTCCCCTGCCTAAGGTCGTATGCATGTCCCAGGGATTCCGCGAGTACATCGACAACCTGATCACCGAGGGTCACACGATCGGCGAGGATCACGATGACGACCCCGTACTCCTGGACCCGGCCGGCAAGGCAGTCGACACCTGGCGCGAGAACTATCCCTACACCGAGCGGATCGCGCGCGAGGTCTACGACGAGCAGAAGTACCTTCTCCAGGTCGAGCTGCTGAAGTTCCAGCGCTGGAACGACCGCGTCGGCGGCAAGCACGTGCTGCTCTTCGAAGGCCGGGACGCGGCCGGCAAGGGCGGCACGATCAAGCGGTTCATGGAGCACCTCAACCCTCGCTACGCCCGCACGGTCGCGCTGTCCAAGCCGTCGGACCGTGAGTCGCAGCAGTGGTTCTTCCAGCGGTACGTCCAGCACCTGCCCACCGCCGGCGAGATGGTCCTCTTCGACCGCTCCTGGTACAACCGCGCCGGCGTCGAGCGGGTCATGGGCTTCGCCTCCGACGACCAGTACGAGCAGTTCATGCACCAGGTGCCGCTCTTCGAGCAGATGCTCGTCGACTCAGGCATCACGCTCACGAAGTTCTGGTTCTCGGTGGGACGATCGGAGCAGCGGACCCGCTTCATCATCCGCCAGATCGACCCGGTACGGCAGTGGAAGCTCTCCCCGATCGACGTGCAGTCGTTGGACAAGTGGGACTCCTACACATCCGCCAAGGAGGAGATGTTCCGCCGCACCGACACCGACTGGGCACCCTGGACCACGATCCGCTCCAACGACAAGAAGCGCGCCCGCCTCAATGCGATGCGCTACTTCCTCGCCCACCACGACTACGACGAGAAGGACCCAGAAGTCGTCGGCACCCCCGACCCCCTCATCGTCCAGCGAGGCATCGACGCCGTCGGCGACTGACCGATCAGCCCGGCCACGGGATGCGCCGCAAGTGCGCCTCGATGCTGTCCTCGAGCGCACCGGCGTCGTCCTCCGCCAACGGAAGAACCGACTTGTACGCCGCGACGAACGCCCCGCGCACATCCGCCGGTGTCGGACGCCAGTGGTGGTAGCGCGTGCCGAGCAGGACAGCGGCCTGAGCGAGGTCGTCCACCCGGCGGCGGTACGTGGTCTCCTCCAGATCCAGGACCGCCGCGATCTTGCCTCCTGACCAGAGGATGTTGGCCGACCTGAAGTCGTTGCCGACCAGCTGGGCGCCCGGTGCCGGCGGCTCGTCGGTGGGGATCAGCTCCGGGTAGTCGGCCATCGCCGCATGCATCCTCGCGAGCATCTCGCCCGCAGCCCTGACCTGGTCGGGATCGGTGATGTCCAACAGCTCACCATCGACCACCCGCTGCAGCCCGAGCGAGAACCCGTCGACCTCCACCTGGACCCTGCCGTCCCGAGCCGCCTGCGGCATCGACACAGGTATCCCACGCTCCCCCAGCCACGCCGTGAGTCGTGCGATCGCCGCCAAGCGCGCAAACACGCGTGGCCGCATCGACCACTTGGCGATCATCCGACAGCCGTCGACGGTGATCCACGCCAGACAGTTGGCATCGCTGATCACCAACCGCTCGCAGGCGGTCAGCTTCAGCCCCCAGTGCTCGGCCAGTACGCCGGTCACCCAGTCCGTCGCCTCGGCCGGGGAAGCGAAGCCGAACCGCTCGGTCAGCGCGGCATCTGGATCGGCCGACTCCCAGAGCATGCTGATCTTCGTCAGTTCTTCGGCTTCGGTCATGGGTCGCAGTCAAGCAGGCGGGGCCTGGCCGCCATTGGGTTTCGCGTGGTGCTCAATCTTCGATTGGCTGGGGCCGCCGACCCTTTCGGGGAGGGTGTTCTCAACGGCTCCCGGAGTAAAGGACGGCCTTCGGCCGCCGGCTTCGCCGGCCGCTTCGCGGTCCTTGACACCGGGCTCCGTCGAGAATTTTGGCTGTATATCGGGTCGGCGGCGGGGTTTGGCGCGGATTCGATTGGTTGCGTGCGGGCCCGGGATCTCTGGCCGGTGGCTCCTGGCGGCGGAGGGCCTCCTCGTGCTTTTACAAGACGATGACACTTTGTGAACGCTTCACAAGGTTTGCCCTGAGCGGGGCAGGCCAGGCACGCCACAAGATGCCGCCTCAGCTGACTGACCCAAGCCGCTCTTAGACGCTCCCACGGGGCGAATGGGCTGGGTCATCTGCTGGCGACGAGTACGCCATGGACTGGCAGCACCGCCAAATGCAGCGGCCTAAATGAGCCTGGACTACCGAAGAAGTCACAGACCAAGCGGCTGCCCCGCAGCAGTGGCACGACACGACGGCGCGCGAGGACAGATCAGCAAGTGTCGGGTGGTGGACGAATACGGGCGCGGCGGCGCCGGCGAGACCGAGTCAGGTGCGCCGGGTGAACCGGATCCGACCATCCGGAAGCCGCTCATATCCGTAGTTCGGGTCATGGATCCGGCGATGATCACTCGCACACAACAAGACCATGTTCGCCAAGTTGGTGAGTCCGCCTTCGGACCAAGGTTTCAAGTGATGAGCCTCGGTCCACGCGGCTGGGGCGTCGCAGTCCTCGGCCTGACAACACCTATCTCTTAGTCGAAGTGCACGGTGTTGGACCGGATAAGCCAACCTCGCTGTTCGACCGAAGTCGAGAATCTCGGAGTCAGTGCCGAGGACGACAGGGACGAGGTCTGCGTTGCAGGCCATCCGGCGGGCTTCGGCGGCGGTGATCTTGTCACCATCGAAGCCCAGGGCTGCGGTGCCGAGGTCCTTGCGGAGGTCCTCGACGCTCATCGTGATGAACACCGTGGTGCCATGGCCGCCATGGCGGGGCAGCTGGTCGACGTCGTAGGTCTCGACCACCCGGGCAAACGCCTGACCCAGCAGCCGGTCATAGGGCACTTTGCGGCCCTTGTCCTCGGCCGACAGCTTCCTCGGTTGCGCCAACGAGTCCAACAACGTGCGCAGCCGCATCCCGACCGCACGGGAGACACGGGCGTGGATGTCGACTGTGCCGTCGCCGTTGTCACGGGACGAGAAGAACGTACGCCGCTGGGCGTGCTCTTCCTCGCGCTGCAACGCCTTGGCTTCGGCGGCTTCGAACCGTTCTGGGTCGATCTCGCTCAGGATCCGTCGCCCGACGATCTTCAACTCGTTCGCCGTCAACTGGGTCGCGTAGTCAACCAGCAGCTTCTCAGCGAGAACCAGGTCCTCGCCGCTGGCGGCCGGATCTGTCTCGATCTGGTCGAGGGCTTGGGTGATCACCCGTGCCTTGTCCTGGGACACAACACCCTCAGCGAGGCCGGCGGCAACGAGTTCGTACTTGCTCACCGCAGCCGCGAGTTTCACCTGCGAGCGAGCGACGCCCTTGTCAACCAACAGCTCGGTCCGCATCCACCCCGACGCATCCTTGGCGCCGGTCTCCTCGGCGATGTCGCCGGCCGTGGCGAGCACCCGGAGCTTCAGGGCGGCCTGTTGGGCTTGGAGCATCTCCAGCCGCTCGAGGAGGTCTTTCTTCTGCCCGGTGCGCCAGTAGGCGGGATCTGTTGCCAGCAGGTCTTGGAGGGCGGTCTCGATGGCCTTCAATGCAGCGTCGATCGCGTCGCCGGGGTTGGTGCCCCAGGGGTTGATGTCGCGGCCGAGACTCATCGCCGCCCCTCCCTTCAAAGAGGTGTTGTGATGGGTCTGATTCTACGCCTACAACCCTTCCATAGCCATCTATTTTCCCAGTTCAAACGCTGTTTTTGCGGTGAGCGTACGGCCTAGCACCTGTGGATGGTAAGTGGCCCGAAGGGCCACCCTCACACCCCTCGACGCCAACCTTTCAAGCAAAGATTCTCTCCGCGCCACACCCGGGCCGCCGCCCCGATAGCCAGCCAAATCTTTTCTCGACGGGCCCCGGTGTCAAGGACCGCGAAGCGGCCGGCGAAGCCGGCGGCCGAAGGCCGTCCTTTACTCCGGGGACCGTCGAGAAGACCCTCAAAGAAAGGGTCGGCGGCCCACCCCAACCAAGAAGCACAGCACCCGACGAACCAGAACCACCCACGTACAACCCAAAAGGCCCCTGACCAACCCCGAACCCAGCTACCGTCCAAGAGCATGAAACCCCTGGGCGACGTCCCCTGGCCCCCAGACCCGATCGTCACCGAGCGCCTGATCCTCCGAGAGACCAGGACGGAAGACAGACCAGGTCTGGCCAAGCTTCTCTCGGACGAGGAAGTACAGGCCTACCTCGGCGGCCCGCAGCACACCCGAGAACAGCTGGAGCAGCTGATCCCGGAGGATCCGAACACCAGGCCCGGAATCTTCGCCGTCGAGCACGCGGGCGAGTTCATCGGAAGGATCACGATCCAGCGCCGCGATCGGGCGTGGGCACACCACGTACGCGAGGAGGGCGACGAGGTCGAGCTCGGCTATGAGTTTCTTCCAACATCGTGGGGCGCAGGCATCGCGACAGAAGCGACCAGAGCCGCCCTCGGCTGGATCGAGAAGACGCTCCCGGGCGAGCCGGTCGTCCTCACCACCCAGGTGGCCAACGGACGCTCCCTGCGCCTGGCCCGCAGGCTCGGGTTCGTCGAGGTGGAGCGGTTCGAGGCCTACGGCGCAAAGCAGTGGTTCGGGGCCCTCAAGACCGGCTAGCCCGGCGGAGCCTCACTCCTCGGGAGTACCGAGGTAGGCGACCAGCGCCAGGTGGTCGGAGCCCGGGACCTCGACCGTCTTCGTCGCCAGCGCGACCAGGTCATCCCCGATCAGGACATGGTCGATCGCGGTCGAAGGTGGAAGAGGTACGCCGGCGAAACCCTCGGTCGGCCAGGTGGGCTGCCATCCGGCGTTGCTGGCCCGGGCCGCGTCCTGCAGGTCTGCGTCGCCGAGGAGTCGCCGGACCGTGTGGTGGTCGAGCGAGGCGTTCAGGTCGCCCAGGACGAGGTCGGGCTTCTCCGCGGCCGCCTCCTCGATCATCAGCTCCTGCTCGGCAGGCCAGGTTGCGAGCGTGGGCGGCGCCGGGTGCGCGACGACGACCCGCCACTCCCCCACGTCGGCGACCCACGACCCCATCGCCGTGTCGATCCGGCGCGACTTGGTGATCGGCTGGTCGGCGAAGATCATCGTGCCCATGGTGCCGGGTGCGGCCTCGCCGATCCGGTAGGGCAGCTGGTCGCGCAGCGTCCTAGACAGCTTCGCGAACGCCTCCGGGGTGATCTCCTGGATGGCGAGCACGTTGACCTTGTGCGCACGCACCGTCTCGACCACGACGTCGGTGTCGCCCTTGCCCTCGAGAAGGTTGGTGGTCATCACGGTCAACGGCTCACCGGCGCTGGTCGCGCGGGATCCCGCATAGAGCGGCGCCTGCCAGGCCACGTGCACGGCCAACAACAGCGCGACGACCCCGGCGACGACCGCGAGCCGGATCCGGCCGGGACCGGTGGCCAGCCAGACCAGGACCAGGACCGCGACCAGGCACAGGGCGTACAACCCGACCCCGAAGGGCGCGAACGCGGCCAGGCGCACTGCCCGCAGGTCGGTGCTCGCCAGCGCCCGGGAGAACGTGATCGCCAACGCTGGCAGGCCACAGAGGACGAGCACTCCCCACGCCAGCGCCAAGGGAACCCACCGTGCTCTGCTCACAACACGACCAGGTCGTCGCGGTGGATGACCTCCCGAGCGTACGCAGCCCCGAGATTGGCCTCGAGATAGCCGGAGGACCGCCCGGCCAGCCTCGGGATCTCGTCGGCGTCGTAGTTCACCAGGCCGCGCGCGACGGCCACGCCCGACGGGTCGACGACGTCGACCGGGTCGCCGGCATGGAACGCGCCGGAGTAGCCGGTGACCCCCGCGGCGAGCAGCGAGGCGCCGCGGCGACTGATCGCGGCGACCGCACCGGCGTCGACGGTGATCGAGCCGACCGGCTCGGTCGCGTGCTGAAGCCACAGCAGACGCGCGGGGCGTCGTTTGCCGACGGCATGGAACAGGGTGCCGACGGCCTCGCCCGCGAGCGCAGCCTCTGCCTGAGCGGCCGAGGTCAGCACGACCGGGACGCCGTCGTCGACAGCGATCCGGGCGGCCTCCAGCTTGGTCACCATGCCCCCTGTGCCGACTCCGGCGGCACCGGCCTTGCCGATGGTCACGCCGTCGAGGTCGGCCAGCGAGGCGACCTCGTCGATCCGCCGCGAGCCGGGCTGGGACGGCGGCGCGTCGTAGAGCGCGTCGACGTCGCTGAGCAGCACCAGCAGGTCGGCCTTGACCAAGTGGGCCACCAGTGCCGCAAGCCTGTCGTTGTCGCCGAACCGGATCTCGGAGGTGGCCACGGTGTCGTTCTCGTTGACGATCGGGAGCACACCCAGGTCGAGCAGCTTCGACAGCGTCGCGTCGGCGTTGCGATAGTGGGCCCGCCGGTTCAGGTCATCGACCGTGAGCAGCACCTGACCTGCGATGATGCCGTGTCGGGCGAGCTCGTCTGTGTAGCGGTGAACGAGCAGCCCCTGCCCCACGCTCGCCGCCGCCTGCTGCTTGGCCAGCGCCCGCGGACGCTTGGCCAGTCCCAACGGCGACAGCCCGGCCGCGATCGCCCCGGAGGAGACCAGCACGACCTCGGCGCCGGTGGCCCGGGTCTTGGCGAGCACGTCGACCAAGGCGCTCACCCGGTCGGGGTCGATGCCCCCTGCGGCCGTCGTCAGCGACGACGATCCGACCTTGACCACCACCCGGCGTGCCCCGGTCACGACCTCGCGCTGCACCGATCCCCCTCGTACGTCAGCCTGTGCTCTCCGCTGCGCCGGATCCTACCGGCGCCGACGCCGCTCGATCCGCCGCTTTCCGCTGGTCGGGCGGGGCCGCTACTCCCCCGAGCGTGTTCTTGAGTCCGCCGACGGGTCGTCCTCGGCCCAGTCCGGGTCGTCCTCCCCGCCGATCTCGTACGCCACCGGGCCGGCCCCGTCGCGCAGCCGGCGGGCGACGTCGGCGCGGGCTTCGTACTCTTCCTTGGTCTCCATCCCGGCGTCGATCTCGCGCCGCCTGGAAGCAGCGGGCCGCTCCTCGTAGAAGCGCTGGTCCTCACCGCGGCGGCCGAGCATCTCGGCACCGGTGTCGATCGAGGGACGGAAGTCGAAGACGACCGAGTTCGCCGGGTCGCCGATGATGACGGTGTCGCCCTCCTCGGCCCCGAGCTCGACCAGGCGCTTCTCGACGCCGAGCCGGTTGAGGCGGTCGGCGAGATAGCCGACGGCCTCCTCGTTCTCGAAGTCGGTCTGCCGCACCCAGCGCTCGGGCTGCGGGCCGCGTACGAGGAATTCGCCGTTCTTCGACACCTTGACCGTGAACCCGTTCTTGCCCTCCACGCCCTCGGGGCGCAGCACGATCCGGGTCGGCGGCGCCACCGCGACGTCCTTGCGGGAGTCAGCGACGATCTCGGCCATCGCGTAGATCAGCTGCTGGGTGCCCTCGCCGGAGGCGGCGGAGATCTCGAAGACCTTCATCCCGCGCTTCTCGAACTCGCCGATGGTCATCTCGGCGATCTCGCGGCCGTCGGGGACGTCGACCTTGTTCAGCGCGACCAGCCGGGGCCGGTCCTCGAGGCCGCCGTGGCGGGAGAGCTCGTTCTCGATGACGTCGAGGTCGTCGACCGGGTTGCGGCCCGGCTCGATGCTCGCGGTGTCGATGACGTGGACGAGCGCGGCACAGCGCTCGATGTGGCGCAGGAACTCGTGACCGAGCCCGCGACCGTCGGCGGCACCCTCGATCAGGCCCGGCACGTCGGCGACGGTGAAGGTGATCTCGCCGCCCTTCACGACGCCGAGGTTGGGCACCAGGGTCGTGAACGGGTAGTCGGCGATCTTCGGCCTGGCGCGCGAGATCGCCGCGATCAGGGACGACTTGCCGGCGCTCGGGAACCCGACCAGGCCGATGTCGGCGACGACCTTGAGCTCCAGCCCGATCTCTCGCGCCTCACCCGGCTCGCCAAGGAGCGCGAAGCCAGGAGCCTTGCGCTTGGAGGAGGCCAGTGCCGCGTTGCCGAGCCCGCCACGGCCGCCCTCGGCGATGACCAGCTCGGAGCCCGGGCCGACCAGGTCGGCGAGGACGTTGCCGTTCATGTCGGTCACCACGGTGCCGTCGGGGACGGAGAGCACCATGTCCTCGCCGTGGGCGCCGTTCTTGTGGTCACCGGCGCCCTGCCCGCCGTTGGGAGCCTTGCGCTTGGGACTGTGGTGGTAGTCGATCAGGGTGGTCACATCGGGGTCGACGCGCAGGATGATCGACCCGCCAGGGCCGCCGTTGCCGCCGTCGGGACCGCCCAGCGGCTTGAACTTCTCGCGGTGAACCGACGCCACCCCGTGTCCGCCGCGACCGGCCTCGACGTGGAGGGTGACGCGGTCGACGAAGGTGGGTACAGCCATGTCTCCAGCCTACCGACGGCACGCCCCACACCTGTTATCCGCGCGACGCGTCGCAGCCTCGGGTGCAGACTGTGCGCATGCGTGTGGGAACAGTGATGTGGCCGATCGAGGACTGGCCGGCGATGGGCGAGCGTTGGGTGCAGGCCGAGCAGCTCGGGTTCGAGACGGCGTGGGTCTACGACCACCTGGCCTGGCGCGGGCACAGCCCGTGGGAGGAGGCGTTCACGTCGATGGCGGCCGCGGCCGCCCTGACCTCCTCGATCCGGCTGGGCACGCTGGTCACCACCCCGAACTTCCGTACGCCGATCCCGACCGCCGCGGCGATCCGCAGCCTCGACCGGATCTCCGGTGGGCGCGTGACGATCGGCATCGGCGCGGGCGGCGACGACCACACCTCCGACGGGGACGTGCTCGGGCGGGAGTTCACGCCTCGCGAGCGCGCCGACCGGTTCGCGGAGTGGACCCGCACCGTCGACCAGCTGCTGCGCGACTCGCCGGTGACCATCGACGGCGAGCACTGGCAGACCCACGAGGTCACCGTCTCCCCCGGTCAGGTGCAGCAGCCCCGCACCCCGCTGTGGCTGGCCGGCAACGGCCCGCGCGGGATCCGGCTCGCGGCCGAGGTCGGCGACGGGTGGATCGCCAATCCGCAGAGCGACGACCCGAAGGCGTACGTCGCCCAGCGGCTCGACATGCTCCGTACGGCCTGCGAGAAGGCCGGCCGGGACTTCGACGCGATGCCGAAGCTCTTCATGTCCGGCTTCACCGACGAGCCGTGGACCGAGTCGGCCGACGCGTTCGAGGACCTCGCCGGCTCCTACGCCGAGATCGGGATCACCGACATCGCGATCCACTGGCCGCGTGCCGGGACCCGCTGGGAGGTCCCGTGGGACACCTTCGAGGCGATCGCACAGCGCGCGACGGAGATCTGAGACCACCAAAACCCGAAAGGGCGCTCCCCCAGCGGGGAGCGCCCTTTCGAAGAAGTGCTATCGAATCAGGCGTCAGCCGGAACGATGTTGATCACGCGGCGGCCGCGGCGCTTGCCGAACTCGACCGCGCCGGGCTGCAGGGCGAACAGGGTGTCGTCGCCGCCACGGCCGACGTTGGTGCCGGGGTGGAAGTGGGTGCCACGCTGGCGGACGATGATCTCGCCGGCGCTGACGACCTGGCCGCCGAAGCGCTTCACGCCGAGGCGCTGGGCGTTGGAGTCGCGACCGTTCTTGGTGCTTGCCGCACCCTTCTTGTGTGCCATCTTCTCAGTCCTTTAAGTGTCTCTAGAACGCCGGAATCAGGCGTTGATCGCGGTGACCTTGACCTGGGTGTACTTCTGACGGTGACCCTGGCGCTTCTTGTAGCCGGTCTTGTTCTTGTACTTCTGGATGATGATCTTCGGGCCCTTGGAGGCACCGACGATCTCAGCAGCAACCGAAGCCTTGTCGAGGCCGGTCGAGGTCACGTTCTCGCCGTCGACCAGGAGGACCACGGGCAGCGAGACGGCCGAGCCGTTCTCACCGTCGAGGCGGTCGATCTCGATGACGTCGCCGACAACGACCTTCTGCTGCTTGCTGCCAGCCTTCACGATCGCGTACACCGCGGTCTCCTTCATTGCTCCGAACTCAAAGTCTTGTGTCGACCCGCGGCAAGGCAGACCGGACCCCGAAGCGATAGGTGCCAGCAGATGCCTGCAGGAACGGCGCACTGCGCACGCCGAGATTCAATCTTACGTACGCGGCGAGGTAGCCGCAAAACGCCGCGGCACCGTCCGCCCGACAGTGTCGACACGAAGTGCCGGCGCCATGGTGCCTCAGAACCCCGCAATCACACCAACCGGGCGCCCGGTTCGGCGGCAACCCCTACGAACCGGGCACGATTCCGGGCATGATGGCGCCCATGACGTCCACCGAACCGTCGCTCGCGAACGAGGCCCGGCAGGAGGAGATCCTGGCGCGCGCACGCACGACCGGCCGGGTGTCGGTGGCCGATCTCGCACCCGATCTCGGGGTGAGCGTCGAGACGATCCGGCGCGACCTCAAGGTGCTCGCCGACCGCGGCGTCGTGGAGCGGGTCTACGGTGGCGCGGTCGCCCTGGAGAGCGGCAGCTTCGAGACCTCCCTCGAGTTCCGCGCGGGCCGCGACGTCGACGAGAAGCACCGGATCGCCCGGGCCGCCCTCCAGCACCGGCACGGCGCGGAGACGATCTACATCGACGAGGGCACGATGCCGCAGTTCCTCGCCGAGGAGATCCTCGGTCAGGGACCCGCGACGATCATCACCCCCTCGCTCCCGGTGGCCACCCGTCTCTCCGCGGACCCGGACCTCACCGTGATCGTCCTGGGCGGGCGGGTCCGCACCATCACCCGGGGCGTCGTGGACCAGTGGGCGACCCGGATGCTCGCCGACCTGGTGATCGACCTCGCCTACATCGGCGCCAACGGGATCTCCCGGGAGCAGGGCCTGACCACTCAGGACCCCTCGGTGGCCGCGGTGAAGCGGACCGCCATCGAGCGATCGAGGCGGCGGATCTTCTTCGGCGCCCACACCAAGTTCGGGGCCTCCAGCCTGTGTCGTTTCGCCGGCGTACGCGACTTCGAGCTGCTCATCACCGGCACTGAGCTGCCGGCCTCCGAGGCCCGCCGGTTCTCAGCCCTCGGACCCCGGGTCGTACGCGCCTGAGACGAGGGCTGAGAACGGGCAGCAACCGGGCGCTTCGGGCGCACCGACCGGGCTAGGGGGTCTGGCCCGAATTACGCCATCGTGGTCCGTGACGACAGTCACACTGCGAGGAGGCAGATCGATGCGGGTACGGAGACGGACCTCCGCAGCGCTGACAGCGCTCTCATTGACCACCGTTTTGTTGACGGCATGCGGGACCGGCGGACTGGGCGCCGGCGGGACGAGCGCGGGCGAGCACAGCATCACGGTGCTGATGGTCAACAATCCCCAGATGCTCGAGCTCCAGGAGCTCACCGCGGAGCACTTCACCGAGGAGACCGGGATCGAGGTGAACTTCGTGGTCAAGGTCGAGCAGGACATGCGCGACACCGCGAGCACCGAGTTCGCCAACCAGTCCGGGATCTATGACGTGGCGACGCTGTCCAACTTCGAGATCCCTTACTACGCCGAGGCCGGCTGGATCTCGGACATGGAGAGCATCGCGAACGACCCCGAGTTCGACCAGGACGACATCCTGCCGCCCATGACCGAGGCGCTCTCGGCCAACGGCAAGGTCTACGGCCAGCCGTTCTACGGCGAGTCCTCGTTCCTGATGTACCGCAAGGACCTGTTCGAGAAGCACGGCATCGAGATGCCGGCCAACCCGACCTGGGAGCAGGTCGCCGGCTTCGCCGCCCAGATCAACGAGGCCGAGGCCGACATGCGCGGCATCTGCCTGCGTGGCCTGGCCGGCTGGGGCGACAACCTCGCCTCGATCACGACGGTGGTCAACACCATGGGCGGCACCTGGTTCGACGAGGACTGGAACGCCCAGGTCAACAAGGGCGGCTTCAAGAAGGCGGCCAACTTCTATGTCGACCTGGTCCGCGAGCACGGCGAGGCCGGCGCCGCGACCTTCAGCTTCCCGCAGTGCCTCAACGCCATGCAGCAGGGCAAGGTCGCGATGTGGTACGACGCCACCTCCGGTGCCGGGTCGCTGGAGGCAGAGGACTCGCCGGTCAAGGGCAAGGTCGGCTACGTCGCCGCCCCGCACGACCAGACCGAGAACGCCGGCTGGCTCTACACCTGGGCGTGGGCGATCCAGAAGGCGTCACGGCACCAGGAGGACGCCAAGAAGTTCGTCGCCTGGGCCTCCAGCAAGGAGTACGAGCAGCTGGTGATGGCCGACACCGAGAACGACACCGGCGGGCCGACCAACGTTCCCGCGGGCAAGCGTGCCTCGACCTATGCGGACCCCGACTACCTCGAGGTAGCCGGCTCCTTCGCGACCCCGACCGTGAACGCGATCAAGAATGCCCAGGCCGACAACCCCGGCGTCCAGAAGCGGCCCTACAACGGCATCCAGTTCGTCGGGGTTCCGAGCTTCACCGGCTTCGGCACCGAGTGCGCCAAGCAGCTCAGCAGCGCCATCTCCGGCTCGAAGACCACCGACGCGGCACTCGACCGCTGTCAGTCGCTCGCCCAGGCGTACGGCGACGTCCAGAAGGAGAAGCAGTGATGGCCACCGTGACCGCACCACTCCGTGAAACGACCGAGCCGACGGCGACCCGGCCGCCCGCGGCGTACAAGAAATGGGGCCGGGAGTCGTGGAAACTGCGCGCGCCACTGCTGCCCGCGCTGATCTTCCTGATCGTGGTGACGCAGCTGCCGTTCGTGGCGACGCTGGTGATGTCGTTCATGAACTGGAGCGCTCAGCCCGACGCGCCGGAGCGCAGCTTCGCCGGCCTCGACAACTTCAAGACCGTGTTCACGACGCCGGCCTACCGTACGGCCGTCCTGAACACGATCGAGATGACCGTGGTCGTCGTCGGCGTCAGCGCCGTGCTCGCCCTCGGGATCGCGATGCTGCTCAACCACGCCTTCATCGGCCGCGGTCTGGTGCGCACGATGATGATCGCGCCGTTCCTGATCGTGCCGATCGCGGCCGCGGTCTTCTGGGGCAACGGCATCCTGATGACCGGGTTCGGCCTGGTCGACGGTGTGCTCGGTCAGCTCGGGGTGCCGGGTGCGCAGGACATCGCGTTCCTCACCGACCATCCGAAGCTCGCCATCGAGATCGAGCTGATCTGGCAGTGGACGCCGTTCATGATGCTGATCCTGCTCGCCGGCCTGCAGTCGCAGGATCCTGAGGTGCTAGAGGCGGCGAGTATCGACGGCTGCAGCGGGTGGCAGACGTTCGTGCACATGACGCTCCCCCACGTACGCCGCTACCTCGAGCTCTCGATCGTGCTCGGCACGATCTTCATCGTCCAGAACTTCGACTCGGTCCTCGGCATGACCGGTGGGCTGAACTCCACCAACATCCCGTACGCCGTCTACGAGACGTTCTACTCGGCCAAGGACTACGGCGTCGCCTCCGCACTGGGCGTCGTCGTGGTCATCGGCTCACTGATCATCGCGACCTTCGCGCTGCGCGTCGTGTCGTCCCTGCTCGAGGAGGAGAGCTGATGAACACCTGGAACCGGCAACGGGTGGCGAAGATCGTCATCCCGATCGCAGCGTGGCTGGTCGGCATCATCTTCGTGATCCCGATCCTCTACATGGTCCTGACGTCGCTGCACGCACCGCAGGACGCTCAGACGTACCCGCCCAGCTGGGGTGCCCCGCTGACGCTGGACAACTACACCGGCCTGTTCACCTCCGCGAACCCGATCACCCCGGCGCTGATCAACTCGGTGATCACCAGCGTGATCTCGACGCTGCTCGTGCTCGCCCTGGCCATCCCCGCCGCGTACGCCCTGGCGATCAGGCCGGTGAGGAAGTGGTCGGACGTGATGTTCTTCTTCCTCTCGACCAAGATGCTGCCGATGGTCGCGGGCATCCTGCCGCTCTACCTGTTCACGACGAAGGTCATCAACATGCCCGACAACGTGATCGTCCTGATCCTGATCTACACCGCGATGAACCTGCCGATCGCGGTCTGGATGATGCGCTCTTTCCTGGTCGAGGTGCCGCCCGCGATCATCGAGGCGGCCTCGATCGACGGCGCCAGCACGTTCCGCATCCTGACCCGCATCGTGGCCCCGATCGCCATGCCCGGCGTCGCGGCCACCTCGTTGATCTGCTTCATCTTCGCCTGGAACGAGCAGCTCTACGCCAAGGTGCTCACCAGCGTCGCCGCCCAGACCGGACCGGTCTACGTGAACACCCTGATCCAGACCGAGCACGCCTACCTCGCCGAACTGGCCGCCGGGGCGACGCTGATCTCGCTGCCCGTGCTCATCGCCGGGTTCGCCGCTCAGGACAAGCTGGTGCAGGGACTCTCCCTCGGGGCGGTCAAGTGATCTATCCGCGACTCACGACAGGCCGACTCGGCGAGCTCTCCGTGTCCGTTGCCGTCCCTGCCTACGACCGCTCCGCCGTCACGCCCGGGATCGTGCATCTCGGGGTCGGTGGCTTCCACCGCGCCCACCAGGCGCGCTACGTCGACGACCTGCTCGCCTCGGGCGTCCGCGACTGGGGCATCGTCGGGGTGGGGCTGATGCCTCAGGACGTACGCATGCGGGATGCTCTCGCAGCGCAGGACCATCTCTACACGCTCGTCGAGCGGGCGCCGGACGGGGGCGTGCGGGGGCGGGTGATCGGCTCGATCATCGACTACCTCTTCGCCCCCGACTCCCCCACGGACGTGCTGGCGCTGCTCACCGACCCGCGGATCCGGATCGTGTCGCTGACCATCACCGAGGGCGGCTATCACGTCAACCAGGCGACCGGCGGCTTCGACGCCTCCGATCCCGCCATCCAGGAGGACCTGCGGCCGGGGGCGGTGCCCTCGACGGCGTTCGGCTACGTCGTGGAGGCGCTGGCTCGCCGCCGGGCCGCCGGGGTGGCCCCGTTCACGGTCATGTCCTGCGACAACATCGCCGGAAACGGGGAGGTCGCCCGGGCGATGCTGTCTTCCTTCGCGTCCTTGCGTGACCCGGCGCTGGGTGACTGGATCGGGTCCGAGGTGGCCTTCCCGAGCTCGATGGTGGACCGGATCACCCCGGCCACCACCGACGCCGACGTCGAGGAGGTCGGCTGGCGGTTCGGGATCGGAGACGCCTGGCCGGTCGTCAGCGAGCCGTTCTCCCAGTGGGTGCTCGAGGACCACTTCCCCCAGGGACGGCCGCCGTTCGAGCAGGCCGGGGTCGAGATGGTGCCCGATGTCGAGCCCTATGAGCTGATGAAGCTGCGGCTCCTCAACGCCAGCCACCAGGCGCTGTGCTACCTCGGCTATCTGTCCGGCTACCGCTACGCCCACGAGGTCTGCACGGACCCGCTGTTCGTCGACTTCCTGCTCGGCTACATGTCGCAGGAGGGCACCCCGACCCTGCCGCAGGTGCCCGGGGTGGACCTGCCGGGCTACCAGCGGGAGCTGATCTCCCGCTTCGCCAATCCCTATATCCGCGACACCCTGGCGCGGCTGTGTGCGGAGAGCTCCGACCGGATCCCGAAGTGGCTCGTACCCGTCATCTCGGCCCAGCTCGCCTCGGGCGGCTCCGTCCGCCGGTCGGCGCTCGTCGTCGCCTCCTGGGCCCGCTACGCCGAGGGCGTCGACGAGCAGGGCGCGCCGATCGACATCATCGACCGGCGCCGGGCCGATGTGACGGCCCGCGCGATCGCGCAGCGCGAGGACCCGCTCGCCTTCCTCCGCGACCCCGACCTCTTCGGCGACCTCGTCGACTCCCCTGAGTTCACCGAGCCGTACGCCGAGGCGCTGGCGTCGTTGCACGCGGTCGGCGCGCGGAAGACTCTCGAGTCCTGGGAGACCTGACACACAGTTGGTGCGATCCGGGCGGGTCGGCGGGGATATGAGGTTGAACCGTGTGCATCGATGCACCAGGTTGATCCCATCCCGGCAGCCGACCTGCCCAGACATCGATCCTCGAGGTGAACTGTGTGCGCCGCGCCCGCTCTGACAGACGTCCTCCGCGTACGCGGCGGGGCTGCCACCCGCAAAGAGCTGCTCGACCTGGGGCTCCGCGACGAACTCAACGCGGCTCTGTCTGCCGGGACAGCCATCGCGCTCACCGGCGCTCGTGTGGTACTTCCCGGGCTCCCCGACGACAAGTCGGCGGCACTCGCCATCGGCGGGGTCGTCTCCGGGCTCAGCGCCGCACGCGTGTGGGGCTGGTCGCTGAAGCACGAGCCGAGCGAGATCGAGGTGACCGTGCCGCGCAACAGCTCACGCAAGGCGCGACCAGGTGTGGTCGTACGCCGTCGGGATCTGCCCGTCGGCGCAAACTCGACCGGCGCCATCACCTCTCGGGCGCAGACCGTGGTCGACTGCGCCCGAGACCTCCCGTTCGACGAGGCGTTGTGCATCGCCGACTCGGCGCTGCGCGACGGGCTGGCCACCGGGCTGACCCGTGAAGACCTGGTTGCCGCAGCCGCGGCCTTACCCCGCACCGGGCGTCGGCGCGCCTTCGATGTGATCGCCGTCGCCGACCCACGAGCGGCGAACGCGTTCGAGTCGGTGACCAGGGCCATCGTGCTCCCGATCGCAGGTCTCTCCGTCGAACCCCAAGGCGACCTGGGACTCAGCGAAGCGGGTGCGGAGCAGTACGGCGATCTGGTCGACGCGCGCCTGAAGCTCCTCATCGAGTGCGAATCCTGGGCCTACCACTCCGGCGAGGAGCCGTTTCGACGCGACATCCGCCGCTATACCGACCTGGTCGCGCGGGGCTGGACCGTCCTCCGGTTCGTCTGGGAGGACGTGATGCAGCGGCCTGACTACGTACGTCGCCAGGTCGAGCGAGTCGTCGAACGCCTTGGTCCTCAGACCGTCCCGCGCGGATAGCCGCTGGTCACCGGCCCACCTGCGCAGCGCCCGAAACGAGGTGGGAGCAGCGGGAACGCCGGAGCCCCGGTGACCGCTGGTGCGGTCACCGGGGCTCCTGAGACGTACGTCAGCTGTCCTGGGACGGCGTGGTGTCGCGGCTGGCGCCACCGCGGGTGCGGGTCACGACCTTCGGCGCCGGGGTCGAGGCGGTGCCGTTGCTGACGACCGGCGCCTCGGACTTGGTCGCGGTCATCACCGCGCCCTCGCCGGTGCTCACGACCTCGCGGCGGGCGCCGCGGCGCTGCCGGGTGACCACCTTGGGCTTGGAGTCGACCGGCTCGGCCGCAACCGGCTCGGCCACGATCGGCTCCGGCTTCGACTCGGGCTCAGTCACCTCGGGCTCGACGGCCGGGGCCACAGGAGCGGGCTCCTCCTCGGCGACCGGCTCGGTCGCAACCGGCTCGGACACAACCGGCGTGGACGGCGCCGGCTCCGGCTTCGACGCGGTCGAGCTACCGACGACGGCGGCCAGGACCGGACGGCCGGTGGTGGCGGCACGGCGGGTGCGCGTACGCGTGGTGACCTTCGGGGCCTCCGGCTCGGCCGGGGTCTTCGGCTCGGCCGGAGTCTCGGCCGCCGGGGTCTCGGCGGCCGGGGTCTCGGCGGGCGTCTCGGCCGGCTCGGTGACCGGGGTCGACGCCTTGGACCGGCGCGAGCGGGTGCGGGTCGTGACCTTGGGAGGCTCGACCGCCGCCGGCTCGGGCGCAGCCTCGACGGGCTCGGCCACCGTGGACTCAGCGGGGGTCTCGACCGGCTCGGCCGCCGGGGCCGATGCCTTGGACCGGCGCGAACGCGTGCGGGTCGTGACCTTGGGTGCCTCGGCGGGCTCGGCGGGGGTCTCGACGGGCTCGACGACCTGGGCAGCCGGCTCGTCGGCCTTCTCCACGCTGTCACTCTGTCCGGCCATGGCGGCGAACTCGGCGGGCGTGGGCGTCTTGGCGGACTCCTCGACGGGCTCGGCGCGCTGCTCGGTGCCGATCTCGTCCTTGCCCTTGCCGCGGCCACCGCGACCACCACGACGGCGCGAACGCGGCTCGTCGGGGGCGACACCGGAGGACTTGCCGGCCTCGACCGGGTGCTCGTGGATCACCAGGCCACGACCGCCACAGGCGTCGCAGTTCTCGGTGAAGGCCTCGAGCAGGCCGGTGCCGATCCGCTTACGAGTCATCTGAACCAGGCCCAGCGAGGTGACCTCGGCGACCTGGTGACGGGTACGGTCGCGGCCCAGGCACTCGACCAGGCGACGAAGGACCAGGTCACGGTTGGACTCGAGGACCATGTCGATGAAGTCGACGACGATGATGCCGCCGATGTCGCGCAGCCGGAGCTGGCGCACGATCTCCTCGGCCGCCTCGAGGTTGTTCTTGGTGACCGTCTCCTCCAGGTTGCCACCGGAGCCGGTGAACTTGCCGGTGTTGACGTCGACGACGGTCATCGCCTCGGTGCGGTCGATGACCAGCGAGCCACCCGAGGGCAGCCAGACCTTGCGGTCCAGGCCCTTCGCGATCTGCTCGTCGATGCGGTACGCGGCGAAGGCGTCAGCCTCGCCGTCGTACTTCTCCACCCGCTCCTCGAGGTCGGGGGCCACCGACTGGACGTAGTCCTTGACGGTCTCCCACGACGAGTCGCCGGAGATGACCAGCTTGGCGAAGTCCTCGGTGAACAGGTCGCGCACGACCTTGAGGGTCAGGTCGGGCTCGCCGTAGAGCAGCTGCGGGGCGTTACCGTTGGCCTTCTTCTCGATGTCCTCCCAGCGCGCCTTGAGCCGCTCGACGTCACGCGTGAGCTCGTCCTCGGCAGCGCCCTCGGCAGCGGTGCGTACGATCACGCCGGCCGTGTCGGGGACGATCTCCTTCAGGAGGGTCTTGAGGCGGTTGCGCTCGGTGTCGGGCAGCTTGCGGGAGATGCCGGAGGTGGTGCCGTCGGGCACGTAGACCAGGAAGCGGCCGGCCAGCGAGATCTGCGAGGTCAGGCGGGCGCCCTTGTGGCCGATCGGGTCCTTCGTCACCTGGACGAGCACCTTCTGGCCGGAGGTCAGCACCGACTCGATCTTGCGGGGCTGGCCCTCCTTCCAGCCGAGCGAGGCCCAGTTGACCTCACCGGCGTAGAGCACCGCGTTGCGGCCCTTGCCGATGTCGATGAATGCGGCCTCCATGCTCGGCAGCACGTTCTGGACACGGCCCAGGTAGACGTTGCCGATCAGGCTGGTCTGGCTCTCGCGGGCGACGTAGTGCTCCACGAGCACCTTGTCCTCGAGCACCGCGATCTGGGTGAGGTCCTCGAGTTCACGGATCACCATGACCCGGTCGACCGACTCGCGGCGGGCCAGGAACTCAGCCTCGCTCACGATCGGGGCGCGACGACGACCGGCCTCGCGGCCCTCGCGGCGGCGCTGCTTCTTGGCCTCCAGGCGGGTCGAGCCGGCCAGCGCGGTGATCTGGTCATCACCGGTGCGGCTCTGGCGAACCTTGGTGACGGTGTTCTCCGGGTCGTCCCCGGTGGCGGCGTCGCCCGAGGCCTCGCCGGCCCGGCGGCGGCGACGACGACGGCGCGAGGAGGTGCTGCCCTCGCCCTGGTCGGCGTCGGCGTCCTTGCCGGCGTCGTCACTCTCGGCCTTGGAGTCGTCGGACCTGTCGTCGTTGTCGGACGCGTCGGAGCCGTCGGCGTCGCCGTTGGCACCCTTGCGACGGCGGCGGCCGCCACGGCGGCGGCGGCGACGGCCGTTGCCGCCGCCCTCACCGTCGTCGGCCGAGCTGTCGTCGGACTCGGTCTCGGGCTCGGTGGTCTCGGCCTCGGGCTGCGTCTCGTCGGCAGGCTTCTCCTCGACCGGGGCCGCGTTGCGCGAGCTGCGCTTGCGGGTCCGGGTGGGGGCCGCCTCCTCCTTCGCGATCTCGGCGGCGGGCTCGGCAGCGGGCTCAGCGGCCTGCGGCTCGTCCTCGGCGGGCGCCTCGACAGCAGCCTCGACCGGCTCCTCGACGGGCTTCGGCTCCGCCGTCTTGCGCGTACGCCGGCGGGTGGTCGTCTTGGTCGGCGCCTGGAACAGCACCGCGGGGGCCGGCGGACCGGCCTGCTCGGCGTCGGTCTCCTCGAGGGTCTCGTCGGCGACCTCCTCGGCGGGGGTCTCGACGGGCTCGACGACGGGCGCGGCGGCCTTCTTGGCGGCCGTCTTCTTCGCGGTGGTCCGCTTGGCGGTGGTCTTCTTCGCCGCCGTCTTCTTGGCCGGAGCCTCGACGGTCTCGGCGGGAGCCTCTGGAGCCTCGGAGGTCTCGCCCTCCGGTGCGGTGGTGGCCTCGGGGGTCTCGACCTCGGCCGGCACGGGGGCGGCAGCCTTCTTGGTCGTACGCTTCCGGGTCGTCTTCTTCGCCGCCGTCTTCTTGGCGGGGGCCTCGGCTGCCTCAGTGGTCTCAGCAGACTCGGCGTTCTCGGCGGCGGGGGCCTCGACAGCCTCCGCCGGGGCCGCGGCGGCCTTCTTGGTGGTGCGCTTGCGCGTGGTCTTCTTCGCCGCGGTCTTCTTCGCGGGAGTGGTCTCGCCGGTCGCTTCCGCGTCGGTCGTGGGGGTGTCGGTCACCGGAGCCTGCGCTGTTTCAGCGCCGTTCTCGGTGTTCTCGACAGTGGTCTCGTCGGCCATGCCGTTCTCCTCATCCAGGACCTTCACAGGTGCCGGATAGTCAGGTGCCGGGAAACGGGCGCTGCGCAGTATCGAACTTTTTCCACGTAGCAGCCGCGTCGCGGCGCAAAGCTTGTCAGGGCGGCGGCATCCTCCGCAGCGGTGCGTCACAGGTGGCGGTTCGTCACCTGCCGCGGTCGCTCGGCCGTCCGGGACCTTCCCGGGCGAGTCGCTCTCACTGACCTGCTAGGCCTGCGTCGCGGTCTGGTGACGCCCTACCTCCTGTGTGCCGGAGTGCGGCCCCGGAGGGTCCACGCCGGCGAGGCGTCGTCGGACTGTCCATTCCTCGGGGCGGGCCCGATTATTTGAGCAGTCGTCTCGGAGTATCGCATACACCCTGTCAACAGATCGATATCCGGGATGAACGTACGCCCCTGGACGGACCTGCCAGATCATCCCGCGGGCTGATTCGCCCGCCGGGCCGCGCGCCTAGGCTCGGCGTGTGATCCAACTGCGCAACCTCACCAAGAGGTACGGCGACAAGACCGCCGTGGACGACCTCACCCTCGATCTCGAGCCCGGGTCCGTGACCGGCTTCCTGGGCCCCAACGGCGCCGGGAAGTCGACCACGATGCGTCTCATCCTCGGCCTCGACGCCGCGACGTCGGGCACTGCGACCGTCGACGGCAAGGCGTACGCCGATCTCGACCGTCCCGCGCACACCATCGGCGCGCTCCTGGACGCCAAGGCGGTCCATCCGGGCCGTTCGGGACGAGACCACCTGCGCGCGATGGCCCGCAGTCAGGGCATCGAGGACCGCCGGGTCGACGAGGTCCTGGAGCTGACCGGCATGACCGCTGCCGGCCGCCGCCGTGCCGGGATGTACTCCCTGGGCATGAGCCAGCGCCTCGGCATCGCGGGCGCGCTCCTCGGCGATCCCAAGGTGCTGATGCTCGATGAGCCGGTCAACGGCCTCGATCCCGACGGCGTGCGCTGGATTCGTACGCTGCTTCGCGGCCTCGCCGCCGAGGGCCGCACCGTCTTCGTCTCCTCCCATCTGATGAGCGAGATGGAGCAGACCGCCGACCGGCTCGTCGTCCTGGGCCGCGGGCGCCTGGTCGCCGACGCACCGATGAGCGAGTTCCTCTCCCCCAGCGGCACCCGTGTCCGCGGCCCCGCGCTCGGTCCGCTCGCCGATCTGCTGGCCGGCCACGAGGTCACCTGGAACGGCGAGAACGAGCTGACCGTGGCGGTGCTGTCCCCCGAGGAGGTCGGCACGCTCGCCCATCGGGCCGGGGTGCTCCTGCATCTGCTCGAACCGGTCGAACCGACCCTGGAGGAGTCCTACGTGAAGCTGACCGCGGATGCCGTCGAGTACGCCGCCGGAGGTGCCGCATGAGTGCCCTCGCACGGGTCGTGAGCTCGGAGTGGCTCAAGATCCGGACCGTACGCTCCTCGCTCTGGTTCCTCAGTGGCGCAACCGCGATCATGCTGCTGACCTCGGTGCTCCAGGCCGACGACGGCGATCCGTCGGCCGTCGCCTCCACGGCGTCGGTGATCGGGTCGACGCAGTACTTCGTCCAGTTCCTCGCCGCCGCCTTCGGCATCCTCGCGATCACCGCGGAGTTCGCGTCGCGCTCGATCACCGTCACCTTCGCGTGTACGCCTTCGCGGACCCGGGTGCTGAGCGCCAAGGCGCTGGTCGTGGCGACGAGCGTCCTCGTGGCTGGGGTGGCCGTGGCCGGGCTCGGCCTGCTGGCCGCGGCGATCCGGCTCGGGGAGCTCGGCGACCTCACCGGCGGCGACGTCGCATTCGTCCTGCGGCTCGGCGTGTTCCTGGCACTGCTCGCGACCGTCGGCCTCGGTTTCGGGGGCCTGTTCCGCCGCACCGCCGGTGCGCTCTCCTTCGTGCTCTTCCTGCTGCTGCTGATGCCGGAGCTGCTCGGGCTGCTCGCCCAGCGGTTCGGCTGGTCGTGGCTGGAGACCGCGATCGACTACACCCCGGCACCGGCGGGGTACGCGCTCGTCCAGGGTGACTGGCTCTTCGGCGGCGTACTCCTGATCTGGGCGGTCGGACTGGTCGCCGGCTCCGCCTGGGTGCTGCGCCGCCGCGACGTCTGACCCTCGCCTGCGGTCGTCCCTAGGGGAGCCGCGCGTCCTTCATCTGCCGCGAGGCGTACACGTTGGTGATCACCACACCGTCCAGCCAGGCGGTCAACCGCTCCGCCTCGGCCTCCAGCGCCTCCCGGCCCGCGCCGCCGATGTCGTGGCGCACGATCGGGTGCACCCGGCCCTCGTCGTCCTGCGCCCAGGCCCCGACGATCCGGCCGTCCCACCAGGCGGTGTTGCCGGCGTTGCCGTTGGAGTCGAAGAGGTACGCCACATCCTCGGCGTCCAGATAGAACCCGCGTTCCTTCCAGCCCATGACGGTGGGATCGAGGGTGGGCAGCAGCGCTGCCCAGGGCTCGATCTCGGGCTCCGGCGAGGTGGCGATCGGGTCGTCGGGAAGGACCCATCCCGTGCCACCGCCCTCGAGCCCGACCTCCACGGCACCGACCGCGGCGAGCGCGGCCCGTACGGCCGACTTCGTGGACCCGAGCCACCAGACCACGTCGGCCTCGGTGCCCGGACCGAAGGTCCCCAGCCAGCGGCGGACGATCTCGGCATAACCCTCGTCAGCGGGAAGCGGAGCAGGCGCATCGGGCAACCACGACTCAAGCAGCGTCCAGGCAGGCTTGTTCAGCCGCCAGTGACCGAGGTTGGTCGCCCGCATCAGCCGACCCTGCGCGGCGAGGGTGCCGATCACCCAGCGCCCGATCGGAAACTCTCCGCCCCACTTCTTGCCGGGCGTGCCCATCCGGAAGCGGGCGTCGAGCTCCGGCACCAGCTCACGCAGCTGCGTCGTGGTCCGCGGCTCTCCGTCGGCCAGCGCGGCCAGCGTCGCGGCGTACGCCTTCTCGATCCAGCCGCCCTGGTCCTCGTGGATGCCGCCGGCAGTCAGCCACTTGTAGAGGTTCTTCTCCTCCTGGGCGGCCACCCGGGCCGAGGCGCTCCCCAGCGCGGCCGACAGCAGGTCGCGAGGGAAGGCGAAAAGCGTACGCCGCATCGCCAGCTGCTTGACCAGCGAGCGCTCCTCGTAGAGCGCCCGCTCGACGTCCTCGACGCGGAGGTCGTGGACCCGCGCATGCAGCGCGAGGTGGACGGTCGCGGCCTCGGTCGCGTGCCAGGCGGTCATCGCCTGCGTCGCGGCCGCCACGTCGGCGTACCTGTGGTCGGGGGCGAGCCCGTGCCTTCGGGCCAGTCTCGCCCGGCGCTCACGGTCGGTGACCATTCTCATCGGCAGAGCCTCACCCAAGGCACGTTAGTGGAGCGGGTCGCCGATCGTGCCGGAAGCCTCGTCGAAGACCCCCTGGCTGAGCCGGGTCAGGAGCGGCAGCCCGCCGTGCTCGGGGCCGACCCTCAGGCCGCCGATGCGCTCCAGGCCGGTGACGACGTCGTCGGGACGTACGGTCGGGGTGCCGTGCTTGAGCAGGAGCTCCAGCCGGGAGCCACCCTCGCGGGGCGCCGAGCCGAGGCGTACGACCGCTCCTCGGGCATCGAACTCGCGCAGACCCTTCTTGGTCATCCGGGACACGATGACCTCCTCGGCTCCGAGGAACGCCTCGACCGCCGCAGCCGCCTCCTCCGGCGCCGTCGGGAGGTCGATGATCCACTCGCTGCCGGTGAGCAGGTCGGCCAGCGCGCCCTTGGGCGAGGTGGCGGTGTCCACGACGTCGATCAGGTCGAGACCGTCGGGCATGACCTCGTCCAGGGCAGCCTTGGTCGCGGCGGGGTCGACCGTCTCGCGCAGTCCCAGCTCGACGTACTCGGCCTCGCTCGCCGCTCCCGTCGGAGCCGCACCGGCGTAGGAGATCCGCGGGTGCGGGTTGAAGCCCGAGGAGTAGGCCACCGGGATCCGGGCCCGGGCGACCGCGCGCTCGAAGGCTCGGCTGAAGTCGCGGTGGCTGGTGAACCGGAGGCGGCCGCGCTTCGCGTAGCGGATGCGGAGACGCTGGACCGGCGGGGCCTGCTGTTCGGGCTGTTGACGCACGGGTCGATTATGTCGGTCCAGGGGCGCGATCACCCATCCGGCGAATGGAAAGCGAACGGTCTGTAACGGTTTGCACACCAAAAATGGGAGACTCGCGCGGTGACCCACCACAGAAGCAGGAAGTTCTCGGTACGCCTCAAGGAGCTTTTGCCGATCTTCGCGGTGGTCCTCACGGTCGGCGCCATCGCCGCGCTGACCGTCCTCGCACCCCGGCTGAGCGACTCCAGGCAGGCCTCCGCGGACACTTCCTCCTCGCCGAGCTCTGAACCCGATGCGGCCAGCCCGTCGGCCTCCGCCTCGGCATTGTCGGAGCCGCTGCCGAAGTTCAAGACGCTGGACGCACCGCCGGCGATCGACAAGGTCCCGAAGAAGCCCAAGATCGACCCGTGCGCGGTCCCGCGCAACCTGACCGTGATGACCTTCAACATCAAGGGTGGCCGGGTCTCCCCCGGTGAGCTCGGCGGCATCGCCGGCGTGATCCGGGCCTCTGGTGCCGACGTCGTGCTCCTCCAGGAGGTCGACCAGAACCGCCGCCGCTCCGGCAACGTCGACCAGCCGGCGATCATCGCCTCGCACCTGGGGATGCAGTCGGTCTTCGGCGCCAACGCCTACCTCACCGACCGTGGTGGCTACGGCACCGCGATCCTGTCGCGCTACCCCATCGACGGCTACGACAACACCCACCTGCCCAACCGCGACGGCAAGGAGCAGCGCGGCGTACTCCGGGCCAACATCATCGTCGAGGGTCAGCGCCTGGTCGTCTTCAACACCCACCTCGACCACACCTCCGACTCGCTGCGGCAGGCCCAGATCGGTGCGGTCATGTCCAAGGTGAACGCCTACGACGGCGCCAAGCTCCTCGGCGGCGACCTCAACGCCGGCGACGGCTCCAGCGTCCTGGGCGCCGCCCTGGGCACGCTCTCCGACGCCGGCGCCTCGTTGGGCTCAAGCCACGACGGCGGCGGCCGCGTCGACTACCTGCTCCCCAACTCTTGGCTCTCCGCCGGCGACGGCAACGTCACCCCCACCGGCCTCTCCGACCACCACGCCGTCAGCATCGACTTCGCCATGCGCGGCGCCGCGGACTGCTGAGGCTCCAGCGTCAGGTACGACGACCGGGCCAGCGCGTCAGTAGCGCTCGACCGTCACGGCTCGCTTCGGCGGGTCGTACGCCTCCGGCCAGAAGTCGGTGACACGTGTGATCCGCCCGGCGTCGATCTCGAGGAACGTCTGCGACTCGCCCGACTCATCACCCATCCTCCAGTCGAACCAGACCACTGCCCGATCGTCGTCGGCGATCACGATCTTCGGGGTGAGGCGCCATTCGCCGGGGTAGGTCTGGTTGAACTCGAGAAACGACTCGCGCCCGATGATCAGCTCACGGGTCTGCGGCATGTCGTAGACGACGTCCTCGTCCAGCACAGCCGCCAAGGCGTCCCAGTCCCGCGCATCGAGGAGCTGGAGATAGCTACGTGCCAGTGTTCTGTTGTCCGACATGGCGGCAACCTACCGGTGGGCGAGCGAGCGCGTGGGAGACTTCCCGCCGTGATCGAGTTGCGCCCAGCGGTTATTGCTGACGTCCCGTCACTTCTGGAGCTGTGGGAGGTGGCCGCCGAGAACGACTCGCGGCCGACCGACTCCGCGGTGAAGGTCGAGACGCTGATCGCGCGCGACCCGGGGGCCTGCACGGTCGCGGTCACCGAGGATGGCCGGGTCGTCGGTTCGTTGATCTCCGGGTGGGACGGCTGGCGCGCCCACCTCTACCGGCTGGCGGTACACCCCGACGTACGCCGCCAGGGACTGGCCCATCGCCTCCTGGACCACGCCGAGACCCGCCTCGTGGCGCTCGGCGCGGGCCGGATCGACGCGATGGTCCTGGAAGGCAACGACCTGGGGCAGTCGCTGTGGAAGAGCTCGGGCTACGAGTCGCAGGCCGAGTGGCGCCGCTGGGTCCGCCCTGTCGGCTGAGCGGCGGGTAAGCGGTCGCCAAAGGGACCGAGTCGGGTCTACGTTCAGCGGATGGAGTTCCTGACCCCCGAAGACCTTCCCGCACCCGCCGGCTACAGCCACGCGGTGATCACCGACCCCGGCGCCCGGCTGGTCGTGACCTCGGGCCAGGTCGGCGTCACCGACGAGGGCGCTGTGGCCGACGGCTGGGAGGCGCAGACGCGGCAGACCTTCGTCAACCTCGGCGTGGCCCTGGCCGCCGCGGGCGCAGCCTGGACGGATGTGGTCAAACTGACCTACTTCGTCGTCGACACCACCGAGCTGCCGCTGATCCGGTCGGTACGCGACGAGTTCGTCGACCTCGCACACCCGCCGGCCAGCTCGCTGGTGCGGGTCGCCGGCCTCTTCCGCCCCGACGTACTCATCGAGGTGGAGGCGACCGCCGCCATCAGCTGACCGTAGCGGCGTGCCTCGACCCGGGAGTCCTGACGTCACCGGGTGACTCTGGGACTCCCACGTCGACGATATCGAGACGCGGAGATTCACGAGGGTTGGTCGGCCAGGGCACCCTGCGCATGCCCTGACGGGCATGTCATCATCCGCTCATGTCGAACGACGCGCACCCCGCGGCGCACTCTCAGGCGATGGCGATCGTGGCCCTCATTCTGTGTTGCTTCATCTTCTTCCCGCTGGCACCGATCGTCGGCATTGGGCTCGCGATCGCGGTGCTCATCAGGTCCCGCCGGGGCCGCAACCATGGCACCAAGAAGGCAATCACCGCAATCGCGATCGGAGCCTCCGGCCTTGCCCTCATCGTCGGGCTCGTCGGTAGTGCCTGGTGGTTCACGAGCGGTGCCAACATCGAGCGCGACAGCATCGGAGCGGTGACGTCGAACGGGACGGCTTGGGCAATGGATCTACAGGTCGGGGATTGCTACAACGACCCAAAGCCGGGCGGTGTCAAGAGCGCACTCGGCATTGTCGACGTCGTCCCGTGTGCGCAGGAGCACCGTTGGGAGATCTACCAGCTCGCCCCGATACCGGGCACCAGTTGGCCTGGGTACAGCGATGTCGAGGAACGCACCTATGAGTCGTGTCGCGCGGCATTCATCCGGCTCACGGCCGACAACAACGACGGACTCTCGCTGTCCACCTACAGTTTCGCGCCCACGAAGGACGAATGGAATGCCGGCGACCACCACGCAACCTGCATAGCCGGCAACGTCTTTCCCTCCACCGGTTCAATCAGCGACTGATCCGACAGGGAACCCGCTACACGACCGAGAGCGGCAGCAGCTTCTTGCCCGTGGGCCCGATCTGGATGTCGGTGTTCATCTCCGGGCAGACGCCGCAGTCGTAGCACGGGGTCCAGCGGCAGTCCTCGACCTCGATGTCCTCGCCGTTGGCGACGGCGAGGGCGTCCTCCCAGTCGGCCCAGAGCCAGTCCTTGTCGAGGCCGGAGTCGAGGTGGTCCCAGGGGAGGATCTCGTCGTACTCACGCTCGCGGGTGGTGTACCAGTCGAGGTCGACGCCGGTGCCGGCGAGACCGGTCTCGGCGGCGGTCATCCAGCGGTCGTAGGAGAAGTGCTCGCTCCAGCCGTCGAAGCGGCCGCCGTCGCGCCAGACGTGCTCGATGATCCGGCCGACCCGACGGTCGCCGCGAGACAGCAGGCCCTCGACGATGCCGGGCTTGCCGTCGTGGTAGCGGAAACCGATCGCGCGGCCGAACTTCTTGTCGGCACGAACCGCGTCGCGCAGCTTCTGCAGCCGCTCGTCGGTGGTCTCGTGGTCGAGCTGGGAGGCCCACTGGAAGGGGGTGTGGGGCTTGGGTACGAAGCCACCGATCGAGACGGTGCAGCGGATGTCGTTGCGGCCCGACACCTCGCGGCCCTTGGCGATGACCTTCTTCGCCAGCTCGGCGATCTGAAGGACGTCCTCGTCGGTCTCGGTCGGCAGGCCGCACATGAAGTAGAGCTTCACCTGGCGCCAGCCGTGGGAGTACGCCGCACCGACGGTGCGGATCAGGTCCTCCTCGGTGACCATCTTGTTGATCACCTTGCGCATCCGCTCGGACCCACCCTCGGGAGCGAAGGTCAGACCGGAGCGACGGCCGTTGCGGGAGAACTCGTTGGCCAGGGTGATGTTGAAGGCGTCGACGCGGGTCGAGGGCAGCGAGAGCGACACGTTGGTGCCCTCGTAGCGGTCGGCCAGGCCGGTCGCGACGTCACCGATCTCGGTGTGGTCCGCCGAGCTCAGCGAGAGCAGGCCGACCTCCTCGAAACCGGACTTCCGGATCCCGTTCTCGACCATGTCGCCGATGGTGGTGATCGAGCGCTCGCGCACCGGGCGGGTGATCATCCCGGCCTGGCAGAAGCGGCAGCCGCGGGTGCAGCCGCGGAAGATCTCCACCGAGAACCGCTCATGGACGGTCTCAGCCAAGGGCACCAAGGGATTCCGCGGGTAGGGCCAGGCGTCGAGGTCCATCAGGGTGTGCTTGCGCACCCGCCACGGGATGTCGGGGCGGTTGGGGACCACGGCCTCGATCTGGCCGTCGGCGGCGTAGTTCACGTCGTAGAACTTCGGCACGTAGACGGCACCGGAGACGGCCAGCCGCCGCAGCAGCTCGTCGCGGCCGCCGGGGCGGTCGTCCTGCTTCCACTCGCGCACGACCTCGGAGATCTTGAGCACGACCTCCTCGCCGTCGCCGAGCACGGCAGCATCGAGGAAGTCGGCGATCGGCTCGGGGTTGAACGCGGCGTGGCCGCCGGCGAGCACCACGGGGTCGTCGTCGCCGCGGTCGACCGCGTGCAGCGGGATCCCGGCGAGGTCGAGCGCGTTGAGCATGTTGGTGTAGCCGAGCTCGGTCGAGAACGAGAGCCCGAACACGTCGAACGCCTTCACCGGACGGTGGGCGTCGACGGTGAACTGCGGGATCGGCCCCTGGTCGTCGCCCTCGCGCATGATCTTCTCGAGGTCGGGCCACACCGCGTAGGTGCGCTCGGCGGCGATCCAGTCACGCTCGTTGAGCACCTCGTAGAGGATCTGGACGCCCTGGTTCGGCAGGCCGACCTCGTAGGCGTCGGGGTACATCAGCGCCCACCGCACCTCGACCTCGTCCCACTTCTTGACGGTCGAGTTGAGCTCCCCACCGACGTACTGGATCGGCTTGGACACCAGCGCCAGGCGCGGCTCCAGCCGAGGGAAGACAGACTCAGGAACGAGGTCGCTCTGGGCGACGGTCACGATGGGCACCTCAAAGCTCGGGAACGATCAACCCCAAGCGTACGCCGCCTCCTGACTCCCCTACCAAACCCGGCGTCGCGAGGACAGAATGCCGGGCATGGCTTTGCGTACGTGGGCAGAAGAGTTCGCCGGAGGGACCGTGGCAACAGGCATGGCCAGGCTCAACGCACGGCATCCCTGGAGCCACAACGACCACTTCCACAGCTGGATCCTCGCGAACCTGCCCGCGCGGCGTCGCGGCGCACTGGACGTCGGCTGCGGCCGCGGCGAGCTCGTCGCGTCGCTGTCGCCGCGGTTCGAGGCGGTCCGCGGGAACGATCGCGACGAGGAGATGCGGCGCCACGCCACCGCTCGCTGCGCAGGTCTCGCCAACGTCACCGTCGACGGTCGCCCCTGGGCCGAGGTCACCGGGCCGGTCGACCTGGTCACGATGGTCGCCGTTCTGCATCATCTGGACGTCGCCGCCGCCCTCGCTGATGTGCGCCGTCTCCTGGAGCCGGGAGGGCGGTTCCTGGCGGTCGGCCTCGCACCGCCGCACAGCGCGTCGGACCACCTCTGGGACCTCGCGTCGGCCGTGACCAACCCGGTGATCGGCTACGTCAAGCATCCATGGCCGTCGACCGACGGCACACCCGTCACCCCGGTCCCGATCAAGGACCCGACGATGCCCTTCGACGACCTGCGCGAGACGGTCCGAGAAATCATGCCCGGCGCCTCGATCCGCCGCCGCCTCGGGTTTCGGCACACCATCGAGTGGACCAAGCCGTCGTAGCGGAGCGGAAATAGGTGTTGGGGCCGCCCCTCCCGGACGGCCCCAACACCCTGAGCTCAGAGCCGGTGGCTCAGAACAGCGTGGTGAGCAGCAGGTTCGGCGAACCGGTGCCCGGGTTGGTGACCAGGTCGGGGGTGGCGGCGCCGGTCAGGCCCGTGGCGACGTCGGCCGGGGTGGCCGAGGGGTTCGCCTCGAGGAAGAGCGCGGCGGCACCGGCGACGTGGGGGGTCGCCATCGACGTACCGGAGATGGTGTTGGTCGCGCCGTCGTTCCAGGCCGAGGTGATGTCGACGCCGGGGGCGAAGATGTCGAGGCACTCACCGGTGTTGGAGAAGTCCGCGGCGGCGTCGGTGTCGTCGGTGGCACCGACGGTGATCGCCTCCGGAACGGCCGCCGGCGAGGAACCGCAGGCGTCGGAGCTCTCGTTGCCGGCCGCGACGGCGTAGGTCACGCCGTCGGCGATCGAGGCCTGGACGGCCGCATCGAGAGCGGCGTCGTTGCCACCGCCGAGCGACATGTTGGCGACGGCCGGGCCGTCGGTGTGGTTCTCGGTGACCCACTCGATGCCCGCGACGACACCCTCGGTGGTGCCGGAGCCCTGGTCGTCGAGGACGCGGACCGGAACGATCGTGGCCTCCTTGGCCAGACCGTAGGTGGTGCCGGCGACGGTGCCCGCGACGTGGGTGCCGTGGCCGTTGCCGTCGGTCGGGTCGGTGTCGCCGTCAACCGCGTCGAAACCCTCACCGATCCGGCCGCTGAACTCCGAGTGGTCGGTCGCGACGCCGGTGTCGATGATGTAGGCGGTCACGCCGGCACCGGTCTGCTCGTAGTGGTAGTTCTTGTCGAGCGGCAGCGCGGCCTGGTCGACCCGGTCGAGGCCCCAGGTCGGGTCGGCCTGGTCACCCTGGGTGGTGTAGCGGTGGTTGGCCTGCACGTAGGCGACGTCCGGGTTGGAGCGGACCTCTTCGAGCGCGTCCTTGTCGAGCGAGGCCGAGAAGCCGTTGAACGCCGTGTTGAAGACCTCCCGTACGTCTCCACCGGCGTCGCGGGCGTCGCTGCGGACCGACTTGGCCTCAGACTTGGCCACGTCGCTACGGCCCTGCTTCTCCATCACGACGATGTACTCACCCTCGATTGCGGTCGAGGCGTCCGCGCCGCGCAGCGGTGCCGGACTGTCCGCGGCACCGGCCGGGACGGTGAAGGCGATCGCCGAGGCTGCTGCTCCAACAGCTACGGCGGAGATGACTGCCGGCGCCTTGAAGGCCCGGTTCTTGATGGTTCGGTTCACGAACTGACTCCCGTCATCGTGCGGCCCGATGGGGCCACAACCATTCATTGCACCGGACTTGGGAACCGCCTGTAGGTGGTCCCACGCGCAGACCTCACACGTGCCGGCCGAACGCCCTGCGCCCTCCCTACGGCCGCAACCCGAAGCGTTCGGTCAACCACGTAATCACGTTACGTAGGACCCGTAACGACCCAACTCTTCGCATTGCAGCAACGTGCAGATACCAAAGGTGAACGCCTGTAAACAGGCCATAAACAAGGTAGGAAAATTGGCTGTAACCAACACACCGGGCCGCCCGCATTACGCGAGCGACCCGGCGTGGTCAGGCCTCAGGTCAGGCCATCAGATGAGCGCCCGAGATCAGGCGACGGAGGTGTCGTCGATCAGGAAGCTGGTCCCGAGCGAGGAGTCCTCGGTACCGGTGAACGTCAGCGTGACGGTGCTGCCGGCGAAGGACCCGAGCGAGAACGACTTCAACGAGTACGACGAGCTCGCGTTCAGGTTGGAGTACGTCGCCAGCGTCGTCGACCCGACCTTGACGGTCAGCTTGTCGTAGGCCGTCGACGTGGTCGTCTCGTTGGTGATCACTCGCAGGTAGAACGACAGGGTCTTACCGGTCGCGGGCAGGGTGACCGACTGCGACAGCGTGTCGGTGCGGGCGGTGCCATAGCCGTTCAGCCACGCCTTGTAAGAGCCCGTACGAGCCGGAGCGCCGCTCGAGCTGTCGATCACGCCCGAGGATGCGCTCCAGCCGGTCGCGCCGGACTCGAAGCCCGGGTTGGTCAGCAGGTTGCCCGTGGTCGGCGGGTCCGTCGGGTCGGTGCCACCGCTCCACAGCGAGTAGAGGAGGCGGTTGGGTGAACCGGTCCCGGGCGAGGTGACCACGCCGGTGGTGGCGTTGGAGTTGATCGCCGAGGCGACGGCGGAGGCCGATGCCGTCGGGTTCGCCTGCAGGTAGAGCGCTGCCACTCCGGCGACGTGCGGGGTCGCCATCGACGTACCGGAGATCGTGTTGGTCGCCGTGTTGGAGGTGTGCCACGCCGAGGTGATCGACGAGCCCGGAGCGAACAGGTCGACGCACGAGCCGATGTTGGAGAAGCTCGACCGGGCGTCGGTGTTGGTCGTCGAGCCGACGGTCAGGGCTCCGGCCACCCGGGCGGGCGAGCCGTTGCATGCGTTCGCACCGGAGTCGTTGCCCGCGGCCACGGCGTAGGTGACGCCGTCCGCCATCGAGCTGGAGACCGCGGAGTCGAGGGTCGAGGAGACCCCGCCACCGAGCGACATGTTGGCGACCGCCGGACCGGAGGTGTGGTTGGAGGTCACCCAGTTCACACCCGCGATCACGCCGGCGGTGGTGCCGGACCCGGACGCGTCGAGCACACGGACGGGCACGAGGGTGACGTTCTTGGCGACACCGTACGTCGATCCGCCGACGGTTCCGGCGACGTGGGTGCCGTGGCCGTTCTCGTCCTCGGTGCTGGACCCGATGGCGGTGTAGCCGGAGGTCACCCGGCCGCCGAAGTCCGCGTGCGCGGAACGGATGCCGGTGTCGATGATGTACGCCTTCACACCCGAGCCGGTGTAGTCGTAGTGGTAGTTCGAGTTCAGCGGCAGGTTGCGCTGGTCGATCCGGTTGAGCCCCCAGGTCGGGTTGGCCTGGTCGCCGCTGGCCTTGACGACCTGGTTGGCCTCGACGTAGTCCACGTCGGGGTTGCTACGGAGCGCGTCGAGCGCGTCGGCGTCGAGTGTCGCGGAGAATCCGGTGACCGCCTTGTCGTAGGCGTACTTCACCGAGCCACCCTTCTCCTTGGCGAGCGCCCGGGCGTCGGCGGCGTTGGCCTTGGCCGCCGCACCGTTGCCCTTCATCACGACGATGTAGGAGTTGTCGATGGCCGTCGACTTCTCGGCACCGATCAGCGGTGCCGGGCTGTCTGCTGCGCCGGCGGGACCGGACATGGCCAGGATGGTGGTAGCCGCACCGACGGCGGTGACCGTCGCTGCTGCCAGTGCGCCGAGGCGCTGGTTTTTGTGGGGTCTGTTCACGGTTACTGCTCCCGTCGTCAAGCAGCCTCGGGATGAGGGCTGCAAGGGGTAACAGATGCCCTGTGGGGCACCGGGAGGGAACGTAATCGAGTTTAATTTCGATGAAACGCGACATCTTTTCGCACTGCAGCAACCTGCAGGCGATCACGCGAGCGGAGGTCCTGAAGTGGTCCGGACCGGTCCAGACCGGTGCGCCGCGAACGGGCCGAGATGCCGAGCAGCAGACCCACTGCCAGCAGCGCCGCGATCATCGAGGAACCGCCGTAGGAAATCAAAGGTAGCGGGACCCCGGTGACCGGCATGATGCCCAGGCACATCCCGATGTTCTGGAAGCTCTGGATGCCGAGCCAGCACACGATCCCGGCTGCCGCCACGCGCCCGAAGAGGTCGTCGGTGCGCGCCGCGATCCGCAGTCCGCGCCACAGCACGACACCGAACAGCCCGATCACCACCAGCGAGCCGACCAGCCCGAGCTCCTCCCCCACGACGGTGAAGATGAAGTCGGTGTGCTGCTCGGGGACGAAGCCCGCACGGGCCTGCGAGCCCTGGAACAGACCCTGCCCGAAGATACCGCCGTCGCCGATCGCGATCCGCGCCTGCTGGACGTTGTAGCCGGCCCCGCGAGGATCCAGCGACGGATCGGTGAACGCCATGAACCGGTTGATCTGGTACTGCTTCAGCACCCCGGTCGCGACCACCGTCGTGGCGCCCGCGACACCGGTCAACGCCAGCAGCGCCAGCCATCGCCGCGGTGTCCCCGCGGCCGCGAGGACGCAGAAGACCGTCACGCCGAGCACCAGCGTGGTGCCGAGGTCGGGCTGGAGCAGGACCAGGACGATCGGCACCGCCGCGACCAGGATCATCGCGACCACGTCGCCCAGCGACACCCGTGCCCGCCAGCGGCCCTCGCTGCGCTCGGCCAGGACCAGCGCCATCGCGATGACCACGGCCAGCTTGGCCAGCTCCGAGGGCTGGACCTGGACCGGCCCGAGATTCACCCACGACTTCGAGCCGTTGACCGTGGAGCCCATCACGAGCACCAGCACCAGCCCGACCACCGCGGCCAGGTAGGCCACGGGCGTCAGGAGCCGGACCCAGCGGTGGTTGGTCGCGACCACGCCCACCATCAGCACCAGCCCGGCCGCCACGTTGATCGCCTGTTTGCGCAGGTAGGCGGTGGTGTCTCCGCCGGTGATCGCGTCGCGGTGGATGGTCGCGGACCAGACCAGCAGCACCGAGAGCGACACCAGGACCAGCACCGCACCCAGGAGGACCAGGTCGATGCGGCGTACGAAGGCCATCACGTCGTTCTTCATGCTCTGCCCCTCAACCCCTCAGTCCTTCGGGGCGACGATCGAGCCGTCGGCACCGAACGCGGGCAGGTTCCTCGGCGGGTCGATGCCCCGGATCGCGGCCTTGCCGGGCCGCACCTCGGCACCGCCCTCCTCGACTCCGTAGAGCGTCTCCCACAGCTTGCGTACGGCATCGCCCACCGAGCCCGAGCCGGTGCCGCCCTGGGAGATCGTCATGATGACTACGTACTTCTTGTTGTACGTCGCGACCCAGCCGGTCGTCTGCTTGCCAGTGACCTCGGCGGTGCCGGTCTTGCCGCGCACCTTCACCTCGTCGAGCGGGAACCCGCCGAACTTCCAGGCCAGGGAGCCCGACTGGGGAGTGCCGAGCAGCGCCTCGTTGACGTAGTCGATGCTCTTGGCCGACATCTTCACCTTGCCGGCGACCTTGGGATCGATCTTCTCGACCACCGTCCCGTCGCCGCTGACGACCGCCTTCCCGATCCTGGGCTCGTAGAGGGTGCCGCCGTTGGCCAGGGACGCGTAGGCCCGAGCGAGCTGGATCGGGGTGACCATGGTGTCGCCCTGGCCGATGGAGAAGTTCACCGCGTCGCCGGTGCGGTAGTAGTTGCCCTCGATGCAGAACTCGTGGGCGAAGAGCTGCAGGAAGTCGGTGGGGGCGTTCTTCTTCTCGTCCATCCGGCAGTAGTAGCCCTTCATGGCCTGGTAGTACTCGGCCTTCCACTTCCGGTCCGCGATCCGGCCCGTCGACTCCCCCGGCAGGTCGATGCCGGTGCGCTTGCCGAAGCCAAAGGCCTTGGCGGTCTCCACCAGCGGGTCCTTGGCGTTGACGTCGGCGGGGTTGGCGCCGTACTTCTGCCAGTAGTGGACCCCGACCTGGTAGAAGAACGTGTTGCAGGAGACCTGGAGCGCCTTGGCGAAGTCGATGAACCCGTAGGCGCCCGACTCGTAGTTCTTGAACACCCGGTTGCCCACCTGGAGCCCGCTGGAACAGTTGAGCAGGGTGTCGCGGCTGTAGCCGTTGTTGAGCGCGCCGACCGTCATGAACGGCTTCCACGTCGAACCCGGCGCGAACTGACCCTGCGTCGCCCGTGGCAGCAGCGGGTAGCCCGCCTTCTCGGAGTAGAGCCTGTCGAGCTGCTTCTGGGTGATCCCGCCGACCCACTCCTCGGGGTCGTACGTCGGCTGGTTGGCCATCGCGACCAGTCGGCCGGTCTGCGCCTCCATGACAACGACCGAGCCAGAGTCGGCCTCGAAGTTGCGGCCGGAGATCTTGTCGAACGTGTTGCGCGCGGTCTCGATCGACTCGGCGAGCAGCTTCTCGGCACGGCCCTGCACCTTGGCGTCGATGCTGGTCACCAGCGTGTCGCCGGGCTGGGAGGCGACCGAGTCGCCGCGCCCGATCTCTCGGCCGAGCGAGTCGACGGTGACGGTGTCGTAGCCGGGCATCCCGCGCAGCCACTGGTCGTACTCCTTCTCGACACCGGAGCGACCCACCATCGAGGTGATGTTGAGCGACTCGTCGCCACGCTCCTTGGCGTTGTCGTTCTCGTCCTCGGTGATCGGGGAGAGATAGCCGAGCACGCCGGCGGCGTTGATGCCGAAGGGGCTCGGGTAGGAGCGCAGCGTCTGCTTCTCCGCGACCACCCCGGGGAAGTCCTCGGGCTGCTCGAGGATGCGCAGCGCGGTCGACTCGGAGACGTCGGTGGCGATCGGGACCGGCTGGTAGCGGGTGCCGGACCAGTTGGCGATCGCCTCGTTCTGCTTCTTCGGGGACACCTCGACGGCCTTGGCGACGCGGGCCATCAGCGTCTTCCTGTCGTCGTCGTCGAGCCCGTCGAGCACGCCCTGGTCGAGGCTGACCACCCAGGCGGAGCGGTTGGTCACCAGCGGCCGGCCCTGGGCGTCGACGATGATGCCGCGCACCGGCTGGCGCACGATCTCGCGCTTGGACTGCGAGGCCGCGGCTGCCTGATAGGCGTCGCCGTGGCGTACCTGCAGGTAGAAGAGCCTGACCCCGAGCGTGGCCAGCAGCGAGAAGACGAGCGCCTGGATCACGATCAGCCGCAACCGGCTGACCTGCGCGGTGGAGAGTCGGCTCGCCGCCATGTCAGATGTCCCCCTTGCCGATCAGCCACAGCAATGCCGGGATCAGCAACGGCGCCAGCAGCAGGTCGTAGCCCACGCTGATCGCCACGGTCGGCAGCAGCGTCAGCGGCGCCTCACCGAGAATCAGGCCGCTGACCGCGAAGATGCTGACCCCGATGAACGCGCAGGTGGCCACCGTGGCCATCACGGTCATCGCGTTGGGACGGCCCCGGCCGCCGTGGATGCTGCCCTCGTCGATGCTGCCTTCGCGGACACGGCCGGCGACGTAGCCGACGATCAGCAGCGCCAGCGCCCAGCGGCCCGCGGTGTGATCGGCGGGCGGCGCCAGATCGAGGAGCACGCCGGCGGCGAACCCGGTCACGAGGCCGGCCTGCCCGCCACGGGTGAGCGCGACCGCGATGACGACCAGGAGCGCCAGGTCGGGGGTGATCCCGCGGATGGCGAAGGCCGGCGCCACGCTCAACTGGAGGACGACCGCGATGACGACCAGCATGCCGACCAGCACGTTGCGCAGCACCGGAGCGGCGCCTGAGGCACGGGCTTGCATGTCAGTCATCGCAGCTCCCCTTCCGGTGTGATGACGGCGCGGTCGCTCATGGTGTCGTTGGGCACCACCACACCGACGACGTCGAGCGAGCCGAAGTCGACGTACGGCTTGATCCGGACCGTCTGCGAGGAGTCACGCACGCTCTCGGTGCTGTCGGTCACCTCGCCGATCGGCAGCCCGGAGACGTACGGAGCGGCCCGGCCATCACCCCAGGTGATGACCGTGTCGCCCTTGAGCGGGGTGGTGGACCGGTCGACGAGGTCGAGGGTCAGCAGACCGGCGTTGGCGCCTCCGGCGACCGCGCCGGAGCCCCGGACCATGCCGACCTGGCCGGACTTCTTGTCGCCGCGGTCGGCACCGCCGACGCGGCCGCCGACGACCGAGGCGGCATCGACGATCAGCAGGACCGTCGCCGAGGTCTTGGTGACCCGCAGCACCCGGCCGACCAGGCCATCGCCGGTCACGACCGACATGTCGGACCTGATCCCGGCGGCACTGCCGGCGTCGATGGTGACGGTGCGGTTGAAGGTCTGGGCGGGGCCGTAGGCGGTGACCCTCGCCGGCACCATGGCGTAGCCGAGGTCCTCGGCAGCGCGGGTGATCGACTCGTACTCGGCGAGCTTGGCACGGCCGTAGTCGGTGACCTCGACCTGGCGGCGCAGGGTGGAGTTCTCGGCCTCGAGCTTCGCGACCCGGTCGCGCAGCTCGTCGCGGGTGTCGAACCACTCCGGGATGTCGGTGAACGGGCGGGCCACCAGCGCCGCGCCGGTCTCCAGCGGGGACATCACCTCACCGACGGCGGCGCGGGCCGGCTCGAGGACGGGGGTCTGGTCGAGTGTGGCCAGCGTCGCGCAGCACAGGATGAGCGCGATCAGCCAGGAGCGTTTCGGACCACCGCCGCCGGCCTTGGTCTCGAGGCTGCCGCGGCGGTTGAGCCTCTCCCGCGGCTTACGGACCATGGGTTTGGGGCCTTTGCGTTGTTCCAGCCCTTTGCGCAGACGTTCGCTGGGGCGGGGGCTCAGCAACGACACGTCACCATCTCCTGTTCTCGTTGACCAGGACGGGGCGGAGCACGTCGTAGTCCTCGACGCAGCGGCCGGCGCCCATCGCGACCGAGGTCAGCGGGGACTCGGCGACGTGGACGGGCATGCCGGTCTCGTGGCGCAGGCGCTCGTCGAGCCCGCGAAGGAGGGCGCCGCCGCCGGTCAGCACGATGCCGCGGTCCATGATGTCGCCGGCCAGCTCGGGCGGCGTCTGGTCGAGGGTGGACCGGACCGCGTCGAAGATGTCGTGCAGCGGCTCCTCGATCGCCTTGCGCACCTCGGCGCTCGAGACGGTCACGGTGCGCGGCAGCCCGCTGACCAGGTCTCGTCCCCTGATCTCGGCCTCGGGCTCGTTGGGCAGCGGCCAGACCGAACCGAGGGTCATCTTGACCTCTTCGGCGGTGCGCTCGCCCAGGAGCAGCGCGTGCTCCTTCTTCAGCCAGGTCATGATCGCGTTGTCGAGCTGGTGGCCGGCGGTCCTGATCGACTGCGAGGTGACGATGCCGCCGAGGCTGATCACCGCGACCTCGGTGGTGCCGCCGCCGATGTCGACGACCATGTTGCCGGTCGGCAGGTGCACCGGGAGCCCGGCGCCGATCGCGGCTGCCATCGGCTCCTCGATGATGTTCACCATCCGGGCACCTGACTGGTAGCCCGCCTCCTTCACCGCGCGGATCTCGACCGCGGTGATCCCGGACGGGACGCAGATGACCATCCGCGGCTTGGCGAAGTAGCGGCGGCGGTGCACCTGATGGATGAAGTAGCGGAGCATCTGCTCGGTCGCCTCGAAGTCGGCGATCACGCCGTCCTTCAGCGGCCGCAGCGCGACGATGTCGTCGGGCGTACGTCCCAGCATCTTCTTGGCCTCATGGCCGACGGCGACCATCTCGCCGGTGTTCTTGTTGAGCGCGACCACACTCGGCTCATCGACAAGGACACCCTTGCCGCGGACGTAGACGAGTGTGTTTGCGGTGCCGAGGTCCACCGCCATGTCACGTCCAATGATGCTCGCCATGCGTCCTCGCGTTCCCGGGGCGCCGCGTCGGGGATCTGTGCTGCAGGATGCGGGCCTCCCGACGAGGCTACGAAGGTCCGAGCCTCAATCCGGAGAGGCTCGCCGAAACCGCAACGATACGGGGTGCATCCACGCCGCCGAACCAGGGGATGCCTGCGTTCACCGGGCGTTGCGGAACGGCTCACAGAGGCCCGCGAAAGCGGCCTCCAGGGCGAATGAGAGATCGCGCCGGTAGAGGTACCGGCGCGATCTCGGGTCAGGCTTTTTCCCTCGTCTCAGGCGCCGAACCAGAGCTTGATCTCGCGGTCGGCCGACTCGGACGAGTCGGAGCCGTGGACGAGGTTCTCGCGGTTGGAGAGGGAGAAGTCGCCGCGGATGGTGCCCGGGGCGGCCTTGCGGCCGTCGGTGGCACCGTTGAGCGCGCGGACGACCTCGATCGCCTCGTCGCCCTCGAGGACGGCGGCGACGAGCGGGCCGGAGGTGACGAAGTCACGCAGCGGCGGATACCACGGCTGCTCGACGTGCTCGGCGTAGTGCTCGTCGGCCATGCCGGCGTCGATGGTGCGGTGCTCCAGTTTCACGATCGAGAGGCCCTTGGCCTCGTAGCGGGACAGGATCTCCCCCACCAGGCCCCGGCGGACGGCGTCGGGCTTCAGGATCACGAACGTGCGCTGCGTCATGGGGCCGAGCGTATCGGGGAGGGCCCGTCCGGGCACGTTCGGGCCGGTCGCCGCCGTGCACCTGTCGGCCACGTTGAGATCATGTCGGTGGGATGCGGCAGGATGGCGCCCCGTGACGACAACCCCATCAGCTCCGACGCTCGCAGACTCGATGGCCGCCATCCCGGCCCGCATCGCCGAAGATCTCGGGGTGCGCCCGGCGCAGGTGACCGCAGCGGTCGCCCTGCTCGACGAGGGCTCGACGGTGCCGTTCATCGCGCGCTACCGCAAGGAGGTGACCGGCGGCCTCGACGACGCCCAGCTGCGTACGTTGGAGGAGCGACTCGGCTACCTGCGCGACCTGGAGGAGCGGCGTGCCGCCGTGCTCGCCGAGATCGCGAAGCAGGACAAGCTCACCCCGGAACTGCAGGCCTCGATCCTCGCCGCCGACACCAAGGCGCGGCTGGAGGACATCTACCTGCCGTTCAAGCCGAAGCGGCGCACCAAGGCGATGATCGCCCGCGAGAACGGGCTCGAGCCGCTGGCCGACGGGCTGCTGGCCGACCCCTCGCTGGACCCGACCGTGGTGGCCGAGGGCTTCCTCGGCGAGAACGTCCCCGACCTGAAGGCCGCGCTCGACGGGGCCCGCGCGATCCTGGTCGAGCGGTTCGGCGAGGACGCCGACCTGATCGGCACGCTGCGGGAGCGGATGTGGACCGCCGGCCGGCTGGTCACCCGCGTCCGGGAAGGTCGCGAGAACGATCCGGCGGCGGCGAAGTTCTCCGACTACTTCGAGTTCTCCGAGGCGTACGCTTCGCTTCCGTCGCACCGCACCCTGGCCGTCCTGCGCGCGGAGAAGGAGGAGGTTCTCGACGTCACCCTCTCCCCCTACGCCGAGGAGCCGGAGCCAGGCGAGGTGACCGACTACGAGCGCTCGATCGCTGCTCGTTTCGGGATCGTCGACTCCGGCCGTCCGGCAGACAAGTGGCTGGCCGAGACGGTGCGGTGGGCATGGCGTACGCGAATCCTCTTCCGCCTCGAGCTCGACATGCGCACCCGGATCCGCACCGCCGCCGAGGAGGCCGCGATCGCGGTCTTCGCCGACAACCTGCGCGACCTGCTGCTGGCCGCGCCGGCCGGCACCCGGGCGACGATGGGCCTCGACCCCGGCATCCGGACGGGCGTGAAGGTGGCCGTCGTGGACGCGACCGGCAAGGTGGTCGACACCTCGACGGTCTACCCGCACGAGCCGCGGCGCGACTGGGACGGATCCCTGGCGACGCTGGCCAAGCTGGCGAAGAAGCACTCCGTCGACCTGATCGCGATCGGCAACGGCACCGCCTCGCGCGAGACCGACAAGCTCGCCGCCGACCTGCTCAAGCTGCTGCCGGACCTGAAGATGACCAAGGTGATGGTCTCCGAGGCCGGCGCCTCGGTCTACTCCGCCTCGGCCTACGCCTCCGCCGAGCTTCCGGAGCTCGACGTGTCGATCCGTGGGGCGGTGTCGATCGCGCGCCGTCTTCAGGACCCGCTGGCCGAGCTGGTGAAGATCGAGCCGAAGTCGATCGGCGTCGGGCAGTACCAGCACGACCTGCCCGAATACGGCCTCTCCAAGTCTCTGGACGCCGTCGTCGAGGACTGCGTGAACGGCGTCGGCGTCGACCTCAACACCGCCTCGGCTCCCCTGCTGCGCCGGGTCTCGGGGATCACCGAGTCGCTCGCCTCGGCGATCGTCGCGCACCGCGACTCCAACGGCCCCTTCCGCACCCGCCGCGAGCTCACCAAGGTGGCGCGCCTCGGCCCGAAGGCGTTCGAGCAGGCGGCCGGGTTCCTCCGGATCCGCGGCGGCGACGACCCGCTCGACATGTCCGGCGTCCACCCGGAGGCCTATCCGGTGGTCAACCGGATCCTGGACAAGGCGTCGGCGGACATCGGGTCGCTGATCGGCAACACCTCCGCGCTGAAGTCGCTGAAGCCGTCGGAGTTCGTCGACGAGAAGTTCGGCCTGCCGACCGTCACCGACATCCTCGCCGAGCTCGAGAAGCCCGGACGCGACCCGCGTCCGGAGTTCCGCACGGCGACCTTCTCCGAGTCGGTGCATGTGATCGCCGACCTGCGTCCCGGCATGGTCCTGGAGGGCACCGTCACCAACGTGGCCGCTTTCGGCGCCTTCGTCGACATCGGCGTCCACCAGGACGGCCTGGTCCACATCTCCGCGATGTCGGACAAGTTCGTCGAGGACCCGCGCGACGTCGTCCGCTCCGGTGACGTGGTGCGCGTCAAGGTCCAGGAGGTCGACGAGGCCCGCAAGCGGATCTCGCTCACCCTCCGGCTCAACGACGACGCTCCCGCGGGTGCTCCCGCCAAGGGCGAGTCCGGCGACCGCTCCGGCCGCCCCGGTGGCCAGCGGGGCCAGGGCAAGGGCGGACCCAAGGGCGGCGGCAAGAGCGGCGGCGGGCGGCCCAGTGGCAACCGTGGCGGCCAGGGTGGACAGGGCGGCGGGCGCGGCTCCTCCGCCCCGGCCAACAGCGCCATGGCCGACGCCCTGCGGCGCGCCGGGCTCAGCTGAGCGTTTGCCGGTTCCTTCATCAAGGTATGCAGGTCAAGGGTCACATCCCCAGCGGAACTCCGCACGGGATGTGACCCTTCGGCTACATACCCTTCGACAAGCTCAGGACATCGCCTTGACGAAGGTTCAGCCCGGCGGCGCGGCGTACGACGTCCTCCGGCACCGGTCCGGTCGCGTCCTCGGCGGTGACCGGGGCGCCGGCGACGCGGTGGATCGGGATGACCCCGGCCCAGGTCCCGGCCTCGATGTCGTCGGGGTCGTCGACCGGCCCCTCGGCGCGCGCCTTCATCGACGCCTCAGCGAGCGGCAGGGCGAGCACGGCGGTCGCGGCGAGTTCCTTGCGGGTGGCTGGACGCAGGGTCTCCCAGCGGCCGGGGATCATCTGGTCGACGACCAGCGCGAGGGCGCGCTCGCGCTCCTCCGGGTCCTCGACCAGGCGTGCGCGGCCGATGACCACGGCCGAGCGGTAGTTCATCGAGTGGTGGAACCCGCTCCGTGCCGCGACCAGGCCGTCGAGCTCGGTGATCGTGACGCACACGTCGCGCTCCAGCGCCCGCACGAGCCAGCCAGCTGCCACCGAGCCGTGCAGGTAGAGCGACCCGCCTGCGTCAGGGCCGTCGAGATCGAAGCCGTACGCCGTGGGCAGGACGACCGGGTGAGCCTCCTCGCCCGACCCGACGGTGACGCCCAGGTGGGCGATGAGCGCCTCACCGAGGAAGGTGTGCAAGCGCTCGCGGTCGGGGACGGCGCGGTTCTTCCCGCGACTGACTCGGGTGCGTGGGGTGGGTGACAACGTCGTGCTCATGGCACCATCCTGGTAGCGAAGTGGCCTGCACGCACGGGCCAATTCAGACCCACTCCGACAGGCCATTCGACCCATGCTCCCCGTGACCCTCGACCGCACCTCCGCCGAGCCGCTCCCCGCCCAGCTCGCCGGCCAGGTCCGCGCCCTGGTCCTCGCCGGCACCCTCGGGACCGGCGACCGGCTGCCTTCGAGCCGTGCGCTCGCGGCAGACCTGGGCGTCTCGCGCGCGGTGACCGAGCAGGCCTACGACCAGCTCACCGCTGAGGGCTGGCTCGAGGCGCGCCGCGGGTCCGGGACGTACGTCACCGCGAGCCGCACCACGACGACCGCAACAGCACCGCCGGTGACCACTCGGCCGACGCGGCCGACGTCTCGGCCGACCGGGCTGACGTCTCGGCTGGACACGGGCACGCCGTTCTTCGACACGCGATTGGAGCCGGGGTGGCGGCGGGCGTGGCGGGAGGTCTCGGTGGCCGCTCCCCCGAGTGGCTACGACGATCCGCGTGGGCTGCTCGAGCTGCGCGAGGCGCTGGCAGCGAGACTCGGACGCACCCGCGGCCTGGATCTCCATCCGGACGAGATCATCGTGACCGCGGGCACCACCGACGGGCTCCGCGCGCTGCTCCCCGAGCTGCGGCCCGGGCCGGTGGCGGTCGAGGACCCGGGATACCGGGCCGCGGCCGAGACGGTGCTCACCTACGGACGCGAGGTCATCGACCTGCCCGCCGTGGAGACGGTCGGCGACCTGGGTGATGCGGTGGCTGCGTACGTCACTCCGGCGCATCAGCACCCGCTGGGACGCGTCATGCCGGCGGCCGACCGGCTGGCCCTCCTGGAGGCCGCCCGACGGGCGGACGCGGTGGTGATCGAGGACGACTACGACTCGGAGTTCCGCTACGACGTCGCGCCGGTGCCCGCGATGGCGCGGCTGGACCGCGGCCGGGTGGTCTATCTCGGCACCGCGGCGAAGTCGGTGGTCCCGACGCTCCGTCTCGGCTGGCTGGTCGCGCCGCCCGACCTGCACGAGCTGATCCTGCACCGCCGCACCATCACCCACGCCGGCGCCGCCTGGCCCTCGCAGCGCGCACTGCTGACGTTGCTTCGCGACGGCTGGCTGGACAGGGCCGTACGCTCCGCCCGCCGCGTCTACGCCGAGCGCGCCCCGAGGGTGGCCGAGGCGATGAGCCCGTACGCCACGCTCGCCGGCCCGCTCGCCGGGATGTACTCCACCTGGCTGCTGCCCGAGACGGATGCGCGCCGAGCCCGCGACGCCGCCCGAGCGGCCGGCTTCGAGATCAACCTGCTCTCCACCTACGCCCGCTCCAGCGGCCTGACCGGCCTGGTGATCGGCTTCGGCGGAGTGACCGACGCGGAGCTCGATCAGGCGCTCGCCGCGGTCACCGGCGCGCTCGGGGCCTAGCGCCCGGGCGCCTCGTCCTCGATCAGGTCGAAGAGGTTCTCGAGGCTGTCGGGGTCGTCCTCGCCACCGCCGACGGCCCACCCGGAGCTGGTACGCCGCAGCTGCGCGCCCATCAGCCGGCATGACTCCCCGGCCTTGTGCGCGTAGTGGGCCGTACGCGTCCGCGGCCGCCGCAGCACCAGCGCGTTCCCGCACGCCGGGCACAGCGCCCAGTCGGTCGCGGTCTCGTCGTCGGTCGCCATCTGAAGCTCGTCGCGCTCCTCCACGGCAGCCAACCTACCTGGGCTCTGCCTCTTCCCCGGCGCTTTCCTGAGTGTCTTCCTCGGCGGCGATCCGGTCGAATGCCTCGAAGGCCGCGGCCCGTTCGCTCTCGATCTTGCGACCGAGGATGTCGGCCATGCCCCACAGGACCGCGAAGATCACGCCGACGACGAACATGATCGAGATCAGGAAGCCCATCCCGATCGCGACGACCTGCAGCGCCCAGCCGAGCCAGTAGGCCCAGGGCCGGCGCAGCAGCCCGGCCACCACGATGCAGGCCACGAAGAACCCGAGGCCCAGCGGGAGCGCCAGCCCAGCGGATACCCCGCCGATCGAGATCATCACGGGTGCGGCCAGCGCGACCGCGAGTCCCTCCATCGAGATGATCGCGGCGCACATCCCGCGCCGCGGCGACTTCTCCCGCTCACTCGTCATCTGCGTCCGCCTCCAGGTAGGCCTCCAGCTCCGGGTCGGCGGTCGGCACGACCCGCGCGGTCGCAGCCGACCGGGCGGCCGGGCCGCGCGAGCCCAGCAGCGTACGCGCCTCCCCGGCGGTCACCACGGAGCCGGTCACCAGCACCGCACCCTCGGAGATCGAGCCGCCGCCGGAGGACTCCGAGAGGCCGATCGCGGCGTCGATGGCGTCGGCGAGACGCGGGACCACCGAGACCCGTTCCTCGCCGTAGAGGTCGACGGCGATCTTGGCGAGCTCTACCGCGGGAAGGGCTCGCTCGGTGGAGTTCTGGGTGACGACGAGATGCTCGAGCACGGGCTCGAAGACGGCGAGCAGACCCTCGACGTCCTTGTCGCCCATCACCCCGATGACACCGACGACACCGGAGAACGAGAAGGAGTCCTCGAGCGCGGCGACCGTAGCCTCGGCACCGGCCGGGTTGTGGGCGGCGTCGAGCAGGACCGTCGGGGACGACCGCATGATCTCCAGCCGCGCCGGCGAGTCGACCTTGGCGAACGCGTCGCGCACGAGCTCGTCGGCCAGCACGGTGTCTCCCAGGAACGCCTCGACCGCGGCCAGCGCCGTCGCCGCGTTCTGCGCCTGGTGGGCGCCGTAGAGGGGCAGGAAGAGGTCCTCGTACTCCCCCCGCAGGCCGCGCAGCGTGAGGATCTGTCCGCCCACCGCCGGGGTGCGGGAGACGACCCCGAAGTCGGTGCCCTCCCACAGCAGCCGGGCGCCGACCTCCGCCGCGTGCTGATCCAGCACCGCGGCGACCTCGACGGACTGCTCGGCGATCACGGCGACCGCGTCCGGCTTGATGATCCCGGCCTTCTCGCGCGCGATGGCGACCGGGGTATCACCGAGATACTTCGCGTGGTCGACCGCGATCGGGGTCACCACGGCGACGTCGGCGTTCGCGACGTTGGTCGCGTCCCAGCCACCGCCCAGCCCGACCTCGACCACGGCCACGTCGACCGGGGCCTCGGCGAACTTTGCGTAGGCCATCCCCACCATGGACTCGAAGAACGACAGCGGGTGCGGCTGGTCGTCGTCGACCATGCCGAGGTAGTGGGCGACGTCGTTGAACGCTGCCACGAACTCGTCGTCGGTCAGGGGCTCGCCGTCGATCGAGATCCGCTCGTTGATCCGCTCCACGTGAGGCGAGGTGAACCGCCCCACGCGCAGGTCGAGGGACCGCAGCAGCGTGTCGATCATCCGGGAGGTGGAGGTCTTGCCGTTGGTGCCGGTCAGCTGGATGATCCGAAACGCGTTCTGCGGATCACCGAGGATCTCGAGCAGGGCGCGGATCCGGTCCAGGGAAGGCTCGAGCCGGGTCTCGGGCCAGCGCGACTGCAGCGCTTCCCAGACCTCCTCGATCGTGGCCGCCAGACGCGGCGCGGGAGTCTCACTCATCAGGTCGAGTCTATGGCGTAGGCGCTTCCCAGCGAATTGCCAGACCCGCTACCCTCCCACTCATCTCGGACTGAACCCCATCCCCCCACAAGGTCCACCATTCATGCGTACGCTCCGGGCTGCTCTCGCGGTCTCGTTCCTGGCCGTTGCCTACGTCCTGGCTGCCTTCGCGCTGGTCGGTCAGCAGATGGCCCCACGGCGGCGCGTCAGGACCTCGAGCGACCTCGGCGGGCTCGTCCTCACCGAGCAGGAACAGCCCGGGCTGTGGGCCGAGGTCCGCGCGCTGGCCGCCACCGCCGGGACCCGCGCGCCCGACGAGATCCGGTTGGTGCCGGAGGTCAACGCGGCGGTCAGCGAGGAGACCAGCCTCCTCGGGCTCAGGACCGGCACCCGGCGCATGTTCCTCGGCGTACCCCTCCTCCAGGGCCTCTCCCGCAACCAGCTTCACGCGTTGCTCGCCCACGAGCTCGGCCACCACAGCACCAGCCACACCCGGCTCGGCGCCCTGATCCACCGGAGCCGGCTGGCGATCGCAGAGGTCGCCGCGAGCCTCTCCAACCCACTGGTGAAGCGGCCGTTCCGGACGTACGCCCGTCTCTTCTTCTCCCTGACCCGCCCGCTCGCGCACGCCCATGAGGTCGACGCCGACCGGCTCAGCGCGACGGTCGCCGGGCCGCGGACCGCGGCCACCACGCTGCGCACCCTCCCGGCGCTCGACGCCGCCTGGCACATCTATCTGGAGCAGTACGTCGAGGCCGGCACCCACTACGGCCTGCGTCCGACGCGCTTCTTCGACAACTTCACCAACCTGATGAGCGACCCCGAGCGGCTCGAGGAGCTCGCCAGGATCAGCGCTGCGCCGCCCGAGGCGAAGACGTCGGCCTACGACTCCCACCCACCACTGTCGGAGCGGATCGAGCGGCTGGAGTCGATGGCCTCCGCGGATGAGGACGACAAGTCGGACAAGTCCGGCAACGCCGCCAGCATTCTGCGCTACCCGTCCCAGAACTTCCTCGCCCTCGAGGACAAGACGTTCGCCGGCTCGGGTCTGACGCCGGCGCCGATGGCCGAGATCGTGAGCGTCGCCGGTGCCCGTGCCGCGGCGATCAACGCCGAGACGCTCCTGAACGCGATGCAGGAGAACCAGATCGTGCCGGCCACCGTCCGCGGGGCTCTCGACCTGATCGCCTCCGGCAACCTCGACACGCTCCTGGACCTGGTCGACATCGAGTCCACGACCCCCGAGGCGGCTGGCAACGAGGCCGACGAAGCGAAACGAAAGGTCATCGCCCGGCTCCTCGGCGCCGCCATCGCCCACGAGCTGGTCGGCGAGGACAAGGCACGCTACGAGCTCAGCTGGGCCGGTCCATGGCGGCTGGTCGACATCGCCGGCCAGGAGGTCGACCCCGAGGAGCTCGCCTACGAGGCCCTCGGCTCCCCCGGCTACGCCGCCGCGCTGCGCGCCTGGGTGCACCAGCTCGACGCGCAGGTCGACGCCGAGACGCAGGCGGGCCCTGACGCCGCGCCGGCCCCGACGCCGCCCGACGGCTACATCGGCGCCTTGGCCCCCATCTCCGGCGACGGCTTCCGTACGCTCCTGGTGACCGAAACAGGCCTGATGCTGCTCAAGCCCACCGGCTCCGACCGCCTCGCCACCGGCCTGGCCACGGTGACCTCCGGCTCGCCCGGCCGGAAGCTGATCCAGCGCGCCCTGGACAGGTCACCAGCCGAGCTGGCCACCGCCTCCAACGCCGCCTACGTTCCCTGGGACCAGATCCGCGCCCTCCACCTCAAGCAGAGCAGCAGCGGCCGCCGCTCCGCCGACATCACCACCGCCGCAGGCAAGGGCTGGTCCCTGCAATGGACCAACGCCGCCGAGTCGGAGGGCCACATCTGGCCGGCCGTCGACCACTACCTCGGCCGCCGCTTCACCGTCGACTGACCCGCCGAGTCGGCGGGTCAAGGGACGATCGTGTGGTTGGCCATGTCGACGACGGGGCGGTAGCCGATCTTGGCGTAGACGTGGTTGGAGACGGGGTTGTCGGCGTCGGTGAACAGGCACAGCCGGGTGCCGTCGGCGCCGAGGAGGCGCGAGGCCTCGGCGGTCACCGCGGTGCCGTAGCCGTGGCCCCGCTGCTCCTTCGGTGTGTAGACCGGCGCGATCCGGACCACGCCGTGCGCCGGCAGGGTCGCGCCGACCAAGGACACGACCTCACCGTCGACCTCCCACAGCAGCAGGAACTCCTCGATCCGGCGCCGCACCTCGTCCTCGCCGACCGCAGCGTGCTCGTGGGCGTACGCCTTGTTCGAGGACTGCTCCCGGGCCGCGTGCCCGAAGTCGGCCAGCCACTCCCGGCACAGCTCGAGGTCGTCGTACGTCGCCGGGCGGGCGTGCCCGGGCACACCGGACGGCATCACCAGCGTGCCGAGCTCCTGCAGACGCGACGCCATCGCGACGCTCACCCGCCCGCCCGTGAGCCGGACGGTCTCCTCGGCCACCCTCCGGGCCGCCGGGAGCGCGCCGTTGGCCCCGCCGGCGTACTCGCCCCTCGCATGCAGCGCCCGCCCCAGCTCGACCGCCGCCGGTTCGGGCATCGGGCAGACGTAGAGCGGGTACGGCTCGAAGTTGGCCGTCCGCATCGCCGCGCCGACGACCCGGTCACCCTCGCGAGCGACGGCGAACCAGCGGTACGGCCCCTCCTGCGCCGTCCGGGTGGCCTTCTCCGCGTTGGTGGCGACCACGTTGGCGGTCACCGACTCCGCGGCGAGGTAGTCCTTCGCGATGGCGAGGAACTCGGCTGGGTCGGTGAAGAAGTCGATGGTGCCCATGACCGAAGCATGGCGAGTGTGCAACGCCGGTCTCAACCGGTTTCGCGCCAGCCACCGCGCGCCCATAGGATTTGGTCCCATGACTGAGACCACGCCCACGCAGACCGCACCGGAGACGACTACGCCCGCTGAGCAGCGCGTAGTCGCCGTACCGGACAAGCCGGTCCTCGAGGGTCTGGAGGCCAAGTGGGCCGAGCAGTGGAAGAACGAGAAGACCTACGCCTTCGACCGCACCCAGCCGCGCGAGAACGTCTACTCGATCGACACCCCGCCGCCGACCGTCTCCGGCAGCCTGCACGTCGGCCACGTCTTCTCCTACACCCACCCCGACCTGATCGCCCGCTTCCAGCGGATGAACGGCAAGTCGGTCTTCTACCCGATCGGCTGGGACGACAACGGTCTGCCGACCGAGCGCCGGGTCCAGAACTACTTCGGCGTCCGCTGCGACCCGAGCCTCCCCTACGACCCCGACTTCACCCCGCCGGAGAAGCCGGACCCGAAGCGCCAGATCTCGATCAGCCGGCCCAACTTCGTCGAGCTGTGCAACCAACTGGTCGTCGAGGACGAGAAGGTCTTCGAGGACCTGTGGCGCACCCTGGGTCTCTCCTTCGACTGGGACCAGCAGTACACGACCATCGGCAAGGTCTCCCAGACCGCCTCGCAGAAGGCGTTCCTGCGCAACCTGGCCCGCGGCGAGGCCTACCTGCAGGAGGCGCCGACCCTGTGGGACGTCACCTTCCAGACCGCCGTCGCCCAGGCTGAGCTGGAGGCGAAGGACTACCCCGGCTTCTTCCACCGTGTCGCGTTCCACCGCACTGACGGCACCCCGGTCCACATCGAGACCACCCGCCCCGAGCTGATCCCGAGCGTCGTCGCGCTGATCGCGCACCCCGACGACGACCGCTACAAGGACCTGTTCGGCAGCACCGTCACCAGCCCGATCTTCGGCGTCGAGATCCCGGTCCTGCCTCACGAGGCCGCCGAGATGGACAAGGGCGCCGGCATCGCGATGTCCTGCACCTGGGGTGACCTCACCGACGTCCAGTGGTGGCGTGAGCTCAACCTTCCCGCCCGCGCCCTGATCGGCCGCGACGGCCGCTTCTCCCGCGAGACCCCGGAGTGGATCACCTCCGAGGCAGGGGTCTCGGCGTACGAGGAGCTGAAGGGCAAGACCGTCCACTCGGCCCGCGAGGCCGTCGTCGCGATGATCCGCGAGTCCGGTGACCTCGACGGCGAGCCGAAGAAGACCCAGCGGATGGCCAACTTCTACGAGCGGGGCGACAAGCCGCTCGAGATCGTCGCCAGCAGGCAGTGGTACATCACCAACGGTGGCCGCAACCCCGAGCTGCGTGAGCAGCTGCTGTCCCGCGGCGGCGACCTGACCTGGCTGCCCGAGCACATGCGCCACCGCTACGACAACTGGGTCGGCGGCCTCAACGGCGACTGGCTGATCTCCCGCCAGCGCTTCTTCGGCATCCCGTTCCCGGTCTGGTACGCACTCGACGCCGAGGGCAACCCGGACTACGACAAGCCGCTGCTGCCGAGCGAGGACCAGCTCCCGATCGACCCGTCCACGGATGTCCCGGCCGGCTACGAGGAGGCGCAGCGCGGCAAGCCCGGCGGCTTCCAGGGCGACCCGGACGTCATGGACACCTGGGCGACCTCCTCGCTGACCCCGCAGATCGCGGGCGGCTGGGAAGCCGATCCCGACCTGTTCAGCCGGGTCTACCCGATGGACCTGTGCACCCAGAGCCACGAGATCATCCGCACCTGGCTCTTCGGCCGCATCGTCCGCGCCCACCTCGAGGACGGCACCGTCCCGTGGAGCCACGCGATGATCGCCGGCTGGATCCTCGACCCCGACCGCAAGAAGATGTCGAAGTCGAAGGGCAACGTCGTCGTTCCGACCGAGATCCTCGAGAAGTTCGGCGCCGACGCGGTTCGCTGGCGTGCCGCGCTGACCCGCCCGGGCATGGACTCGCCGTTCGACGAGACCCAGATGAAGGTCGGTCGCCGCCTGGCGATGAAGATCCTCAACGCCTCCAAGTTCGTCCTCGGCAACGTCGGCGCGACCACGCTGAACCCGGTCGCGATCACCCAGCCGGTCGACTGCGCGCTGATGGCCCGTCTCAAGGAGACGATCACCAAGGCGACCGACGCGTTCACGGCCTACGACTACTCCACGGCGCTGGAGGCCTCGGAGAAGTTCTTCTGGGAGTTCTGCGACGACTACCTCGAGCTGGTCAAGGAGCGTGCCTACGACGAGGACGGCGGTCTCGCCACCGAGTCCGCGCGCGCGACTCTCGCCACGGCTCTCCACGTCCAGCTGCGCCTGCTGGCCCCGTTCCTGCCGTACGTCACCGAGGAGGTCTGGTCGTGGTGGCAGACCGGTTCCATCCACACCTCCTCGTGGCCGCGTGAGCTCGAGCTCGGCACCGCTGCCGCCGCCGACCCGGCGGCGCTCGACGCCGTCGCGGCGACCCTGACCGGGATCCGGGGCGCGAAGTCGACCGCGAAGGTGAAGATGCGCCACCCGCTGGCCAAGGCCGAGGTCACCGGCCCGGCCAAGCTGGTCAAGGACGCCGAGGCCGCCGCGCCGGACCTCAAGCGGGTCGGCAACATCGTCGGCGACCTCTTCTTCACCGTCGATGAGAACGCCACCGAGATCTCCGTCAGCGCTGAGCTTGCGGAGGTTCCCGAGGAGGCCTGAGCCTCAGGCAGACGGAGCCCAACGACGGAGCAGGCCCCGGACCGCGATGCGGTTCCGGGGCCTGCTTCGTCCCTCACTCCAGCCAAGCGCCCGGGGGGACTCGCTCGGCCGGTCACTCTGGCGTGGTGCAGTCGCCATCGGAGTGATCCCTACTGCACCGACTTCTCGGCACAAGTCTGGTCGTCCTTGTTGCCTTCCTTCGGCTCCTGCTCCGGCTCCTCTGTATCCGTCGTCTCAGCGTCGGACTGCTCAGTGTCGGACGGCTCAGCGGATTCGGTGGTGACCTCGGGTTCGGCTGCGGGCGACGACCCTACCGGTGTCTTCGGCTCAGCGCACGCCTCGTCGCACTCGGGCGTGGCCCCCGGTTCGGTAGCGTCGTTCGCTCCCGGCAGCGTCTTCACGTCCTCGGTGATCGCGGCGGTGAGCTCGCAGGCGTCCTCGATGACTCGTTGAGCCTCGGACTCGTCCTTGGTCGAATCCGCGCCAGGCTCCTTCGACTCCGCGGTCGCCTCATCGGTCTCCCGGTCTTCCTTGGGCTCCTCCAGCGGAAGATCCTCGACCGGGACGCCGGCATCGGCAGCGATCAACTGCCGCAGGAACATCGGCACGGCCTCGTCGACGGGGCGGGCGTCCTCCTCGGCCACGAACGGCCACAACAGCGGCGCCATGATCCCCGGGATCGGCCCCACGGACGGGACCAGCGTGGGCGGCTTGCCGTTGCCGTTGCCGTTGCCCTCACCGGGGTCGGCGGGCGTCGTCGGCTCCTCGGAGGGCTGTGCGTCGGGCTGCTCAGCGGGCGCGGACGGCGCCTTGTCCGGCTTCTCGTCCTCGCGGCTCTTCGGCGGTGCGGGGTCCTCGCGGTCGGTCCCGCGGTCCGCATCGGGCGTGGTGCTGGGGATCGTCGACACCCCGGAGACATCGGGAGACGGCGCCGGCGGGATCACGGTGAAGTCAGCTTGGCCCGAGAGCGTACGCGGCACCCGGTGCAGCGCGGAGACGTCCGGGCTGAGGGTCTGGATGACCACGAGCAGGCCGATGAGCACTACGGCGGCGTAGGCCATCACCGGGCCCCTCTGGAACCTCACGTGCCTACTTCCCTACCGAGTGACGGAGCTGGAAAGGTACAGATGATCATCAGTGAGTATTGTGTCGGACCGCCCGGGCCGATACCGACCCGGGCGCCGAAAATGACCCAAACGGACTAGGCCGTGTCTCTCGGACTAGGCCGACTTCTTCTTGGTTTCCTTCTCGCGAGGCACGAGGGTCGGCATCTCGCCGTCGTCGACCACCTCGCGGGTCACGATCACCTTGCCGACGTCGCCACGGGAGGGCACGTCGTACATCACGTAGAGGAGTACCTCCTCGATGATCGCCCGCAGGCCGCGGGCACCGGTGCCACGCTCCAGGGCCTTGTCGGCGATGGCGGTGACCGCGTCCTCGGTGAACTCGAGGTCGACGCCGTCGAGGTCGAAGAGCTTCTGATACTGCTTGACCAGCGCGTTGCGCGGCTCGGTCAGGATCTGAACGAGCGCGGCCTGGTCGAGCTTCTCGACGCTCGCGATCAGCGGCAGCCGGCCGATGAACTCCGGGATCAGCCCGAACTTGGTGAGGTCCTCGGGACGGACCAGCTTCAGCAGGTCCTCGGACTCCTTCTCGGCCTTGCCGCGCACCTCGGCGGTGAAGCCGAGGGTCTTCTTGCCGACCCGCTGCTCGATGATGTGCTCCAGACCGGCGAACGCGCCACCCACCACGAAGAGGATGTTGGTGGTGTCGATCTGGATGAACTCCTGGTGCGGGTGCTTGCGGCCGCCCTGCGGCGGCACCGAGGCGGTGGTGCCCTCGATGATCTTCAGCAGCGCCTGCTGCACGCCCTCACCGGAGACGTCGCGCGTGATCGAGGGGTTCTCCGCCTTGCGGGCCACCTTGTCGATCTCGTCGATGTAGATGATGCCGGTCTCGGCCTTCTTGACGTCGTAGTCCGCGGCCTGGATCAGCTTGAGGAGGATGTTCTCGACGTCCTCACCGACGTAGCCGGCCTCGGTCAGCGCGGTGGCGTCCGCGATCGCGAACGGGACGTTGAGCATCCGGGCCAGCGTCTGCGCCAGGTAGGTCTTGCCGCAGCCGGTCGGGCCGATCACCAAGATGTTGGACTTGGCGACCTCGACCTGCTCCTCCTTGGCGTGCTTGCCGGGGCCCTGCGGGCCGCCGGGCTGCAGGCCGGCCTGGACGCGCTTGTAGTGGTTGTAGACCGCCACCGCCAGCGACTTCTTCGCCTGCTCCTGGCCGATGACGTAGGAGTTGAGGAAGTCGAAGATCTCCTTCGGCTTGGGGAGGTCGGCGATCTCCACCTCGGAGCCCTCGTTGAGCTCCTCCTCGATGATCTCGTTGCAGAGGTCGATGCACTCGTCGCAGATGTAGACGCCGGGACCCGCGATGAGCTTCTTGACCTGCTTCTGGCTCTTCCCGCAGAAGGAGCACTTCAGCAGGTCACCTCCGTCGCCGATGCGTGCCACGAGTGGCCTTCCTTCCCCGACTTGTGCTGCTAGGTCCGAATAATTACTGACGGTACCCCGCGCCGCGCCTTCGATGTGGGAGCGGCGCGGGGCCCGATGGTCAAACGAGCGCCGGCGTCTTGAGCGACTCGAGCACCGAGTCGATCAGGCCGTACTCGACCGCCTGGGCGGCGGTGAGGATCTTGTCGCGCTCGATGTCGTGGCTGACCTCGTCCATCGACTTGCCGCTGTGGTCGGCGATCATCTTCTCGAGCAGCTCACGCATCCGCAGGATCTCGTTGGCCTGGATCTCGATGTCGGAGGTCTGGCCGAAGGTGCCCTCGGTGTACGGCTGGTGGATCAGGATGCGGCTGTTGGGCAGCGCCATCCGCTTGCCGTGGGCACCAGCGCCGAGCAGGATCGCGGCGGCCGAGGCGGCCTGACCGATGCAGACGGTCTGCACGTCCGGCTTGATGAACTGCATCGTGTCGTAGATCGCGGTGCAGGCCGTGAACGAGCCACCGGGGCTGTTGATGTAGATCGAGATGTCCTGGTCCGGGTTCATCGACTGCAGGCAGAGCAGCTGGGCGATGACCGCGTTGGCGACATCGTCGCTGATCGGGGTGCCCAGGTAGATGATCCGGTCCTCGAAGAGCTTGGCGTAGGGGTCGATCCGGCGGACGCCGTACGACGTACGCTCCTCCCACTGCGGGATGTAGTAGTTCATGTCCTCAGTCCTTCTTGTGAGCGGGTCGGCCCTCGTCGGAGGCTTCCTTGGCGCTCCGGATGACCTGGTCGACCAGGCCGTAGTCGAGAGCTTCGGCGGCGGTGAACCAGCGGTCGCGGTCGGCGTCCGTGGTGACCTGCTCGACGCTCTGGCCGGTGTGCTCGCTGATCAGCTCGAGCAGCACCTTCTTGATGTGCAGCGACTGCTGCGCCTGGATCTTGATGTCGGAGGCCGAGCCACCCATGCCCGAGGAGGGCTGGTGCATCATGATCCGCGCGTGCGGCAGCGCGTAACGCTTGCCCTTCGCGCCGGCGCAGAGCAGGAACTGGCCCATCGAGGCCGCCAGGCCCATGCCGACGGTCGCCACGTCGTTGGGGATGTAGTGCATCGTGTCGTAGATGGCCATACCGGCATCCACCGAGCCACCGGGCGAGTTGATGTGAAGGAAGATGTCGGCCTCGGGGTCCTCCGCGGAGAGCAGCAGGAGCTGCGCGCAGATCGCGTTGGCGTTCTGGTCGCGGACCTCGGAGCCGAGGAAGACGATGCGCTCCCGCAGCAGTCGGTTGTAGATGTTGTCGTCGAGAAGGCTCAGACCGCCGCCGTTGCCGCCTAGGCTCGGGGAGAGCCCTGGGGCACCGGCATGAGCGTCAGCCGCGCTGGAGTCGATGTTCACAGGATCGACACTAGCCGCCACATCCAGTTGTTCCACGGCTGGTGTGCCATTGTTCGCCGACGGCAGAACTATTGGCGATCGCGTCGCAATCCGGGCGACGCCGCGATCCTCACGGCTACGCCAGCCAGCGCAGCAGCGCGTCGTGGACCGCAGGATGGTTCGACAGCGGCGTCTCGGCGGTCGAGAGCGTGAAGCGCTCCGCCGTCGGGAACAGGTCGCGCACCCGGCGCGACCGCAGCGGCGTCTTGTGCCGCCACCACAGCATCTCCCCGAAGAGTCGCCCGACCCGGTTGGGGCGCGAGGTCGCCTTGTCGGTGACCAGCAGATAGTCGACATCCGGTCGCGGCGGGAGCATCGCCTCATCGGCCCCGACGACCGCGATCCCGGCGAGGTGCTCGTCGAGCTGCTTGCCGACCCCACCCGAGATCGGGGCGGAGGTGACCGCATAGGGCGTCGTGCCGAGGGCGATCAGCTCGGAGACGTACGTCGTCCACGGCCGCGCCCCGGCGGTGGCCACGCCGAGCGCGTTGCGGGCGATGAGACCTCCACCGGCGTAGCCGACCAGGACGATGCGCGGCTCCGCCGCGAGGGCGTCGACGCACTCCTGGATCCGGCTGCTGAGCGCCACCGCGGCGGGCACCGACTTGCTGCCGGCGGACACGTGCATGTGCAGCGGCATCCAGCCGAGCAGCTCGGCGAGCCGGTCTGCGTACGTCGCACCGGTCGCCTGCGAGCCCTCCTCCCAGACGGTCTCGTCCTTGCCCGTGGGCGGGATCAGGACCAGGATCCGAGGGCTCGACCCGACCTGCCGCTGGGCGGCGGCCCACTCCTTCGGGCTGACCATGCGGCCTTGGTGCCGGACCGCGACGGCGGGTCCGGAGTCGGTGTTGACGACACCGCGGATGATCGGGGTCGCGAGCGCGAACGGCGCCGCGAACGGGCGACGCGCGAAGGCCGTGATGCGCCAGGCGAGCTTCGCCAGACCGACGATGCCGGCCACCTTGCTCTGACCGCGGTCGAGCAGCTCCTCGGCGTCGGGGTCCACCGGGGCGTCCTCGACGTTGAGGACCACGGCGCGGACGGTCTCAGGGCTGGAGGTCACGCTGGCAGCGTAGGGCCTTCGCTGGGCCGACGGGATCACCTGTGCCCACTGTCCAGCCCGTCTGTGTCTCAGATCACACCGGCGCGACGACATTCAGTACGTTTGCGTTCGCTCACGCGTCTGGTGTCTGTGATGCTGTTGTTACTGGTGTTGCGTGACGACAGCGGTCTCCGCGGGTTACCGTCGGATGCGGAAGGGGGTGTCCGCGCGTGAGCGACGACAAGGAATCACACTGCCAGTCGTGCGGCGATGATCTGCTGCCCGGGGCCATCTACTGCATCGGCTGCGGAACCCCGCTCCTGGCTCCCCCGGAGCAGCACCGTCCGCTCTTCGTGGACGAACTCGGCGACGATGCGACCACGGGTCGCGGCACCCGGGGATACTTCTTCGACGACGCCGCCTCGCCAACCCCCGCGCAACGGAAGGGCCGCACGGCGCCGATCCTGGTGATGATCGTGATGCTGGTGCTCGTCGCCGGCGTGCTCGGGTTCATCTTCGGCAAGGACGGGACCGGACCCTTGCAGTCCGAGGCGGAGCCGGAGCCTTCGACCAGCCCCACGAGCGAGCCGTCGAGCGTGCCGTCCGTGGACCCGAACGCCCCGCCTGAGGATCAGCTGCTCCGCATCTCCCGTCTCGACACCGAAGCGGCCACCAAGCTCATCGGCACCTGGATCCCACAGCTCGCGGCGGTCGGCGCCGGGGACGGCGGCGACGCCGACTGGCAGCAGGCGCTGACCCGCTACCAGAAGATCAAGACCGCCCACCCCGAGGCGCTGCTCCTCGACACCGGCGAGTGGCCGAGCTCGTACGTGAAGCCGGGGATGTACGCCGTCGTGCTGCCCCATCCCAGCGACACCTCCACCCCCGCGCTGGAGTGGTGCGTCGAGCAGGGCCTGTCGAAGTCCGACTGCGCGGCCAAGAATCTGGAGGTCTCAGGCGACCCGACAGACAACTTCGACGCCCAGTAGCACCGGCTCACACGAAAACGACAGCGCCCCTGCCGTGAGGCAGGGGCGCTGTGACATACGTCTGAGGGTGATCAGGCGTCGGCCTTCTCGGTCTCCTCGGGGGCCTCGGCCTCAGCCTCGGGCTCGTCCTCGCCGATGGTGCCGTCGGGGCGGAGGTTCTTCAGCTCGACGTGGTTGCCGGACTCGTCGGTGACCTTGGCGGCCTCGACGAGCTGGGCGAGCGCCTTGCCGCGCAGGATCTCCTGGACCAGCTCGGGCACGTGGTTGTGCTCGAGCATGTGGTTGACGAACTCCTGCGGGTCCTGACCGGACTGCTGCGCGCGGCGCATCATGTGCTCGGTCAGTTCCTGCTGCTCGACCCCGATCTCCTTCTCCTTGGCGATCTGGTCGAGGATCAGCTGGGCGGCGACGGCGTCACGAACGCGGCGCTCGAGGTCGGCCTCGAACTCCTCGATCGTCTGCTCCTCGTCCTCGAGGTACTTCTCGAAGGTGAGGCCGGCGAAGCCGAGCTGCTGCTCGATGCCCTCGCGGCGCGCGTTGAGCTCGTCGGTGACGATGCTCTCCGGCAGCGGGATCTCGAGCTGCTCCAGGAGGGCCTCGAGGACGGCGTCACGGGCGGCGGCGGCCTGCTCGAGGCGCTTGCCGTTGCCGAGGCGGCCGCGGACGTCCTCCTCGAGCTCCTTGACGGTGTCGAACTCGCTGGCGAGCTGGGCGAAGTCGTCGTCGTACGCCGGGAGCTCCTGCTCCTGCACCTGGTTGACGGTGACGTTAACGTCGACCTCCTGGCCGATCAGCTCACCGCCCACGAGGGTGCTCTTGAAGTCCTTGGACTCGCCGGCGGACAGACCGACGATGGCCTCGTCCAGGCCGTCGAGCATGCCGCCCTTGCCGACCTGGTAGCTCATCCCGACGGCCTCGGCGCCCTCGACGTCCTCGCCGTCCTTGGTCGCCTTCAGGTCGATGACCACGAAGTCGCCGTCAGCGGCGGCGCGCTCGACGTCCTTGAGAGTGCCGAAGCGCTCGCGCATCGCCTGGATCTGCTCCTCGACGTCAGCGTCGGTGAGCTCGATGTCCTCGACCTTGGCCTCGATGCCCTCGTAGTCGGGCAGCGTGATCTCGGGCTTGATGTCGACCTCGGCGGTGAACTCCAGGGTCTCGTTGTCCTCAAGCTTGGTGACCTCGATCTCGGGCTGCGCGAGCGGCTCGAGCGAGTTCTCCTGGAGGGCGTCGAAGTACATCTGCGGGAGGACGTTGTTGACCGCCTCGGAGAGCACCGCACCGCGGCCGACCTGCTTGTCGATCACCTGGGGCGGGACCTTGCCCCGGCGGAAGCCGGGAACGTTGATCTGCTTGGCGATCTGCTTGTACGCCGCGTCGAGGCTCGGCTTGAGCTCCTCGAAGGGCACCTCGACGGTCAGCTTGGCCCGGGTCGGGCTCAACGTCTCGACGGCGCTCTTCACAGGGTGTCTCCTGTCGTTTGTTTCTGAGAATGATGTCGCGTGCAGGGCTATGAAATGTCGGGGCGACAGGACTCGAACCTGCGGTCTCCTGCTCCCAAAGCAGGCGCGCTAGCCACTACGCTACGCCCCGTCAAGGGCCCCTCCCCAATCAGCGGGAATGGCACTTGGAGCGGATGACGGGAATCGAACCCGCGTAATCAGTTTGGAAGACTGAGGCTCTACCATTGAGCTACATCCGCGCACGCGAGGGCCAGCGCCCTCGTGCGACCTGCGAAATCCTGCCATAGATCTGGCTCACACCTGTAACCGGCTCCCCTACCGGTCGGTTCGCGGGGTCGGTTCGGTCACCGTCGCCCGACCGCGACGAGCGCGCGATCGTCGGAGCTGGCGCTCAGTCCCTCGAGCAGGCGGCGCGCTCCCCCACCCCTGCCGGTGACCGCGAGATGGTCGGCGGTGGCGACCAGGTTTCCGATGCCGCGCTCGAGATCGACCCCTCGCGCCTCCACGACGCCGTCGGTGTAGAGCATCACCATGTCGCCCACCCCGAGCACTCCCTCGCAGGCGTCGAACTCGACGTCGTCGATGAGCCCCAGCACCGGGCCGTTGCTCTCGGCCTCCTCCCAGCGGCCGGTGGCGGCGCGACGTAGGAGGGCGGGCGGGTGACCAGCCGAGCGGATCTCGTACGCACCGTTGGTCAGGTCGATCGAGAGGTAGACCGCGGTCGCGAAGCCCTCCTGCCAGTCCTGACGAAGCAGGTAGCGGTTGGCCGCAGGCAGGAACTCAGCCGGTGGGACGGCACCGAGGAGTCCGCCGAACGCACCTGACAGCTGAAGTGCTCTGGTGCCCGCACGCTCCCCCTTGCCGGAGACATCGACGACGACGATCTCCAGCCGGTCGGCCTCCCGCGCAGCCACCACGAAGTCACCGGTGAACCGGGTGCCGCCCGCCGGTAGGACGGCCGAGTCCGCGAGCCACCCCGGAGGCATCGGGGGGATCGCACCCTGGTCGAGCTTGTGGGTCAGGTCGAGCAGCATCAGCTCGTCGTTCAAGCCGCCCACCCCGAGGTAGGTGCGGCGCATCGCGACGGACAGCACGATCGCGCCGAGCAGGAAGTGCACGCCGATGGCGGCGGCGTCCCGGTCGGAGAGCGTCACCTGGCTGGCGGCGACCACGATCATCACCATCACGAAGACGACGAACCAGCTGAGCGTACGCGGCCCGAGCAGCACCGCTCCGAGCAGCAGCGGCACGGTGAGGACCGCCACCGGGACCACCTGCAGCCAGCCGGTCTGAGCGGCCGCGAGGACCGTCAGGACGATGGTGAGCAGCCCGAGCCACAGCACCGCTCGCAGCTCCGGGTCACGGAATCTGCGGCGGATCGCGTTGCTCCGCAGGCGGTCTGCGAAGGCATGGCTCGACATGGCCTCACTCTAGGTCTCGAGGTGGGGGCTGCGTGGTCGTTCTCGCAGGCCGGAGAGTAGTGCGAGCTACTTCTTTACGGTCGTCCGGGGCCGGTACGTGCGCTGGCACTTCGGGCACCAGAACAGGTTGCGCTGCTGCAGCTCGGTGGTGCGTACGCTCGCGCCGCACACCAGGCAGGGCTGGCCGTGGCGGCGGTAGACGTAGACCTCGCCGCCGTGGTCGTCCTTGCGTGGCGGACGGCCCATCGCCTCGGGGGTGTGTTCGTCGCGGACGGTGTCGATGCGGTTCCTCTGGACGCCGAGCTTCATGAGCTCGACCAGGTCGTCCCAGATGGCGTCCCACTGCTGCCGGCGCAGGGTGTTGCCGGGGCGCATCGGGTCGATCCGGTGCCGGAAGAGCACCTCGGCCCGATAGACGTTGCCCACCCCCGCCAGGACGGACTGGTCCATCAGCAGCGCGCCGATGGTCGTACGGCTCCGGCTGATCCGCAACCACCCCCGGCCCGGGTCGGCGTCGTCGCGCAACGGGTCCGGCCCGAGCTTCGCGACCACCGCGTCACGCTGGGCCGCGGTGACGAGGTTGCACGTGTTGGCGCCGCGCAGGTCTGCGTACGTCCCATCCTCGGTGCTCGAGCTTGTCGAGACCAGGCGGAGTCGGACCTGGCCGACAGGCAACGGCGGCTCGATGGCGTACGGCTTCAGGTCGAGCTTGCCGTAGAGCCCGAGATGGATGTGGACGTACTGCTCCCCCGGGAACTCGAGGAAGAGCTGCTTGCCCCACGCCTCGGCGCCGGTGAAGAGCTGGCCGTCCAGCAGCGCGGCAGAGTCGGCGAACCGGCCCTGCGGGCTGCTGACCCGGACCTGCTGGCCGGCGAAGGCGTCGCTCAGATCGAGCGCGAGGCGGTGGAGGGTGTGCCCCTCGGGCATCCCCGGATCAGTCCTGGTCCTCGGCGGGCCCCAGGCCCTTGGCCGAGTCGGGAAGCGGCGGACGTACGCCGTCGGCGTCGTAGGCGTGGAGCTGGTCGATGCGGCGTACGTGCCGCTCGTCCTCGCTGAACGGCTCGGCCAGGAAGATCTCGACGAACTTCGTCATGTCCTCGAGGCTGTGCATCCGGCCGCCCACTGCAACCACCTGGGCATTGTTGTGGTCGCGGGCGAGCTTGGCAGTCTCCTCGCTCCACGCGAGCGCGCAGCGGATGCCGGTCACCTTGTTGGCCGCCATCTGCTCGCCGTTGCCCGACCCGCCGATCACGACACCGAGGCTGTCCAGCCCCTGCTCCCGATCCCGGGCCACCCCCTCGGCCGCCCGGATGCAGAAGACCGGGTAGTCGTCGAGTGCGTCGTAGACGAACGGGCCATGGTCGACAGGCTCGTAGCCGAGCTCCGTCAGACGGTTGATCAGGTGGGACTTCAGTTCGAGACCGGCGTGGTCACAGCCGATGTGGACGCGCATGCTGCCCATCCTCTCTTACCGCTGCTGGATCTTCGGATTTGGTGGGTCGTCGAGGCTGGAAGGCCTCCTCGTGCTTTTACAAGACGATGACACCTTGTGAATGTTTCACAAGGCCACGCGGCGAGCGGTCGTACCAGAGCAGCTTGCTCAGGTGCGCCGGGTGAACCGGATCCGCCCATTCGGAAGTCGCTCATACCCGTACTTAGGGTCATGGATTCGGCGATGGTCGCTGGAGCAGAG
>NZ_JBEXJF010000026.1:0-77664 GCF_040608935.1 Nocardioides sp. NPDC004968
AGTTCTCGGTGTGGGGGGGGCCAGGCGGCGCCCCACACCCCCCCCCCCCGACCTGAGTGACGTCTCGGCAGGCGGGGCTGACGTCTCGGCGGGGGCGGGGCTAGACGGTCGTCGTGCTCGGCGGGGTCACGAGCGTCCGCAGGACCTTGCGGCGGTGGTGGATGGCCTCGGCGCTGAAGATGACCAGGGCGATCCAGACGATCGCGAAGCCGGCCCAGCGGCCGGGAGGCATCGCCTCGTGGGCGATGAAGACGCCGACGGCGAACTGCAGGATCGGCGCGAGGTACTGGAGCAGCCCGATCGTGACCATCGGCACCCGGATGGCGGCCGCACCGAAGCAGGCCAGCGGCACGACGGTGATGACGCCGAGGCTGATCAGGAGGAGTACGTGGAGGGCACCGTGACCGAAGAGCGTGCCGTTCCCGGTTGCCTGGAGAGCGACGATCAGGGCCAGCGCGAACGGCGCTGTCACGGCAGTCTCGACGGCCAGCGACTCGAACGGCCCGACCCCCGCGCTCTTCTTGAGCAGCCCGTAGGTGCCGAAGGAGAAGGCCAGGATCAGCGCGACCCACGGCAGCCGGCCGTAGTCGACAGTGAGCACGATGGTGGCCAGGAAGGCGATCCCGAGCGCCACCCACTGCAGCTTCCGCATCCGCTCACGCAGGATGATCACGCCCATCAACATCGTGACCAGCGGGTTGGTGAAGTAACCCAGGCTCGTCTCCACGATCCGCCCGTTGTTGACGCCCCAGATGTACGTCACCCAGTTGATCGAGATCACCGCCGCAGCCGCAGTCAGCAGCACGAGCTTGCGCCGGTCGCGGAGGATCGCGGCCACCTGCTGGCGGCGGCCCACGATCAGCACCAGCGCTCCGGCCACGACCAGCGACCACACGATCCGGTGTCCCAGGATCTCCCAGGCCCCGGCGGGCTCCATCAGCGGGAAGTAGAGCGGGAACGCTCCCCACATGATGTAGGCAGCGGCGCCGAACATCACTCCACGCCGTTGCTCATTCACGTCGCAACGGTACTGCCAGGGCGTGGATACCCTTTACCGAATATCGCGCCTCGGCTCAGACGGAGCGGACGGCGACGATGTCGGCGAAGGCCTCGAGGGCCTTGCGGACGGGCCCCTCGGGCAGTGGCGCGAGGGCGGCCTTGGCCTCCTCGGCGCGGGACTGGACGTAGGCGCGGGCCTCGGTCAGCGCCGGGTGGGCGCGGAGGAGGCCGACACACTCGGCCAGAGCCGCGTCGTCGGTGAGGTCGCTGTCGAGCAACTCCAGCAGCCTTGCGTCGCCGGCGTCGGTGGAGCGGCGGGCCAGCAGCACCGGGAGCGTCGGGACGCCCTCACGGAGATCGGTCCCCGGCGTCTTGCCGGACTCGTCGGAGGCGATGTCGAGGATGTCGTCGGAGAGCTGGAAGGCGACGCCGACGATGTCGCCGTAGGCGAGCAGGGCCTCCTGGATCTCCTTGTCGGCGCCGGCGAAGAGAGCACCGTAGAGAGCCGAGGTGGCGATCAGGACGCCGGTCTTCCCGGCCAGCACCTCGAGGTGGTGGTCGACCGGGTCGACACCCTCGGGCGGCGCGACGCCTTCGAGGATCTGACCCTCGACGAGCTTGGCGAAGGTGGCCGCCTGGATGCGTACGGCCTCCGGACCCAGCTGGGCGGTCAGCTCCGAGGAGCGGGCGAAGAGGAAGTCGCCGGTCAGGATGGCGACGTGGTTGTCGAAGCGGGCGTTGGCGGTGTCCTCGCCGCGGCGCACGAGCGCCTCGTCCATGACGTCGTCGTGGTAGAGCGAGGCCTGGTGGGTGAGCTCGACGACGCAGGCGGCAGTGATGACCTCGTCGGCGAGCTTGTCCGGGCCGTACTCGGCGGCCAGCAGCACCAGCAACGGCCGGAACCGCTTGCCGCCGGCCTCCAGCAGATGGGAGGCCGCTTCCGTGACGAACGGGGAGCTGCTGCGGGCGTAGCCCGCCAGCTTCTCCTCCACGATCGCCAGCCGAGCGCGCAGCCGCTGCTCGAGCTCGGGATCGGTGATCGGGAGGGCGAGTTCAGGGGCTCGGTCGGTGGGTGCGCTAGTGCTCACCCGATGAATCCTCCCGCATCCACCAACAGGCTGAGCACAGGGCCCGGAATTACACCCAACAAGACGGTGGCGACAGCGCTCAGTGCGATCACGACGGTGGTGGCGTACGACGGGGTCACGACCGCGGCCGCGTCCTCGCGTGGGTCGGTGAAGAACATCAGCATCATCACCCGTACGTAGAAGAAGATCGCGATGATGCTCGAGCCGATCGCGACCGCGACGACGGGCCACTGACCGGCGCCCAGCGCGGCGGCGAAGACGCCCCACTTGCCGATGAACCCTGCGGTCAGCGGCAGCCCGGCCATGGAGAGCAGGAAGACGGCGAAGGTCGCCGCGACCCACGGGTTGGACCGGCCCAGGCCGGCCCAGCGCTCCAGCGAGTTGACCTCACCGTTGGGGCCCCGCACCAGAGAGACGATCGCGAAGGCGCCGAGGGTCGCGAACCCGTACGCGGTCAGGTAGAAGAGCACCGCCTGGGTCGAGCCGAAGGCGTCGGTCTGTACGCCGAGGAGCCCGGTCAGCAGGAAGCCGGTGTGGGCCACGGCGGAGTAGCCGAGCATCCGCTTCACATCGGTCTGGACCACCGCGAAGGAGGCGCCCAGCAACATCGTCAGCACCGCGATGACGCCGATCGCCGGGCGCCAGATGTCGCCCTCAGCACCGAAGGCGACATAGAAGAGCCGGAGCATCGCGGCGAAGGCGGCGATCTTGGTGGCAGCGCTCATCCACGCGGTGACCGGCGTCGGGGCGCCCTGGTAGACGTCGGGGGTCCAGGAGTGGAAGGGCACAGCACCGGTCTTGAAGAGCAGGCCGACGGCCATCAGGCCGATGCCGAGGAGCAGGAGCGGGCTGGAGCCGTCCTCGGCCGCCACCTCACCGATCTCGGCCAGCGACATCGACCCGGCGAAGCCGTAGACCAGCGCGAGGCCGTAGAGGAAGATGCCGGAGGAGAACGCGCCGAGCAGGAAGTACTTCAGCGCCGCTTCCTGGGAGAGCAGCCGGCGACGGCGCGCCAGTCCGGTCAGCAGGTAGAGCGGCAGCGACAGCACCTCGAGCGCGACAAAGAGCATCAGCAGGTCGCCGGAGATGCAGAAGAGCATCATCCCGCCGACCGCGAACATCATCAGCGGGTAGACCTCGGTGTGCTCCAGCCCCCGCTGGGAGGCGGTGCGCTCGGCCGGTGTGCCCGGCAGGGCCGCGGCCTGACCGGCGAAGGCGCTCACGCCGTTGTCGAGACGCCGCTCGGCGAAGAGCGCGACACCGCCGAGCGAGACCAGCAGCACCAGGCCCTGGGAGAAGACCCCCGGGCCGTCGACGATCAGGGCACCCTCACCCGTCGAGGCGCCGAGGCTGGACCCGGCGCCGACGGCGACGGTCCCGGCGAGCGCGGCGACCAGGCCCGCCAACGCCAGCGACACCTGGGTGTTGAAACGCGCGGCACGCGGCGCGAAGGCCTCCACCACGACACCGGCGCACGCGACGCCCAGCACCAGCAGGACGGGCCAGAGGGTGGCGTACGAAATTCCGGGGGACTCGAACATCGCGTCACTCACCTGCCTGGATGACATCAACTAGAGGAGCCACGACCGGTTGGGCCGCCGAGATCAGCGGTCCGGGGACGAAGCCGAAGAAGAGAAGGGCGACCAGCAGCGGAGCGAGTACGCCGACCTCTCGCCGGTTGAGATCGGGGACCGGTTTGGAGAGCTGAGCGGGTCCGGTGAAGATCCGCTGGTAGGCCCACAGCACATAGATGGCGGCGAGCACGATCGCGGTGACCGCGATGACACCGACCAGCCAGTTGTAGTCGAAGGCGCTGATCAGGACCAGGATCTCGGAGACGAACTGGCTCAGACCCGGCAGACCGGCGGTCGCCAGTCCGGCGATGAGGAACGTGCCGGCGAGCACCGGCGTCGCCTTCTCCATCCCCCGCATCGACGAGATCGAGGCGGTGCCCTTGCGGGCGATCAGGAACCCGGCGATCAGGAACATCGCCGCAGTCGCGACACCGTGGTTGACCATGTAGAGGATCGCCCCGACCAGGCCCTCGCGGGTGGCCGCGAAGATGCCGAGGGTGATCAGCCCGAAGTGCGACAGGGAGGTCAGACCGATCAGGCGGAGCAGGTCGTCCTGCCCGATAGCCAGCACAGCGCCGTAGACGATCGAGATCAGCGCCAGCACCACGACGACGGGCGTCGCCCAGGCGGACGCCTCCGGCACCAGGCCCAGGCAGAGCCGGATCATGCCGAAGGTGCCGATCTTGTCGAGGACGCAGACCAGGAGCACCGAGGTCGGCGTGGTGGCCTGCTCTGTGGTGTCGGCCAGCCAGGTGTGCACCGGGAACAGCGGCGCCTTGACCGCGAACGCGATGAACATCGCCACGAAGATCCAGCGCTCCGCGTTGGTGCCGATGTCGAGCTGCGCGAGGTCGCTGATCAGGTACGACGGCGCACCGGCCTCCGAGGAGACCACGAAGAAGCCGATTAGCGCACCGAGCAGCACCAGTCCGCCGCCGAGCTGGAACATCAGGAACTTGAGCGCGGCTCGGGCCCGGTTGGGGCCGCCGTGCTGGCCGATCATGAAGTACGCCGGGATCAGCGTCGCCTCGAAGGCGATGTAGAAGAGGAAGAGATCGCCGGCGGTGAAGGTGAGCAGCGCGAAGGCCTCCAGGGCCAGCGCCCAGGCGTACCACCGCTTGTCGTGGTCCTTGACCGCCGCGACCATCACGAGCGGGACCAGGACGACGGTCAGCATCACCATCAGCTTCCCGAAGCCGTCCATCTCGAGCGCCCAGTGGACGCCGAGCGGCTCGATCCAGACGAGATCGGTGTCGGGGGCCGTGAACATCGTGACGATGCCGGCGATCAGGGTGGCGATCGCGAAGCCGAAGGCCCACGCCTTGGGCCGCGCCGGCATCACCGCGGTGATCAGCGCGCCCGCGAACGGGACGAGGACGAGGATTGTCAGCATCAGTTGACCACCAGGATCACGAGGGTCACCAGCACAGTGCCGCCGAGGACGGAGAGAGCGTAGGAACGTACGTAGCCGGTCTGCGTCTTGCGGAGCTCACCGGCGATCGCCGCGAGGGCGATCGGGCCACCGCTCATCAGGCCGTCGACGCCGTACTTGTCGGTCGCGAGGGCGCCGCGGGTGATCGCCATCCCGGGCGGCACCACGACGTCCTCGACGTGCGGGACGTGCAGGTAGGGAGTCGGCTCGGTCGTGATCGGACGGCGCCCGAAGACGAACCCGGCAGCCGCGACCCCGATCGCGACGACCAGCACCGCGAGGACTGAGGTCGCCCAGACCGGGAGCGGGCCGTGGTGCTCGGCGTGGCCGATCGCGACCACCGGCTCGAGCCAGTGCTCGATCCAGCCGCCGAGCGCGAAGACGCCACCGAGGACCGACAGTGCGGCGAGGACGACGAGCGGACCGGTCATGATCCGCGGCGACTCGTGCGGATGTACGCCCTCGGGCCACCGCTTGCGGCCGAAGAAGGCGAGCATCATCAGGCGGGTCATGTAGAACGCGGTCACACCGGCGGCCAAGAGGGCGATGATGCCGACCAGCCAGCTCTCGGCGAACGCGACCTCGAGGATCTTGTCCTTGGACCAGAAGCCGGCGAACCCGGGGAAGCCGATGATGGCCAGGTAGCCCATCGAGAAGGTGAGGAACGTGACCGGGAGCGCCCGGCTCAGCGCGCCGTAGTGCTTGAGGTTCACGTCGTCGTTCATGCCGTGCATCAGGGAGCCGGCGCCGAGGAACATGTTGGCCTTGAAGAAGCCGTGGGTGAGCAGGTGGAAGATCGCGAACGCGTAGCCCGGTCCACCCAGCCCGGCGGCCAGCATCATGTAGCCGATCTGGCTCATCGTCGAACCGGCCAGGACCTTCTTGATGTCGTCCTTCACGCAGCTCACCGCGGCGCCCCAGATGATCGTCACCAGGGCGACGACCACGACGGCGGTCGAGGCGGCCTCGGCGGCGTCGAAGATCGCGCTCGACCTGACGATCAGATAGACGCCGGCGGTCACCATCGTGGCCGCGTGGATCAGCGCCGAGACCGGGGTCGGGCCCTCCATCGCGTCGAGCAGCCAGCCCTGCAGCGGGACCTGGGCGGACTTACCGCAGGCACCGACGAGCAGCAGGATGCCGAGCCAGTTGAGGGTGGTCGTGGTGGTGTCGCTGATGTCGATCGCCGAGAACGACGTCGACCCGAAGGTGACGAAGCAGAGCGCGATCGCCAGCGAGAGGCCCATGTCGCCGACCCGGTTCATCACGAACGCCTTCTTGGCGGCCGCCGCTGCCGACGGCTTGTGCTGCCAGAAGCCGATCAGCAGGTAGGACGCCAGACCGACGCCCTCCCAGCCGAGGAAGAGGCCGACGTAGTTCTCCGCCAGCACCAGCATCAGCATCGCGGCCAGGAAGAGGTTGAGGTAGCCGAAGAACCGGGTGCGCCGCTCGTCGTCGGCCATGTAGCCGACCGAGTAGACGTGGATCAGTGTGCCGACGCCGGTGATGAGCAGCAGGAACAGGCTGGAGAGCTGGTCGTAGAGCAGGTCGAAGCCCACCGACAGGTCGCCGGTGTCGAACCAGGTGTAGAGGTGCTGGACGACCTGCCTGCTCTCCTCGTCGCGACCGAGGGCCGCGATGAAGAGGACGAGCGACAGCACGAAGGACGCACCCGCGAGCCCGACCGCGAGCCAGTGCCCGATCCGATCGAAGAGGGCCGGAGCAAACGGCCGGCCGATCAGGATCAGAGCAGCGCCGGCCAGGGGCAGCGCGATGACCAGCCAGATCAGCGAGAAGACGCCGCTGGCCTCGACAGGATTCACCACTTGAGCATCCTTGGCTCGTCGACCGAAGCCGTGTTTCTGGTGCGGAAGATGGTCATGATGATCGCCAGTCCGACGACCACCTCAGCGGCCGCGACGACCATCACGAAGAACGCGGTCACCTGCCCGTCGAGGTTGCCGTGCATCCGGCTGAACGCCACCAGGGCCAGGTTGGCCGCGTTGAGCATCAGCTCGACGCACATGAAGACGACGATGGCGTTTCGCCTGGTCAGCACGCCGATCGTGCCGATCGTGAAGAGGATGGCGGACAGGATGACGTACGCCGTGGTGTTGTCTGTCATGCCGCCGCCTCCGTAGCGCAAGCGCCATCATACGAACGCGGCGGCATGTTGATCCCATGACTCGCTCGCTGACGCTCGCTCATGCGTCCTCTCCTTCGTCCGCACGACCGCCGGCGAGGATGGCCGGGACCGACTTCGTGCTCTGCGACCCGTCCGGCAGCAGCGCCGGGGTGTCGTTGCTGTTGTGCCGCGCGAAGGTGCCCGGTGGGGGCAGCGGGCCGAGGTGCTTGCCGCTCTTCGCGTAGTCGGCGACCCGCTTCTGGGCCAGGTCTGTCTGGGTCTGCTTCGGGTCGATCCGCTCGCGGTGGGCCAGCACCATCGCGCCGATCGCGGCGGTGATCAGCAACGCGCTGGTCGCCTCGAAGGCGATCACGTAGCGGGAGAAGAGAAGGTCCGCGAGGCGTTGTACATTGCCGCCCTCGTTGGCGCTGGCCAGCCCGCGCATCGTGGCGATGCTGGCCTGGCCGACGCCCGCGATCAGCGTCGCGCCCAGCCCGACCCCGAGCATGACGGCGAGCACCTTCTGCCCCGCGATCGTCTCCTTGAGCCTGTCGGAGGTGTCGACGCCGACCAGCATGATCACGAACAGGAACAGCATCAGGATCGCGCCGGTGTAGACGACGATCTGCACCGCGAACAGGAACGGCGCCTCCAGCATCGCGTAGATCATCGCCAGCCCGATCATCACGACCGCCAGCGACAGCGCGGCGTGGACCGGCTTGCGCGCGAACAGGAGGCCCATCGCCGCGATCACCATGATCGAGGCGAGGATCACGAAGCTCATCGCGTGGGCTCCTTGGGCTCCGGGGCGTAGTAGGAGGTGTCGTCGTTGCCGAGGAACATCGGGTGCGGAGGCGCCTCCATCCCGTCCTCGAGCGGTGCGAGCAGGTCCTGCTTCTCGTAGATCAGGCTCTCGCGCGAGGTGTCGGCGAGCTCGTACTCGTTGGTCATCGTCAGGGCCCGCGTCGGGCAGGCCTCGATGCACAGCCCGCACAGGATGCAGCGCAGGTAGTTGATCTGGTAGACGCGGCCGTAGCGCTCACCGGGCGAGTAGCGCTCCTCCTCGGTGTTCTCCGCACCCTCGACGTAGATCGCGTCGGCGGGGCAGGCCCAGGCGCACAGTTCGCACCCGATGCACTTCTCCAGGCCGTCGGCGTGCCGGTTGAGCTGGTGCCGGCCGTGGAATCGCTCCTCGGTCGGCTCCTTCTGCTGCGGATACTGCTCGGTGACCGGCTTCTTGAACTGTGTCCCGAACGTCACCGCGAACCCGCTGACCGGGTCCCAGAAACGCTCCTTGAACGAGCGGTCGTCGTTGCTCACTTGGCCTCCTCAGGAGAGGGAAGAATGCGTACGCCGTTGGTGGCTGTCGGCACAGCCGGCGGTCCGAACACCAGCGGCTGGGCGGCCCCGCGCACGGCGCCGCCGAGCGGCAGGGCGGGTGTGGGGAAGCCGCCGGTCGCCTTGGTGACCTGGGCCTCCTTCTCCGGAAGCCGGTTGAGGAAGCCGAGCACGACGACCACAGTGACGGCCAGACCGAAGCCGAAGAGGATCCAGTCGGGGCTGAAGCCGCCCTGGATCGCGGCCATCTTGATCACGGCGACGACGACGATCCAGGCGAGGCTCGCCGGCAGCAGGACCTTCCAGCCGAGCGACATGAACTGGTCGTAACGCAGCCGCGGCAGCGTGCCGCGCAGCCAGATGAAGACCCAGATGAAGAAGAACATCTTCAGGAAGAACCACAGCACCGGCCAGTAGCCCTCGTTGGCGCCGGCCCAGAGGGTGCCGAGACCGAGCGGGGCCCGCCAGCCGCCGAGGAACAGCGTCGTGGCGAGCGCGCTGACGGTGGCCATGTTGATGTATTCGGCCAGGAAGAAGAGCGCGAACTTCAGGCTGGAGTATTCGGTGTGGAAACCACCGACCAGCTCACCCTCGGCCTCGGGGAGGTCGAACGGCGCGCGGTTGGTCTCGCCGACCATCGAGATGCAGTAGATCAGGAAGGACGGCAGCAGCAGGGCTCCGAACCACCAGTCCGTCTGGGCAGCCACGATCTGGCTCGTCGACAGGCTGCCGGCCATCAGGAAGACGGTGACGAGCGCCAGGCCCATCGAGACCTCGTAGGAGATCATCTGGGCGCTGCTTCGCAGGCCACCGAGCAGGGAGTACGTCGAGCCCGATGCCCAGCCGCCCAGCACGATCCCGTAGATGCCGATGCTGGCGATCGCCATCACGAACAGCACCGCGACCGGCATGTCGGTCAGCTGCAGCGGAGTCTGCACTCCGAAGAAGTTGACCTCGGGCCCGAACGGGATCACCGAGAACGTCACGAACGCCGGCACCGTGGCCAGGATCGGGGCGGTGATGAAGACGATCTTGTCGGCCTTCTCCGGTGTCAGGTCCTCCTTCAGCGCCAGCTTCACGCCGTCGGCGAGCGACTGGAGCAGACCGAACGGTCCGTGCCGGTTGGGCCCGATGCGGTGCTGCATCCGGGCCACGACCTTGCGCTCCCACCAGATATTGAACAGCGTCAGGACGACGCAGACGACGAAGACCAGCAGAACCTTGATCGCGATGATCCACCAGGGGTCCTGGCCGAACTGCTCCAACCCGTTCACTTGGCCCCCTCCACAATCACCGTCGAGCCCGGCGAGGCGAGATCCGCCCAGACGCCTCGACCGAAGCTGTTCGTCGGCACCCACACGGTGTTGTCGGCCAGCTCGGCCGCCAACGCCGGAAGCGTCCAACTCCCCCGGTCCCCGGTGATCGTCACGACGTCACCGACCTCTTCGTGGAGCGCTGCCGGGATGCGTACGAACGCCGGTCGTGCGGTCGCGGCCAGCGCTTTGTCGCCGCTCTGCAGCGTCCCGTTGTCGAGCATGAGATGCCAGGTCGCCAGACGAAGCCCCGCCGAATCGGCAGTTGTGGCGGCCGAGTCGGTAGTTGTGGGCGACGATTCGACACTTTCGTCCGCAACTTCTGCGGACTCGGCGCCCATTTGTGCGAACTCGGCGGTGATGTGGCCGAGGACCTCGGCGTCGGAGTAAGCGGCGGGCTTGTCGAAGACCTTCGGGAACGGGCGGCGGCGACCTTCCCAGGTGACGAAGGTGCCGGCCTTCTCCGAGGCGGTGGCGACAGGAAGTACGACGTCGGCGCGCTCGGTCACGGCGGTGACCCGCTGCTCGAGGCTGACCACGAAGCCGGCCTGGTCGAGGGCGGCCAGGAAGGCGGCGGGGTCGGCGGTGTCGTCGGGGTCGACGCCGGCGACCACGAGGGCGTCGAGGCCGGCGCGGACGATGGCTTCGGCGTCGAGACCGCCCTCACCGGGCAGCAGGTCTGCCTCGACCGCACCCCGGTCGCCGGCACGACGCGGCACCCAGGCGAGCCTGGCGCCGGTGCGATCGGCGAGCTCGGCAGCGGCGGAGTAGGCGCCGGGGCTGGTCGCCAGCCGCTCGCCGACCAAGATCACCGAAGCCTCGGTGACCCCGCTGACCTGCGAAAACGCGTCCTTCTCGGCACCGGGAGCAGTCAGGACGACCTCGGCTCCGAGCTTGCGCGAGCCCTCCGAGCCGTACGGACTAAGGGTGGTGATCCGCAGACCGTTCTTGTTGGCCTTGCGCAGCCGGAGGAAGAGCGTTCCGGCCTCGTCCTCGGGCTCGAGGCCGGCCAGCACGACGTGGTCGGCGGCGTCGAGGTCGGCGTAGGTGAGGCTGGTCCCCGCGACGCGTGAGCGCAGGAAGCCGGTCTCCTCCTCCGACAGCGGCCGCGCGCGGAAGTCGATGTGGGGAGTGCGCAGGGTGTCGCGGGCGAAGGCGGCGTACGCCTTCGCGTCCTCCAAGGTCAGTCGCCCACCGGGCAGCACGCCCACCGAACCGGCACCGGCCAAGCCCTGGGCGGCGACGGCGACGGCCTCCAGCCAGGACGCCGGCCGGAGCTCGCCGTCCTCACGGACCATCGGCGAGGTGAGCCGGTCGCGGACGGCGTAGCGGAAGCCGAAGCGGTCCTTGTCGGAGATCCACTCCTCGTTGACCTCGGGGTCGTTGCCGGCGAGACGGCGCATGACCTTGCCGCGGCGGTGGTCGATCCGGATCGCGGCGCCGCAGGCGTCGTGCTCGGCGACGCTCGGGGTCGAGACCAGGTCGAAGGGCCGAGCCCGGAACCGGTAGTCGTCCGAGGTCAGCGCGCCAACCGGGCAGATCTGGATGACGTTGCCGGAGAAGTAGGACGAGAACGGCTTGTCCTCGGCGATGCCGATCTGCTGCTGGGCACCCCGCTGGATCAGCGCGATCCCCGGGTCGCCCGGGATCTCGGCGGCGAAGCGGGTGCAGCGCTGGCAGACGATGCACCGCTCACGGTCGAGCAGCACGTTGGGCGAGAGGTTGATCGGCTTCGGGAAGGTCCGCTTGGTCCCCTCGAAGCGGGTCTCACCCTGGCCGTGGGACATCGCCTGGTTCTGCAGCGGGCACTCGCCGCCCTTGTCGCACACCGGGCAGTCCAACGGGTGGTTGACCAGGAGAAACTCCATGATCCCGTGCTGGGCCTTCACGGCCGTGGAGTTCTGCGTCTCCACCACCATGCCCTCGGCGACCGGGATCGTGCAGGAGGCCTGCGGCTTCGGGAATCCGCGGCCGTTGCCCGCGTCGGGGATGTCGACCAGGCACTGCCGGCAGGCGCCGACGGGCGCGAGGAGCGGGTGGTCGCAGAAGCGCGGGATCTCGATCCCGGCCTCCTCGGCCGCCCGGATCACCAGCGTGCCCTCGGGCACGGTCACGTCATGTCCGTCGATCTTGACGGTCACATCGGTCACTGCACTGCCTCCGCTCGGTGGCCGGTCCACCCGTGTAACACGTCGTTCGTAGGACTATCCGGTCGTTCTGATAGGGCGAGTAGTCCTACGAACAGCGTGTTACAGCTCGCGCAGCTCATCGCGGCCCCTCCGCCCATGCAGTCGAGTCGGCCGCGTTGAAGGGGCAGCCGCCCTGCTCCAAGTGGGCCAGGTACTCGTCCCGGAAATACTTGATCGAGCTCGTGATCGGGCTCGTCGCACCATCACCGAGCGCGCAGAACGAGCGGCCCAGGATGTTGTCGCACTGGTCGAGCAGCAGGTCGAGGTCCTCGGGCTTCCCGTCACCCTTCTCCAGCCGCTCCAGCACCTGCACCAGCCACCACGTGCCCTCACGGCACGGCGTGCACTTGCCACACGACTCGTGCTTGTAGAACTCCGTCCACCGCAGCACCGCGCGCACCACGCAGACGGAGTCGTCGAAGATCTGCAGCGCGCGGGTGCCGAGCATCGAGCCGGCCGCCTGCACGCCTTCGAAGTCCAGCGTCACGTCCAGGTGCTCCTGGGTGAACAGCGGGGTCGAGGAGCCGCCCGGGGTCCAGAACTTCAGCTCATGCCCTTCGCGTACGCCGCCGGCCAACTCGATCAGCTTGCGGAGCGTGATGCCGAGCGGCGCCTCGTACTGACCCGGCTTCTTGACGTGACCGGAGAGCGAGAAGATGCCGACGCCGGCCGACTTCTCGGTGCCCATGCCGGCGAACCAGTCGGCGCCGTTCTTCACGATGGCCGGCACCGAGGCGATCGACTCGGCGTTGTTGATCACGGTCGGGCTCGCGTAGAGACCGGCGACGGCGGGGAACGGCGGCCGCAGCCGCGGCTGACCGCGGCGCCCCTCGAGCGAGTCGAGCAGGGCGGTCTCCTCACCACAGATGTAGGCCCCGGCACCGGCGTGCACGACCAGCTCGAGGTCGTAGCCGGAGCCGTGGATGTCCTTGCCGAGGTGGCCGGCGGCGTAGGCCTCACGGACGGCGGCCTGCAGCCGCCGGATCACGTGCAGCACCTCGCCGCGTACGTAGATGAAGGCACGCTCCGCGCGGATGGCGTAGGAGGAGATGATCACGCCCTCGACGAGGGTGTGCGGACTCGCCATCATGAGCGGAATGTCCTTGCAGGTGCCCGGCTCGGACTCGTCGGCGTTGACCACCAGGTAACGCGGCTTGGGCTTCTCGGGGTCGGGCGGCGGCAGGAAGCCCCACTTCACCCCGGTCGGGAACCCGGCGCCACCGCGACCGCGCAGCCCGGAGTCCTTGACCATCGTCTGTACGTCCTCGGACGCCATCCCGAGCGCGACGTCGAGTGCGTCGTAGCCGCCCTGCTCGGCGTAGGCGGGCAGGGTCCAGGCCTGCTCGTCGGCCCAGTTGGCGGTCAGCACCGGGGTCAGAGTGTCAGTCATCGGACGCCTCCTCGGCGATCGTCTCCGACTCGGCGCGACGGGTGTCGGCCACCTCGACGGCCTCGGGCAGCTCCTCCGGCAGATCGGCAGAGCCATGGGTATCCCCGGGCGCGGCCCAGCCGCGCTCGCGGGCGATCTCCAGCCCGACAAGTGACGCCGGTCCGGCCGCAGGACCCTCGTCGACGAGCCCGTCCTCGAAGCCGGCGAGGACCCGCTCCGCCTCGCGCCAGCTCGTGATCCGCGCGCCGCGGGAGGCCACGACCTCGCGGCCCTCACGGAGGTCGTCGACCAGCTGCGAGGCCGACTCCGGGGTCTGGTTGTCGAAGAACTCCCAGTTGACCATCACCACCGGCGCGTAGTCGCAGGCCGCGTTGCACTCGATGTGCTCGAGCGTGATCGCGCCATCGGCGGTGGTCTCGTCATTGCCCACCTCGAGCTTCTCGCGCAGGCAGGCGAAGATCTCGTCACCGCCCATGACCGCGCACAGCGTGTTGGTGCAGACGCCGACGTGGTGGGTGCCGACGGGATGACGCTTGTACATCGTGTAGAACGTCGCCACCCCGCTCACCTCGGCCGGGGTCAGGCCCAGGACCTCGGCGCAGGCGTGGATCCCTTCGGGCGTGACCCGCCCCTCGACCGACTGCACCAGGTGGAGCATCGGCAACAGCCCGGAGCGGGCCTGGGGGTAGCGAGCGGCGATCTCGCGCAGCTCGTCGTAGGTCTCAGCAGCAAGCGTCATCGGTCGACGCCTCCCATCACCGGGTCGATGGACGCGATCGCCACGATCACGTCGGCAACCATGCCGCCCTCGGACATCACGCTCGTGGCTTGAAGGTTGGTGAACGACGGGTCCCGGAAGTGGACCCGGTAGGGCTTGGTGCCGCCGTCGCTGACCACGTGGGCGCCGAGCTCTCCGCGCGGCGACTCGATCGCGACGTACGCCTGGCCTGCCGGCACCCGGAAGCCTTCGGTCACCAGCTTGAAGTGGTGGATCAGGGCCTCCATCGACTCGCCCATGATGTGGCGGATGTGGTCGAGGGAGTTGCCCTGGCCGTCGGGACCGACGGAGAGCTGCGAGGGCCAGGCGATCTTCTTGTCGGCCACCATGACGGGGGCGCCGTCGAGATCCGCAAGCCTCTTCAGAGCCTGCTCCATGATCCGCAGCGACTCCCACATCTCGGCCAGCCGGATCCGGAACCGGCCGTAGGAGTCGCAGGTGTCCCAGGTGATGACCTCGAACTCGTAGTCCTCATAGCCGCAGTAGGGCTGGGTCTTGCGCAGGTCCCACGGGTAGCCGGTCGCACGCAGGATCGGGCCGGTCAGACCGAGCGCGAGGCAGCCCTCCAGGTCGAGGTAGCCGACCTGCTCCAGGCGGCCCTTGAAGATCGGGTTGGCGTTGCACAGCGCCGCGTACTCCTCCAGGCGCTTCTTCATCAGCTCGATGAACTCGGTCACCCGCGCGACGGTGCCCTCCGGCACGTCCTGGGCGATGCCGCCCGGCCGGATGTAGGCGTGGTTCATCCGCAGGCCGGTGATGAACTCGAACAGGTCCAGGCACAGCTCACGCTCGCGGAACCCGATCGTCATCACGGTCAGCGCGCCGAGCTCCATGCCACCGGTCGCGATCGCCACCAGGTGGGAGGAGATCCGGTTGAGCTCCATCAGCAGGACCCGGATGACGTCGGCCTTCTCCGGCACCTCGGCGCCGATGCCGAGCAGCTTCTCCACCCCGAGGACGTACGCCGTCTCGTTGAAGATCGGGGACAGGTAGTCCATCCGGGTGACGAACGTGGTCCCCTGCGTCCAGGACCGATATTCCATGTTCTTCTCGATGCCCGTGTGCAGGTAGCCGATCCCGGCACGCGCCTCGGTGACCGTCTCGCCCTCGAGCTCGAGGATCAGCCGGAGCACCCCGTGCGTCGAGGGATGCTGCGGGCCCATGTTGACGACGATCCGCTCGTCCTTGACGTCCTTGAGGGCGTCGGTCAGCTCGTCCCAGTCCTGGCCGGTGACGGTGAACGTACGTCCCTCGTCTTCTGTGGTCGTCATGAGTAGCTCCTCCGGGTGTCCGGCGGCGGGATCGTCGCGCCCTTGTATTCCACCGGGATCCCGCCCAGCGGGTAGTCCTTGCGCTGCGGGTGGCCCGGCCAGTCGTCGGGCATCAGGATCCGGGTCAGTCCGGGGTGGCCGTCGAAGACGATCCCGAACATGTCGTAGGTCTCGCGCTCGTGCCAGTCGAGCGTCGGGTAGATGCCCACCGCGCTCGGCACGTGCGGGTCCTCGTCGGGAGCCGAGGTCTCCACCCGCACCCGGCGGTTGTACGTCATCGAGAGCAGGTGGTAGACCGCGTGCAGCTCGCTGCCCCTATTTTCTTGGCCTTGGTCAGCGGGGTAGTGCACGCCGGAGACGCCGGAGCAGAGCTCGAAGCGCAGCTCGTCGCGGAGCACCTGCAGGGCCTCGAGCAGCCGCTCGCGGCGCACGTGGAAGGTCAGCTCGCCGCGGTGGATGACCGCCTCTGCCTCGGTGAAGGCGAGGGCGTCGGCGATCTCCTTGAACCAGCCGCCGTAGGGCTGCACCCCGACGTCGCTGGTGCGGCTCGGCATCGCGTGCTGGCGGGTGAGACCGCCGTAGCCGCTGGTGTCGCCGGTGTCCTCGACGCCGAACATGCCACTGTTCTGGCCACTGTTCTGGTCGTTCACCTCAGGAGTCCCGTCTGGTCGATCAGCGGCAGCTGGCGCAGCGCCGCGGTCTCGTTGGCGACCTCCTCGCGCTCGGCGTTGACGCCCAGCGAGCCGCCCTGGATCTTGTCGTGGAGCTTGAGGATCGCGTCGATCAGCATCTCGGGACGCGGCGGGCAGCCGGGGAGATACATGTCGACGGGCACGATGTGGTCGACACCCTGGACGATCGCGTAGTTGTTGAACATCCCGCCGCTGCTGGCGCAGACGCCCATCGCGAGCACCCACTTCGGCTCGGGCATCTGGTCGTAGATCTGGCGCAGCACCGGCGCCATCTTCTGGCTCACCCGGCCCGCCACGATCATCAGGTCGGCCTGCCGCGGCGAGGCCCGGAAGACCTCCATGCCGTATCTGGCCAGGTCGTACTTCGGCCCGCCCGACGTCATCATCTCGATGGCACAGCAGGCCAGTCCGAACGTCGCGGGCCACAGGCTCGCCTTGCGGAAGTAGCCGGCTAGGCCTTCGACCGTGGTCAGAAGTACGCCGGAGGGGAGCTTTTCTTCGAGACCCATGTCAGTCCCAGTCCAATCCGCCGCGGCGCCACACATAGGCGTACGCCACGAACACCGTCAGCAGGAACAGGCCCATCTCCGCGAGGCCGAACCATCCCATCGCGTCGAACCTGACGGCCCACGGGTAGAGAAAGATGATCTCGATGTCGAAGATGATGAAGAGCATCGCGGTGATGTAGTACTTCACCGGGAAGCGACCGCCCAACGCCTGTGGCGTGGCCTCGATCCCACACTCGTAGGGATCCGCCTTGGCCTGGTTGGCGCGGCTCGGTCCGACGACCGAGCTCATGATCACCGAACCGACCGCGAAGAGCGTCGCCAGTCCCGCCAACGCGAGCACCGGCACGTAGAGCTCCATCTCGCCTCCTACCCTGAGCGGCCCACCCCTTCTTGAGACTTTGTGAATAGAATCACAATGTGGGCCAACTCACATCCTGCCACTCCTGCGACGGAATGCAAGTGGGTTGCCGAAATGGCGCGCGGCACTTTCCCGCCATGGCAGGAAAGTGCGCCAACATCCGGTGGCAAACGCCCGCACAATCACGCCATGGCGGGGTTGTGGCGGCTCAGACTTGGGCGCTGACAGCCGGCACCGGCGTGTCGAGAAAGGCTCGGGGGATCACGATGATCCGCTTCTCGACATCGGTCAGCGACGCCGGCCTGCCATCGGGACCGACCTGCACCATCTCGTACGTCACGGTGTGCTTGGTTATCCGGCGCAGTTTCAGCCATCCCGGGGGCCAGGCAACGCTTCCCCACGGTCCCTGGACCTCGAGCCACTCGCCCACCGAGCCGGTGACGGTGGCACCGACCGGATACATCCCCGACATCCGCCCCTCGCCGGTGAGCAACCAGGAGAGTGGGCCGAGCGCCATCATCACCGTGATGAAGATCGCCATCGTGTTGGAGCCGCTGGCGAACTGGATTGGGATGTTGATCCCGACCGCGGCCGGGAACAGCCATGCTGCGATGCCGAACTGCGCCCGCAACCATGCCCGGACTAGCCGCCACCGCAAGACCCGATCGACGACGACCGGCACCCCGGCCATCGGGGTCTCCGCAGGCTCCCGACTCGACCCCTTCGCCAACTCACGGCTGATCTCCGACCCGATGAGTTGGGCCGGGAAGTCGACCGACCGCGCCTGCTCATCCGGACCCCCCGGAAGATACATCGGTACGGCCAACGCGCTCCGGCCTCTCTGCCGACACCGCACGAACACCGGTCCCACCTCGACCTGCGTCAGCCGGGACCACGGGTAGAAGGTGAGTCGGCGGAACGTACGCACGCCCAGCCCCGCCTCCGTCGCCCATGCCGTCAGCGTGGCGCCGACAGGGTAATCGCGCTTCACCCGACGCGGCATCGTCGACAACGGCAGCGTCAGCATCAACGCCAGGAAGGCGGTCCCGATGGTGAGCGTGATCCCCAGCTCGATGGCCTGGCCGACAGGTCCCAGAGCCGGATCATGCATGCCGAACCAGAACGAACCGGTCACCAGAATCGGCAGGACCAACCCCAGGATCCAGTACGCCCTGCTCCGCAGCCGCAGCCTCACCATGGCCCACTTGAGGCGCCGCTGATCGTCGAGCGTGACGGTCCAGACCGTCACCGAGCCCGGCACCACGTCTGCGTCCACGAACGGCCCTCCTCAGCATCCCGCAGTCCAAAGTCGCCGCAGCGTACTGGATACCCAGGAGGGAATATCCACGTTTGCCGATGACTCGATGGGACCGCCGGAGCCCAAGCGCGCAGAAACCTGCCGAGTCGGCCCGTCCTCACCCGAAATCTCGCCGAGTCGGCTCGTTGTAACGAGCCGACTCGGCCGATGGTCAGTCGGGATCAGGGCGAATCCAGCCCTTGGCGAGACCCGCACGCACGAGGGCGTCGGTGGCGGCGCCGAGGGTGGTCGAGGCGGCGACGACGCCGGCCTCCCGGGCACGTACGCGGGACTCGGTGGCGCCGGGCATGCTCCAGGTGCCGCCGCGGTTGAGCCAGTTGAGGAGCATCGGCTCGAGGCGGTCCATCGCCTTGCAGAAGCGTGCCTCCGGGGTCTGGGCGGCCTCGAACTCGTCCCACAGGGCACGGATCTCACCCGCCTGATCCGACGGCAGCATCGTGAAGAGCCGCTCGGCGGCAGCGATCTCGCGCTCGACCTGGTCGACGACCGCGGCGGCGTCGAAGACCGGGCTGTCGCCGGCGTAGATCTCGACCATGTCGTGGATGATCACGAGCTTGATCGCGTGCCCGACATCGATCGGCTCGTCGGCGTACTCCGCGAGCAGCAGCACCATCAGCGCCAGGTGCCAGGAGTGCTCGGCGTCGTTCTCACGCCGGTCGGCCGCGGCCAGCGGCGAGGCGCGCAGGATCGTCTTGAGCTTGTCGGCCTCGGCGATGAACTCCAGCTGAGCCCGCAGCCGGCCGCCTATCTCGTCCGGGAGCGGGTTCAGGTCGATGATAAGTTCGGCAGTCGAGTCGTCCATGGGACGACCTTCGCATGCCGCTCAGCGTCAGCGGGCGGGGAGGGCGGGAACGGCGCGCTTGGAACGGCTCACGTAGGCCGAGCCCTCCGGGCCGACGACGGCGTAGGAGTCGCCCATGCGGGAGTTGTACTCCAGGTGAGCACGACCCCAGAACATGCCGATCCGGATGCCGCCGTACATCCCCGGGGCGGTGAACCAGGCCTCGTCGGGGCCGCCCTCCTCGGAGATGAGCCGTACGTCGAACGTACGCAGCTGGTTCTCGCCGCGGAACTCGGCGGTCAGCTCCGCGAGCGTCGTGTTCACGTGGAGGTTGACGTTCTCTAGGTTGTCCCCGAGCGGGGTGCCGGGGCGGAAGTAGGGGTCGAGCATGTCGAGCAGGTGGTCGTGACCGCGTCGCTTGGCGAGCTGGTAGGGCGTCTCACCGTGAGCGGTGGGCAAGGACCTGACCCCACCCAGCGAAAGGAGCTCCTGGACGGTCTCGCGCGGGGCACCGAGGTAGGCGGCGTGGTGGAGCGGCGTGAACATCGACTCACCGCCGATCTTCCAGGTGTTGACGCCGACGGTGTAGTCGTTGCGCACCTGCGAGAGCGCGCGGCGCCAGTCGCCCTGTGCGGCCGCGTCGGTGAGTGAGTCCCTGGCCTTGACCGCTGCGGGCCCGTAGGCCTCGCGAGGCATCAAGATGCCGTCCCATGGCAACGTCGTGGTCATAGTTGAACTTTCGCAGAGATCAAGCGGTTGCGTGATGAAGTGCGACGATTCCACCCGAGAGGTTCGTCCAGGTCGGAGCCTGCCAACCCGCCGCGGAGAGCATGGCGGCAAGGCCTGCCTGGTCGGGCCATGCGCGGATGGACTCGGCGAGGTAGACGTAGGCGTCCGGGGAGGACGATACCGCCCGAGCGACCGGCGGCAACGCCTTCATCAGGTATTCCACGTAGATCGTCCGGAACGGCTTCCAGGTCGGGTGCGAGAACTCGCAGACCACGATCCGGCCGCCGGGGCGGGTGACCCGGCGCAGCTCGCGCAGGCCGGCCGCCGGGTCGACGATGTTGCGCAGGCCGAACGAGATCGTCACTGCGTCGAAGGTCGCGTCGCGGTAGGGCAGCTTGGTGCCGTCGCCGGCCGTGAACGGCAGGTGGGGCTTCGCTTCCTTGCCGACCTGGAGCATCCCGATCGAGAAGTCGGTCGGGACCACCTCGGCACCCGCGTCCAGGAACGGCTGGGACGAGGTGCCGGTGCCGGCGGCGAGGTCGAGCACGAGCTCGCCCGGCTTCGGGTCGACAGCCTTGATGACCTCGCGTCGCCAGCGTCGGTCCTGGCCGAGCGAGAGTACGTCGTTGGTCACGTCGTAGCGCTTGGCCACGGCGTCGAACATCCGACGGACCTCGCCGGGCTGCTTGTCCAGATCTGCTCGGGTCACGGGCTGATTCTGTCTCGGGTCGGTGTCCGGAACCGAACTCAGGCGAGCTTCTCGAAGATCTCGTCGGCGTACTTCGCCGCGTCTTCCTTCGAGGCAGCGGTCGCCTGGACGGTCAAGTCGTTGGACGCGTGAGAGCAGGTCGCCTGGGTCTGACCGGTCGACTGGTCGGCGCTGGAGTAGCAGACGTTGTCGCGCACCTTGGAGACCTCGCCACCGCCGTAGTAGGCGCTTCCGTCACCGGCGAAGGCGCGGATCATCACGGACTTCTTCATGTCCTCGGTGATGTAGGTGCGCGAGGCCATCGAGAACCCGAGGGCGTCGGACACGTTGCGGTCCTCCGTCTTCGAGCTGGCGGCGTTCTGCTTGATGAACAGGTCCAGCTGCTCCTCGGACGCGCCCTGCTTCTTGATCACGTCGAGGTCGTAGGAGGACTTCTCGTCCGCCGGCTTGTAGCCGCCCGACAGAGTCTCCGGAAGCGTGATCTTCACGCCCGAGTGTGATTCGGAGTCGCCAACCCACCGTGGCAGGCCAACGCCCAGCACGACGAAGAGGGCCAAGGCGATGATGCCGAGGGTGATGCCGTTCTCTGCGATGAACGACTGCTCTTTGTTGGTACTCACGCCAGCGCACGCTACAACCCACATGGTCATATATGGCAACCCGGGGCGGATGCCATACATCACTTCGACTCGTCCTGGCCGACACCACGCCGATACCCTGGGGGTGTGAGTGAGTCTGAGCAGCCGTCCCTGGTAGCCACCACCGTGGCACTCGATGCCGGGTCGGAGACGCTCGACGACCTGCTCGCGCTGCTGCCCGCCCGCCGACGCGTTCTGTCCTGGGTCCGCCACGGCGAGGGCCTGGTCGGATGGGGCACCGCCGCCGAGATCCGTACGTCCGGACCGGAGCGGTTCGCGCACGCGGCCAAGTGGTTCGAGGAGCTGGCGGCGGTCTCCACGGTCTCCGATCCCGTGCGTGAGCCCGGCACCGGCCTGGTGAGCTTCGGCTCCTTCGCCTTCTCGGACCTGCCGGGATTCTCCGTGCTCAAGGTGCCCGCGGTCGTCGTCGGGAAGCGCGGCGACGTCGCCTGGGTGACCACCGTCGGTCCGGCCGCCACGCCCCCTCCTCCCCTGACTCCGATGCCGGAGCCGGAGGCGCCGCGCGACGTCGTCTTCGCCGATGCCTACGTCGATGGCGAGCACTGGATGCGGATCGTCGCCGACGCCGTCGCCCGGCTCCAGGACGGAGAACTCGACAAGGTCGTCCTGGCCCGCGACCTGCTGGCCGCGGCCAGCGCCCCGATCGACATCCGCGCGGTGCTGCGGCGGTTGGCCGCTGCGTACCCGACCTGCTGGACGTTCCACGTCGATGACCTCTTCGGCGCGACCCCTGAGCTGCTCGTACGCCGCGAGCGCGGCCTGGTCACCTCCCGCGTGCTCGCGGGCACGATCTGGCCCACCGGCGAGGAGAACCTCGACCACGCCCTCGCCGCGTCGCTGGCGGAGTCCTCGAAGAACCTCGAGGAGCACGAGTACGCCGCCAGGTCGGTCGCAGACGCGCTGGAGCCGCACTGCTCCTCGATGAACGTTCCCGACGCACCTTTCGTCCTGAAGCTCCCCAACGTGATGCACCTGGCCACCGACATCACCGGCGTGGCCAGCGACGGGGTCAGCTCGCTCGATCTGGCCGCCGCGCTGCACCCCTCGGCCGCAGTTGGCGGCACCCCGCGCGAGGACGCCGTCGCGCTCATCGCCGAGATCGAGTCGATGGAGCGCGCCCGCTACGCCGGCCCGGTCGGCTGGATGGACGCCACCGGCGATGGCGAGTGGGGCATCGCACTGCGTACGGCCGAGATGATCGACGACCGCACCGCCCGCCTCTTCGCCGGCTGCGGCATCGTGGCGAGCTCCGACCCGGAGACCGAGCTGGCCGAGACCCAGGCCAAGTTCGTCCCCATTCGGGACGCCCTGTCTTAATCTCCGTTCATGGAGAACTCGGACGGCCTCATCCGCACAGCCCTGCGCGAGGGAGAGGAGAACGCCGACCGGCTGGCGCGGACGCAGCTGCTCACGATTCCGTTCCTGATCGTCGCGATGATCTCGGTGCCGGCGTACCGGATCGTCCACGACGACGGTGAGGACGGCGACAGCTACGGCTTCTGGTCGGCGATCGCGTGGTTGGGCGACCGGCCCGACGACGCCCCGGGCGCCTACAAGCTGCTGATCGTCGCCGCGGTGCTGACGATCCTCTTCGCCGTGACGGCCGCGGCGATGGGCCTCTACTTCGCCTACTCCCGCAGCAACCATCCCGCCGTCGAGATCGGGATCGCGATCGTGTCGGGGACGCTGCCGAGCGCCATCGCCGTGATCGGCGTGGTCGCGCTGCCCGAGGACTCCGCGGTGCAGATGGGCTGGGGCGTACTCCTTCCGGTCTTCCTCGGCCTCTGGCTCGCCAACATGGTCCGCTCCGACGTCTAGAGGCCGCGCGATAGATTCGGCGGCATGAGGATCACGAAGTTCGGCCATGCCTGTGTCCGGATCGAGCACGACGGGGCGGTGGTGGTCGTCGATCCGGGCGTGTTCACCCAGCCCGAGGCGCTGGACGGCGCGACGGCGGTGCTGATCACCCACGAGCACCCCGACCACTACAGCCCGGCCCTCCTGGAGGGCAGCGACGCGCCGATCTACACCATCGGCGCGGTCGCGGCGCAGATCCAGAAGGGCGCACCCGCGGTGCACGAGCGGACCACGGTGGTGAAGCCGGGTGAGTCGTTCGACGCCGGGCTCCCGGTCACCGCGATCAACGAGAAGCACGCGGTCATCCACGCCGACATGCCCCACTTCGACAACTCGGGCTACCTGATCCAGGCCGGGGACACGAAGATCTTCCACCCGGGCGACGCGCTCGACGGCCCTGGCCAGGCCGTGGACGTACTCTTCCTGCCGGTCTCCGCGCCGTGGGCGCGCTCGGCCGAGCTGATCGACTTCGCCCGCTCCGTCGGCGCCTCCAAGACCGTCGCGATCCACGACCGGGTCTACTCCGAGTTCGGCTCCGGGGTGTTCGACACGCAGGCGGCCAACCTGATCCCGGCCGAGCGCGGCTACGTACGTCTCGCGGACGGGGCTGACCTCTGATGGCCATCGTCGTGGTTCTGTACGCCTACAACGACCTCCCCGACGTACGCGCCGAGCACCTCGGCGCCCACCGGGAGTTCCTGGCGAGCCAGCCGGGGCTGCGGCTCTCCGGCCCCACCTCCGACGGCTCCGGCCTGCTCGTCTTCGAGGGCGAGGTCGACGCGGTCGAGAAGGCCCTGGACGACGACCCGTTCCTCGCGGTCGGGCTGATCAAGGAGCGTCGCGTCTTCGAGTGGACCCCGGGCCTCGGCTCCTGGAAGACCCAGCTGGGTCTGTGAGGACCGGGGGTCCACCCCGGATCGGCGCCCGGAGGATCAGCCTCGGGCGAGCGCCTGCAGGCGGTCGTACGCGCCGTTGAACGTGTTCTGGTCCAAGGGTGACGAGGTGTACTGCCAGAAGGTGTAGTAGCCCCAGCCTGCGGGCAGGGTGCCCGGCGAGCTGGCGTAGCGCGCGATCCACAGCGGGTGGGCGCTCGCGAACTGCGAGGTGTTGCCGGTGCAGGTCGTCCACCAGTCGGTGGTCGTGTAGATGACCGCGTCGCGGCCGGTGCGGGCGCGGTAGCGGTCCAGGAACGCCGCGATCCACGAGCGCATCGAGGCCTGGGAGAGGCCGTAGCAGGTGCCGCCGCTGTAGGGGTTGTACTCGATGTCGAGCACCCCGGGAAGGGTCTTCCCGTCGGCCGACCAGCCGCCGCCGTTGTTGACGAAGTAGTCGGCCTGCGCCGCGCCGCCCGAGTCGGACGGGTTGGCGAAGTGGTAGGCGCCGCGGATGAAGCCCTGGTTGTAGGAGCCGTTGTACTGCTGCGGGAAGTAGGTGCTGTTCCGGTAGTAGGTGCCCTCGGTCGCCTTGATGTAGGCGAACCGCTTCCCCTGTCCCCACCAGTAGGCCCAGTCGACGTTGCCCTGGTGGCCGGAGACGTCGATGCCGCTCACGGTCGCCTGAGCGGTGATCGGGGTGTCGTTGGCGGTGCCGCCCGTGGCCTTCGAGCCGGGCGTCGACCAGCCGACGTACGCGCCGTGCTCCGACGTGACGCCATGGGACCTCGCCTTCTGAGTGAGACGGCGGTCGTCCTTCTCGGCGGCGCCGGCGGACTGGGTCGGGGAGAGGGAGATGGCGAGGAGGAGACCGGCGGCTATTGCGGTCACTCTCATGGATCTGCGGCGCGAAGGACTCATGGGGCTAGGCCTTTCCTGTCGAAGCGGAGCCCGAGACAAACAGGCCCGAGGAGGAGACTTGCACTGGGAAACATCGTGCCGCAACCGATGTCCCCCGGGGAATGTTTTCTGGTAAGCAAGTTACTCAACCAAATGGTTGACAATGGCGTAAGCGGGAGCCTAGCCTCGTTATCAACCGATTGGTTGAGGAGTACGAGATGAGCGAGGACAGACTCTCCCGAGTCTTTGCGGCCCTGGCAGACCCGACCCGGCGCGACCTGGTCGCCCGGCTCTCGTCGGCCGATGCGACGGTCGGCGAGCTGGCGGCGCCTTACGACGTCAGCCTTCAGGCGGTCTCCAAGCACCTCAAGGTGCTCGAGGACGCCGGCCTGGTGAGCCGGGAGTCGCGCCGCGCGCCCGTACGTCTCGAAGCGGAGGTGTTCGACCTCATGACCAAGTGGATCGAGAGATATCAGCAGCAGGCCGAGGAGCGCTACCAGCGCTTGGACGCACTCCTCGCCGAGATGCAGGAAAGCACGCCACCACAACAATCACGAGCAGAGGACGCATCATGACCACCACGAAGCACGAGACCACGATCGAGGCCTCCAAGGAGACCCCGACGATCACCATCGTCCGCGAGTTCGACGCTCCCCCGGAGCTCGTCTTCCGCGCCCACGCCGAGAAGGAGCTGTACGCCAAGTGGCTCGGCCCGCGCGACGTCGACATGTTCATCACCGAGTGGGACTTCCGCACCGGCGGCTCGTGGGCCTACTCCGCCGAGCGCGACGGTGACGAGTTCAGCCAGTTCTTCGGCAGCTTCCACGAGGTGCGCGAGAACGAGCGCATCGTGCAAACCTTCACCTGGCGCGGCGCACCCGACGGGGCCTCGCTGGAGTTCCTCACCCTCGAGCCGCTCCCCGGCGGCCGCACCCGCCTGACCGGCCTCAGCGTCGTGGAGTCCTTCGAGACCCAGGCCGCGATCATGGCCAGCGGCATGGAGAAGGGCGTCCTCCAGGGCTACGAGCAGCTCGACGAGCTCCTGGCGGAGCTCTCGTGAACACCGGTCTGAGCATGAGCGAACAGCACGCGTACGACGCGGCCCAGTTCGCCGAGATCGTCGGCTCCGCCGCCACCGAGGACTGGGCTCGCCCCAGCCCGGTGGCGGCCTGGACCGCCCTCGACGTCGTCACTCACCTGGTCGAATGGTCGCGAGGATTCCTGATGGGATCCTCCGGTGTGGACCTGGCGCCGCTCGACGTCGCCGCGGATCCGGTCGCCGCCTGGAAGACCCACACCGCCGACATCCAGGGGCTCTTCGACGACCCCGCCGGCCGGATGATCTCCAACCCGCACATGGGCGACAAGCCGCTCGACGTGACGCTCTCCGAGATCTACACGCCCGACATCTGGATGCACTCCTGGGACCTGTCCCGCGCCCTGGGGCGCGACTTCGACCTCGGTACCGAGCGTGCCGCGGCGATGCTCGCCGGCGCGGCCGCGATGGAGGACGCCATGCGCGCCTCCGGCCAGTTCGGCCCCAGGGTCGAGGTCCCCGCCGACGCCACCCCGCAGGAGCAGCTCCTCGGCTTCATCGGCCGAGACCCGTACTGGAAGCCGTGACCACCCCCTGTCGAGTCGGCTCGTCATGACGAGCCGACTCGAGCTCTGTTTCGGTCAGGATGCGCCGACCCGGCACGTCCGAGGCTCTGCTCCGGGTCGCCGAACGCTGATCAGGACATGATGATCGATCCGACACCGGAAGCGAAGTGGCACAGGTACTGCATCCGCACCGGCTCCGCGCCGGGTGGGAGCAGTGCTGAGGCGACGCGGAATCCGAGGTCCTGCGAATACTGCCCGCCGCTCTGCCCGCCCTCGCAGCGGACGCTGACATGGCAAGCCCGCTCCGCGGGGATCTCGAAGCTGACCTGGCCCCAGTAGACCCAATAGTCACGCCCGTCGATCGCCACGATCGGCGGCATCGTGGCGATGAACTTCTCCTTCGCCGTGGACGCCATCTCCAGTGTCATCACCCGCGTCGCTCCCGCGTAGGACTCCACGTACGGCACCACGGTCGGCCATTGCGGCTGCGCCTGTTCGCTCACGCGCTCACTGTGCCACGTCGCGCTCGGTCCAGAACTCAGGAACGGGCGAGCGCGCGGATGGCCAGGTCGAGCTCGCGGCGGCCGTCTCGGGAGACCACTGCCTCGACGACCTCGATGCCGCCGTTCGGGGAGGCGAGGGCGGCCTCGAGCTCGGGCACGGAGGTGACCGCGAGGTGTGGGATGCGGTGGGCGGCGCAGAGCGCTTCGAGGGAGGTGCCGTGCGGGGTGCCGAAGAGGCGCTCGAAGCTGTCGGCGTAGTCGTCGGCGCCCTGCTCGAGGGAGGCGAAGATCGAGCCGCCGTCGTCGTTGGCGACGACGATGGTGAGGTCCGGGCGGACCTCCTCGGGACCGAGCAGGAGGCCGCCGGCGTCGTGCAGGAAGGTCACGTCGCCCATCAGCGCGAGCGCGCGCGTCGAGGACTCGCGCCCTGCGGCGGCACCGATCGCGGTGGAGACGATGCCGTCGATGCCGGCCAGGCCGCGGTTGGCCAACACCTTCCGGCGCCCGCCGACGCGGTTGGGCCGCATCATCAGGTCCAGGTCGCGTACGGGATTGGAGGGGCCGAGCATCAGCAGCCCGCCGTCGGGCAGGGCGCGGGCGACACAGCCGGCGACGTCGTACGCCGTCATCTCCTGCTGCTCATGGAGCAGTCGATCCAGCTGGCGGCTGACCTCGCGATCCGCTGAACGCCACTCCTCCAACCACGCCGGATCGGGCTCGCCCTCAACGTGGAGCCGGGTGCGGATCGTGCGGTCGACCCGGAACGGGCGCGCAGGCCAGACCCCCGCGACCGGGGCCGCGATGACCTCGATGTCGGCGCGGGCGAGCAGGTTGGTGACCGGCCGGGAGAGGGTCGGGTGGCCGTAGACGACGACCCGTTCGATCCGGTCGGCGAGCGGTGACTCGAGCAGCAGCCGGTAGGAGCGCAGCGCGTTGTCGCCGGTGCGCGCACCCGAGGACGGCTCGGCGAACAGCGGCCAGCCGCCGTCCTGGGCAAGGATCCGAGAGGGCGGGCCGGCGTCGTCACCGGCGACGACGACCGTGCGCGGCGTGCCGGGGCCGGTCGGGATCGACTCGTGGATCATCAGCTCCGGACGTACCGGCGCCGGACGGGCCTCGATCTTTGTCGGCTGCCACCGGTCGGGCGGGGTCAGCGGGTCGTCGAGCTGGAGGTTCCAGTGGACGGGGCCGCGTGCGGAGTCGAGCGCCGCGATGAGGTTCTCGTCGGGCGCCTCGGCCAGGTCGAGGGTCTCCACCAGCCGGCCGAAGATGCCGACCTGGTCGGTGACCTGGTTGGCGCCGGTCTCGCGGAGCCGCGCCGGCCGGTCGGCCGTGACGACGGCCAGCGGCACTCCGGCGTGAGCGGCCTCGAGCACCGACGGGTGCAGGTTGGCGACCGCGGTGCCGGACGTGCACATCACCGCCGCGCGCGAGCCGACCTTGGTCAGGCCGAGTGCGAAGAAGCCGGCGGAGCGCTCGTCGATCCGGGTGTGCACGCGTACCAGCCCCGCTCGCGACGCGTCGAGGACGGCGAACGACAGCGGTGCGTTGCGCGATCCGGGCGCGATGACGATGTCGGTGACCCGCGCCTCGAGGAGCGCGGTGACGACCGCCCGGGCAAGCTCAGTTGCGGTGGCCATGTGTGCTCTCTTCATCGGAGGGTGTCCCGGTAGGCGAGGACATCGGCCAGGCGCCGGCGCCAGAATTCCGTACGCTCCGGGGAGGCGCTCAGCGCCGGCTCGGCAAGCAGGCGCGTCGGCGCCGGTGAAGTCGAGAGCACGGGGAGCAGCCCGCCGTCCGGGAGGAGCGGGCTGGCGGCGATGTCCTCGGTGAACATCGAGATCGTGCCGAGCCCACAGGCGTAGGGCAGCTCAGGCAGCGCCGCCGCGAGCGCGATCCCGGCGGCCATCCCGACCGAGGTCTCCAGCGCCGAGGAGACCACGCACGGCAGCCCGATGTCCTCGGCGATCCGCAGGCAGGCGCGCACGCCGCCCAGCGGCTGCACCTTCAGCACCGCCACGTCGGCAGCCTCGAGGTCGCGTACGCGATAGGGGTCTGCGGCCCGCCGGATCGACTCGTCTGCGGCGATCGGGACCTCCACCTTGCGGCGTACGTCGGCGAGCTCCTCGACCGTGAGGCAGGGCTGCTCGACGTACTCGAGCCCGCCTGCGGCCCGGTCCAGAACCCCGATCGCAGCGAGGGCTTCGTCGACGGTCCAGAGCCCGTTGACGTCGATCCGCACCTTGCCGGCGGGACCGAGGGCGTCTCGGACGGCTTCGACGCGGGCGATGTCGTCGGCCAGACTCTGGCCCGGATCGGCGACCTTGACCTTGGCGGTCGCGCACCCGGAGCGAGCGACGATCTCGTGGGCGCGCTCCGGACCGACCGCCGGCACGGTGGCGTTGACGGGCACCGTCTCGCGTACGGGGGTCGGCCAGTCCCCCGCGGCCGCCTCCTCGGCGCAGCGCAGCCACGGCTCGATCTCGGGGGTGTCGTAGTCGAGGAACGGCGACCACTCGCCCCACCCGCCGGCGCCCTCGAAGACGAGGCCCTCGCGCTCGGTGATCCCTCGGAAGCGAGTCGTCATCGGAAGGGCGAAGACGTGCGGCTCGTCGGTCATCGTGCCTCCGCGTCGTCGGTCGTGGCCAGCGCGAGCAAGGCCTGCCGGTCGGGCTTGCCATTGCCGAGGAGCGGGATCTCGTCGAGCGCGACGACCTGTCGTGGCGCCCAGGAGCGAGGGTGCTCCGCGGCGACCCAGTCGCGGGCGTCGGCAGCGTCGATGTCGCCGACGACGAAGGCGACCAGCCTCTGGCCCCACTCCGCGTCAGGGGTGCCGAGGGCCTCCGCGGCCTCGACGGCCGGGTGTTCGCGGAGCCGTCTGGCGACGAGCGCCGCCGGGACCTTCACACCGCCGGTGATCACCATGTCGTCGATCCGACCGAGGATCCGGAGCCGGCCGTCCTCGTCGAGGGTGCCGGCGTCGGAGGTGAGGAACCAGCCGTCCACCAGGGATTTCGCGGTCTGCTCGGGGTCGTCCTGATAGCCGTCGAAGAGCATCGGGCCGCTGATCCGGACCCGGCCGTCGGTGCCGATCGCGATCCCGACCCCCTCCAGCGGCATCGCGTCGTAGACACACCCGCCACAGGTCTCGGCCGAGCCATAGGTGGCGACGACGTCGACCCCGGCGTTCTCGGCGCGGGCACGCAGCGACGGGTCGATCGGGCCGCCGCCGAGCAGCAGCGTGTGGAACCCGGCCAGCGCGGCGAGGTCGTCACCGCCCGACTCGATGATCCGGTGCAGCTGGGTCGGCACCATCGAGACGAACCGAGGCCCGTCGTCCATCGCCGCCGCGGCCTCGGCGAAGGAGCCGTGGGCGGCGGCGATCACCGGCTCGTGGCCTGCCAGCAGCGAGCGGGCGATCACGTTGGTCCCGGCGACGTACGACTCCGGCAGCGTCAGCAGCCACTGCCCGCTCGCACCGACGCGTCGCGCCGATGCCGCTGCCGACGCCTTCACGGCCTCCCGCGAGAGCATCACCCGCTTGGGCTTGCCTGTGGACCCCGAGGTCTCCACGACCCAGTGCTCCGGCCCGCCTCCGGCGAGCCACTCGGCCATCGCGGCGACGGTGCTCTCAGCCCGTTCCACCGCGTCGTTCATGGAGCCAACGCTATCGCCTGGGATAGGTGGCTTCGCGGTGGGCTGGTGGGCTTCGTGCGGTGTAACACGCTGTTCGTAGGACTGTCCGGTCGTTCCAATAGGGCGAGTAGTCCTACGAACGACGTGTTACACGTGGCGCAGGCCCTACTGACCACGGATGTTGAAGTCCCCCACCAGGCCGTGGTGGTCGGAGTCCAGCTTGAACGAGGCATGGCGGGTGGGGGTGGCGGTGGAGCTCGAGCCGAGGAGCCAGTCGATCGTGCCGCCACCGTCGTGGGTGGCCCAGCCCTGCGGGGGCGCGCCGAGGGTCTCGAAGGAGGAGGTCATCCCGGCCTTGGTCATCAACGGCTTCGGGCCCCACGGATCCCCGTCGCCGCCGTTGCGCGGGTAGGGCGAGTTGAGGTCTCCGGCGACGAGGACCGGGCCGTACTTCTGCAGACCCTGCGCCAGTCCGGCGAGCTTCGCGAAGCCGCGCTGGGCCTCGTTCTTACGCGCCTGCGGGCTGTTGGCGGGCGAGGTCATCGTGTGGGTCGAGATCACCGAGATGCGCCCGGAGCCGTCGCTGCTGGCGAGGACCACCCAGGTGGCGTACCTGTTGTCGTTCTTGACGCCGGTGACCGGCTTGGTGAGCTGGACGGTGCCCTTGTCGACCGCCACCCAGCGGTCGGTACGCCACATGACGACCGGACTGAGGGCCTGGCTACGGGTGCCGTACTCGTCCGACGAGGCGCGGTAGGTGCCGTAGCCGCGTACCGAGAGGTCGGAGACCGACCGTGACTGGGCCTCGTTGAGGGAGACGAAGTCAGGTCCGTGCTTCATGACCTTGGCCAGGTCGGAGCGGTACCTCGAGCTGGACATGGAGACCTTGATGTTGGCCTGCGCCAGGCGCACCTGCGGGCCGGAGACGGCGGCCGGGGAGGCGCCGACCTGCCCCGCGCCGGGCAGCCCGCCGACCTGCTTGGTCGTCTCGAGGGTCTTGCCGATGTTCTTGTCCAGCCAGGCCGCCGGGTCCACCTGGTCTTGCAGGTAGCCGCCGCCGTGCGGGTGCACCTCGAAGTGGAGGTGGCAGCCGGTCGAATTGCCCTCGCTGCCGACCTGCCCGATGACCTGCCCGGCCTTCACCGTCTGTCCCGCGGCCACCGAGAGCGACTGCATGTGGCCGTACCACGTGGTCAGGTTCCCGGGCGCCGTCTGCACCTTCACCAGCCAGCGTCCTGCCCAGCCCCAGCTGCCGCCCGACTCCAGCACGATGGTGCCGCCGTGGGCCGCCTGCACGGGCGTGCCGCATGGCGAGGAGTAGTCGTTGCCGGTGTGCATGTTGGCCCAGTTGGAGCCGGAGTTGCCGTAGTTGTCGTTGTCGACCGCGAGGCCGGCCTGGATCGGGCGTACGACGCTGGTGCTGATCCCGGCCATGCCGATCGTGCAGGCCACGTCGGTCGCAGTGGCCGTCAGGTCGGCGGCCGAGACCCCGTCGGCGAGCGCGGCGACGAGGGCTCGCGCCTCGTCCTCGTGCTGGGCGTACGCCAGCGGGAATGCCGACCGCTGCACCGCCTGCGCCGCCGCGGTGACCTGCATCTTGCGCCAGCCCGGGATGTCCAGGAGACCGGTGTTGCCGGTGTGGGCAGCCACGCCGTAGAACGCCTGGGCCGACTTGACCGGGTTCGTGATGTCGGCGACCGAACCCCAGCCGGAGACCGGGCGCTGCTGGAAGAGACCCTGCGAGTCGCGGTCGCCGTAGTCGAGGTTGCGAAGGGTGCTCTCCTGCATCGCGGTCGCGAGCGCGATCACCCACCCGTAGGCGGGCACGCCGGACTGCTTGCCGACCGCCACGATGGTCCGGGCGTTCTGGATCTGCTCGGTGTCGAACCCGGCGATGCTGCCCTCGGGGATCTCACCGTCCGGCCCCAGGTTGCCTGCCTGGATCGCGTTGGTCCCGCCGACACAGCCCGACTCGGCCTGGTCCTGGTTGCTCTGCTCGGTGCTCGCCAGGCCACCGATGAGGATCACCAAGGCACCCGTGACCACCAGGACGAGCGTGGCCGCCCCGGCCACGATCCCCCAGATCAGACGCGCCTTGAAGATCCACATGTCAGCCTCCGGGGAGGATGTTCGCGACGTACCAGACGTTGTCGACCAGCGTCAGGTAGACGACGACCTTGGGACCATCCGTGGTGACCTCGACGCGTGCCTCCCCGTCGGTCTGCTCGAGCACCTTCGCCGGGCCGACCACCTTGGTCGCCGGCACGGTCGCCGGGTCTGTGGAGCCCAGGGCTTGGGCCAGTGACTCGTCGGGGCGGGCGGCGTTGATCCCGGCCCACCATTCGTCGGTGGTCAGGTCGGGGCGGGCCCAAGCGGTGACGAACTTGACCGCCAAGGGCGTCGGGTCCGGGACGGGTGCAGGCGACCCGCTCGCCGAGGCGCTCTGCTGCGCAGACGCGGAGCCTCGCTCGGGCTGCGCGGCCGGCTCGGCGTCGGGGGCGTCGCTCCACTGGGCGATGAGCCAGATGACGAAGACGATGCCGACAACCACCGAGAAGAACCGGAACGGCGACCTCATGGGCCACCTCAGCACCGGCGCGATGACCTCCCACAGCACACCACGCGTCGTTGTCGACCGCACTACCGGGCTCCTCCTTCAGACCAGCTCGGACCGTTGTCGACGGGCACCGAGCGGTTCCCGTTCGGTGAGTAGATGACGAAGACCGCGTTGCCGTCGGCGTCGTAGTCCACGTTGGCCTCCGCCACCGGAGACTGTCGCGGCGGCTCAGGCTCGCGGTCTGCGTATGCGGTGTAGTCGACCGGGTTCGGCGCCTCGGGGCGGTCGTTGTTGTAGACCTGTCCGGCGCCGAACCCTGGGCGGGCCTCGTCGCGGGAGGACGGTTCGTCGCGCTCGACGGAGCGCGAGTCGAACCATTGGCCGGCCACCCGCTCGCCTTCCTCGCCGCTCATCGAGGACCCCAGGGCGTACGTCGGTGTGCTGCTCGCGCTCGCTCCGGCACCCAGCGCTCCGGCAGCCGTCACCGGAGCCTGGTTGGGCACCTGCTCGGCGACCATCGTCGGTCGGCTGCCGGTCAGCTCGTGGCCGGGCATGTAGACGCCGCCGGGGCTCGAGACCGATCCGGTGCCCGCCGGGCCACCGCCCGGAACGGGCGGCCGGTCGGCGTTCGCGTCGCGGACCCCGGCCTCAGCGCCCGTCCGGGTGCCGACGTACGAGGAGAGCATCGACGTGAGCCGGCCCATGCCCGGCAGCGGGATCCCGTAGGCGGCGGGTCGGGTGAGCCGCCAGGCCAGCACGGTCAGCACCGCGATCAGCCCGAGCTTCAGCACGAACCACATCGTCGAGGTCAAGATCGCCGAGTCGAGCCGCAGCAGCAACAACGCGACCAGGAAGTAGATCGGGCCCATCACCAACGGACCCACCACCCGCTTCAGCATCGCCACCGCCGCGTCCCGGGTGTGGTCCAACATGAACAACACCCCCGCAGCCGGCGCGAACGGCACGATCAACCGGATCAACGCGAACGACAACAAGATCGCCAGCCCCGCCACCAGCAAGAACCCACACACCACCACGACCACCGCAAGGTTCACCAACGCCGTGGTCGCCCGCTGGGACCAGTGCTCACCCTTGAAGTACTCATACGCCACCGGATCGGACTTCTTGACCGCCTCGGCATGCTCCTTGAACGCGTCCTGCTTGGCCTCCAGGACCTTCTTGCCCTCGCCGTTGGGGTCCTTGCGGTAGGTGTCGTACTCCTGCCAGGAGAAGTGCGTGGACCGGAACACCCGCGGCCCGTACGTCTTCGCCGTGGCCGAGTCCGGGTCACCGAACGCGCCGGCCAGCCAGGTGCGGTACTGCGTCGACCGCACCACCTCATCCATCTGTCCATCCACGGCCTTGACCGCATCGGTCTCACCGAACTTGTCGTCATTGACCCCGGGCACCGTCCGGCCGTCGTTGAACCCGGTCGCGATCATCCCGGTCGCCGACCGAACGCCGTCATCGACCAGCTTGGTCGACTCCACCGGATACTGGATCAGCCACGAGGTCACCACCAACACACCCAGCGCCCAACCCGCCGCCGTGACCGCCCGCGCGAACCGGCCATCACGCGCCCGGATCATCACCGTCGCCGCCACCAGCAACAACACCACGCTCACCCACGGCGCCCACACCCCATCGGTGACCGCCTCCGAGGCCGCCACGATCGGGTCGTCCAACGCCTTGAGGAAGGAGTTCTCCCCGATCACCGCGTTCAACAACGCATGCGACCAGTTCGGCAGGATCCCCGAGATCTCCAACATGATGTTGCCGATCGAGGTCCCCGCCCCCGCGACGAACTGCCCCGTGCACCCGTTGTCATAGGTCCACCACTGCGGCGTGGTCCCATACGCCGACTCCAGCGAGACCTCGTCCTTGTTGCGGAACGGATCCAGCTCGTCGTTGATCTCCTCCGGGTCGTTCAGCTGCGTACCCGCCTTCGACGCCGCACCCAACGCCGTCATCCGCACGATGAAGGACCCATCCCCATACGGAGAAGCCGGCATCGGCGCATCCAGGTTGTTGCACGCATCGCTCACACCCGAGAGCCCACCCGTCGGATCGAACGGGATCGGGATGTCGATCCCCCTCGGCCCCGCTGCCGCCGCCGGTCCGGCGACGGACAGAAGCGCGACTACGAGTACGACCAGGGCAGCAGCCCTACGGCGCAGGGGTGTCCTGTGGTGAGCGGGGCGCGGCGGCATCAGCCGTTCCCATCCCCGGAAATCTCGGTCTTGGGAAGATCGGTCGGGTCGCCGCCGATGGCTCGGCTGACCCGGCGGGTGGGGTCGGCGGTCGTGTTGAGCGCCTCCTGCAGACCCGGGTGGTGGTTGAGGGTGACCTTGATGATCTCCATGCCGCCGTGACCGGTGTCGCCACCGAGGCCGTCGCGGTAGATGAACTCGCGGTAGCCGAGCTGCTCGTCGCCGCGCCTGGTGCGCGGCGAGAGCCGCGCCAGGATCGACTCGTAGCCGAGTCCCTCGGGCTTGCCGAGCAGCTTGAGCGCGTCGCGCTGGGCGCTCTCGTCCTGCGTACGTCCCACGAACGCCGCCCCGACGAAGTTGTTGATGTCGGAGCCCAGGATCGCGGAGGCGTTCTGGGTCGAGACCAGCGCGGCACAGTTGTTCTTACGGGAGTCGCTGGAGAGCTTGTGGACTAGGGCGCGACCCGTGCCGCCGGAGGCCTGGGTGATCTCGTGGGCCTCGTCGAGCGCGAACAGCTTTCGATCGTTGGGGTCGCTGCGGTAGATCAGGTGCAGCGCGGACCAGGCCGCGAGGGTCATGATCGGGCGCGCCATCTGCTCCTCGGCGCTCCACTCCTCGCGCGGTACGTGCTCGGGCGGAGTGGTGAGTCCCTTGAGGTTGTAGAAGGTGAACGGCGTGCCCTTCAGCTCCTCGTCGGACTGGAGGAAGTCGTTGCCGAAGAAGAGGCGGCCGAGCTCGCGCTCTCGGGCGGCGGCGAGCTCGCGGCCGATCTCGTGGTCACCGCCGTCGCCCTCGAAGAGCATCTTCACGATCGTCGAGGTGTCGGCGCCGCGGTCGGCCTGCGCCTCCATCACGCGGGCGCGGATGCGCTTGAGCACCTCCTCGTTGTTGGCCAGTCCGACCGGGAGGCAGGCACGGAGCACCGAGACGGTCAGGTCGCGGCGCTGCTGCACGGCGGCCGACCGCTCCCGGTGGAGCCGCTCGGCGAACTCGTGGTCCGACATCGCCTCGGCCCGGATCAGCTCCGGGTTGGGGTCGGGGACGACTGCGTACGGCGACAGGCTTCCCGGGCGGCCGCCCAGGACGTCCACGCTGCGGGCGCGGGCGGGCGCCTGCTGGCCATTGAAGACGCCGCCGCCGATCTCGGGCAGCGTCATCAGCCGCTGCAGTCGTCCGGCCGGGTCCATGGCGACGCCGTGGATGCCGGACAGGATCGACATGTAGATGACGACGCCCATCAGGGTCGACTTTCCGGAACCGGGCGTGCCGACGAGCGGGATCAGGCCGGCCTGCTCCATGACCTCGGTGAGGTACCACGGGTCCATCAGCACGGCTCGGGACGCCATCGCCGAGGTCTCGCCGAGGTAGAAGCCGCGCTTGTCGCCGACCTCGGCGGTGACCGCCGGGAGTCCGGCGGCAACCTTGAGCACCGGGAACTTCCGGGCATGCGCGGTCGACGCGAGCGGCTCGCCCGGGACGAACTCGCGAGCCAGGTGATACTGCCCCAGCTGGCGGGTGATCTTGATCTGCGGCCGGTAGAGGTCGACGACCTTCTGCGCCTTGTCGAGCGCCTCCGCCTCGCTGCGGCCGGTGACGGCGATCCGGTACCAGCCCCTGGTCCGGGTGGAGAGGCCGGTGAACTCCGAGCGCATCTCGTCCTCGACGTCGGCGGCTCGGCCGGCCTGACGGGAGAGCTGCTTGGGAGGCCGCTTGCCGTGGTCGTCGGACCAGTGGCTGACCTGGCCGTCGATTCGGCGGGTCAGGGACGCCATCTCGCGGGAGACGTCCTCCGGCGAGCGGGGCTCGACCCGGAACGACCACTCCACCGGGAAGCCGAGCGCGTCGGTCTTCGCCATCCACGGCGCATGGGTCTCCGGGACCTCGATGTCGCCGATCCGGGAGACCGTCAGCACGCACACGTGGCTGGTCTCCTGGCGGCCGCCGATGCTGCTGGTGACCTGCACGGTCGGGGCCAGTGGCTCGGCCGACCATGCGACCGACTCGAACCACTCGGCCATGTCGTCGGTGTCGAGGAAGTTCTGCTGGGCCTCGCCCGGCTCGGGCACCGGGATCTTGGCACCCAGGGAGAGCGAACGGGCGATCATCCACTCCATGTCGTGACCGACCGCAGGCCGCGCGGAGAAGCCCGGACGCGACATCACCCGGTTGACCGTGTCGAGGCGCTCGCTGATCGCGGCCATCTCACGCTCGGCGGCGCCGGCCGAGAACTTCGCCAGCGTCCTCACCGTCGCGTCACGCCGGCCGAGGTCGACGCCGTAGTAGACGAGCTTGTCGGCCTGGCTGTGGGCGGCCATGTGGGCCTGGTTGCGCGCCATCATCTCCTCGAACCCCGGCTGAGGGTCGGGAGCGTTGGCGAACGCGGCATGCGCCCAGTGACGTACGGGATAGGGGCGGGTGGTGACCCGGCCGTGGACCGTGTTGCCGACCAGGTCGGCCAGCTGGCTCGCCTGGTCGGTGATCAGGGCCTCGAGGTCGGAGTGGGCGCGGAACGACCAGGTCTGGGGCTCGGCGAGGTACCAGGCGATGATGCGGTCACTGGTGAAGGTCAGGTGACCGCGCACCTCCTCCAGCGCCCACTGGTCGCCTCTGGGCTCACGGGCGCCCTTCGAGTCGTCGCCGCCCCGGCCGAAGACGCTCTTGCGTCCCGGCTTGGGCTTCTCGAAGCCAGGCCCGTAGGCCCGCTCCGTTCGCGGCCGCCTCATGCGGTTCCTCCGTCGTTGGGTGCGTGGTCGCCGTCGAGGCGCTTGCGGTAGTCGTCCACACTCTGCGGGCGCCCGTCAGGCACCGCCCGCTCGTCCTGATTGTCCCTGGGACGCGTACGTCCCGAGGGCGCATCCTCGAAGTCGTCCCATCCCTCGGCGTCGTCCCATTCGTCGACGTCGTCGTCGAACTTTGGCTCCGGTGCGATCACCACTGCCGGCCTCACCGCATGCGAGAGCGGCAGCCGGGCGGCCTTGGGCGCGGGCTGCGGCGCAGGCTTCGGTTCGGCCTTCGGTTCGGTCTTCGGGGCAGGCTGCTGGGCCGCTGGGGCCGTCGCAGGCGGTGGCGGAGGAGGTGGCGGGGGTGGCGCAGTGGGCGGTGCCGGCTGGGCTGGGGGCGGAGGCGGCGGGGCAGCGGATGCGGCGGTCTCGGCAGCCGGAGCCGGGGGCGCAGGCGGATTGGGCTGCTCCGGCTCCTGCCGGGCCTGCCACGGCGCGCCGCCCTTCCACGGAACGTCACGGGGCTCACGCGGCGATGAGGACGGCCGACTCGACCAGCCACCCTTCGCCGGACGTACGCCGGTGGCGGGCTGCTGCCTCGCAGGCTGGGCCTCGGGCTGAACCGAGAGGTGGGCCGGGAGCGGCTCCTCGACGACCTTCGCCTCGATCACGGGCCGCACGGGCGCGGCCTTGCCTCGCACCGGCTGGCTCGGGGCGCTCGGCGTCGAGGTGACGACCGTCGCCTGCAGCACCCTCGGCGAGGGGGTGGCACCCGGCTGCTGAGCGAACCGCCGGCCAGGTCGTCGCATGGCCTTCGCCCAGCCGCCGCGCGGGCTCGTGGCGTGCCGGAAGGCGACAGCCGCGCCGCCTGCGTACTGGACGCTGGTCTCCACGCGCGGCGTGGTCAGTTCGTGCCAGAAGGTCATCAGCCAGGCACCGGCCGAGCTCTCCGAGCTGATGTAGTCGGAGGCCTTCATCGAAAGGTAGGAGGCGCCGATGAGCCACAGGCCCATGCTGAGCAGCGTCACCGGCATGCCGAGCTTGCGCAGCAGCACAAGCGTCAATGGTGCGATCACCAGAAAGAGGAAGATGGTGCGATAACGCATCTCCCCGATGTAGCGACGAGGGGGGCCGAGATAGGTCTGGTCGACCTCGTACAGCTCGTCGTCGTCAGGCAGCCTCATCCCCGAGATCCCTCCCTGGGTTAGCTAACGGGACCGGGTTCACCCCTTGAAGAGACCAGCCATCCACTGACCGAGGTCCGTGGCGTTGTTGCCCACGGCCAGGCCGAGGACGCCGAGACCGATGATCAGACCACCGACGATCGTGACGGCCTTCGAGATGTTGCCGCTGCGGGCAGCCCACAGGACCGTGACGCCCAAGATCAGGACGACCAGCGTGATGATGTTGTCGGTGATCCACTCGGCCAGGCCGCCGGTGCCATACTCGGCGGCTTGCGTCGTACTTTGAATCAACTGATGCGGTGCCATTGTTCTGCTCCCTTTCCCGAGGTGAGGTGTGGTTGCCGGATCCGTCCGGAAGTATTCGGTTGTCCCGCCCGGCGCAGCCCCATGCGGCACCGGTGGGTGGAGGCGCCTTGCCCCTCCCGCGGGCTGACGCAAACTCCCGGGCATCGGCATTTCTGGACAAACGCCACCGCCATGTGAGACGAGCGTAGTCGCCAGACCGCCGTAGCGCACCTCGTTCCACCTGACGACACGGGCACACCGCGCGCGTACCAGCGCTCGGCGGACCGCGTCACCGGGGCGTCATGCCGCACACCGGACCGCTGGATGCGACACTGTCCCGCTCAGCGGTCTCCTTCGCCGTATTCTTGCGAGTGGAGGCTAACTTCGGGGAATCTATATCCCGGAGCAACCTCGCGAGTTTCGCGCGCTTGCGTCCGGATTCGCGAATTCACTCCACATTCAATCGGATTTCTCGGGAGGACGAGCTCACATGGACAAGAAGAAGATCTTCATCGTCATCGGCGCCCTGTTCGTCGGGTTCTGGCTGTTCACCGATCCGCAGGGACTGACCAACACGGTCTCGGCTATCGCCGGCGGCATCTGGGGCGTCACCACCGACGTCTTCGGTGGCGTCATCGGCACGATCGAGGGCTCCACCCGCTGACCTCGGCCGCAACCTACGCCGACGCACGGGCGTCGGCGCGATGGACTCCTTTTTTCTCGCTGCCCGGTTTGGGGACCGATCAGCACAGATAACTGTTTGACGTCGGACACCGCGATGACAAGACTGCGCCTGTCTCGATGTCAAGATAGTTTGGAGTCGTCTTGTCCCCTCACTTCATTCGGTTGAGGGACAAGGTCCTCTCAGACGACCCGCTCATCCGGGCGATGTCGTACCAGTCGGTGTTGTCGGCCTTCGCCGAAGGCACCTTTCTCACCGGCTCGGCGGTCTTCTTCACTCAGATCGTCGGCCTCTCCGCCGCACAGGTCGGCCTCGGTCTCACGATCGCGGGCGCTGCAACCTTCTTGTTCGCCGTCCCCCTGGGCCGACTCGCGGACCGTCTCGGCACCCGATTCAGCTGGATCGCCGGTGCCGTTCTCCAGGCGCTGCTGTTCGGTGCCTGGGTCCTGGTCGGCAACTTCGCCGCGTACGTCGCCGTCGAGGTGCTCCTCGCACTCGCCTCCTCCTGGCAGAAGTCGGGTCGCGACGCCTACCGGATCTCGGTCTTCCCCGCGGCGACCCGAGTGCGCTCGTTCGCCTACATGCGTGCCGCCCGCAACGTCGGCTACACGCTCGGCGCCCTGGCCAGTGGTCTCGCCCTGGCCGCCGACTCCAACACCCTGATCAAGGCCGTCCCGGTGCTGACCGCCGTGGTGCTGCTGGTCAACGCCTACTGGATCTCGCGCCTCCCCCGCCTCGCCACCGCTGCCTCGCCCGGCGACATGAAGCCAGACGTACGCGATCGCCTCGGCGCCCTGCGCAACCGCGCGTTCCTCGCGACGACCTTCTTCGACGGCGTGCTCGGCACCCATCAGGTCCTGCTCAACGTCGTCATCCCGCTGTGGCTGGTCCAGGAGACCGACGCCCCGCGGGTGCTGCTGGCGTGGCTGTTCGGCACCAACACCGTCATGGCCGTCGGGCTGCAGGTCATCGCCGCCCGCGGGGTCACCGACGTGACGACCTCCCTCAAGGCCCAGCGCCGCGGCGCGCTCTGCTTCCTGGCCTCCTGCGCGATCATCGCGATCACCCACGACACCGTCGGCCTGATCACGATCGCCCTCGTCTGGATCGGCCATGTGACCGTCACCGGCGCCGAGCTCTTCCAGTCCGCCGGCGAGTGGGGCCTGGTCGCCGACCTCTCCGATCCGGAGCACCGTGGCGACTACCAGGGTGCCGCCCAGGTCGGCTACACGCTCGGCACCGTCTGGGCCCCCGCGGCGTACACCTTCCTCGCCATGGAGCTCGGCCACCTCGGCTGGGCCATCATCGCCGGGATCATCGTCATCGCCGCGATCGGCGTCCACCCCTCCGCCCGCGCCGCCGAGCGCTACCTCGCCCGCCGTACCCAACCCGTCCCCACGCCGGCGTAGCCGCTCCGGAGGTAGCTGCTGCGGCGGCCGCTTCGGTGTGTAACACGTCGTTCGTAGGACTACTCGCCCTATTAGAACGACCGGATAGTCCTACGAACAGCGTGTTACACGCGACCGTGCCGCCACCTCGGGCCACTCGCTCTCCACAGGCTCACCTCGTGTGCGGGTTATCCACAGCGCGCCGCTGAGCGCCGGCGAGTGTCGGCGCCGGGCCACAGGCTGGGGGCTATGAACCCGCGTACCCAAGCGATCATGGCGGCCAACCATGGCCTCATCACTCGCCGCCAGGCTCTCTCATCCGGCCTGGATCTCGACACGCTCTATCGCCTCGTCGAGAGCGGCACGTGGACGGCCGTTCGCCGCGGCGTATACGCCGAACGCACCTATGTCGAGAGCATCACCTTGCCCACGGACAGGCGGCGCCTTCTCGATCGGGCAGCCTGCGCGGCCATCACGGTTCCGTTCGTACGAAGTCATGAAACGGCGGCCCTCGAGCTCGAGATGGGCATCCTCCTGCCCGTGAAGGCCCAGACCCATGTCACTCGCCAGCCCGTGGTCGGCACCCATAACAAGTGGGGTGTGAAGCACCACCTTGCGCCCTACTCCGAGGATCAGGTCGTGCAGGCGAACGGGTTCAACGTGCTCGGTCTCGCCCGGACGGCGATCGACATCGCTCGCGAGCACGGGCGGCCGTACGGGGTCGTCGCCGTCGACTCCGCCCGGCGGATGGGCGTATCCGTCGATGACCTCTGGAAGGTCCTGGAACACATGAAGCATTGGCCCAACCGCCGCTTGGCCAGGGAGGCCATCGATCTCTCGGACGCGGGGGCCGAGTCGGTTGGTGAGTCACTCACCCGGGACGTACTCGAAGAGCTCGGGCTGGCAGGCATCGAGACCCAGTTCGAGATCACCGACGGAGTGCGTACTGCTCGATTCGATCTCCGGGTGGGCCGCCACATCTTCGAGTTCGACGGCCGGAGCAAGTACGTGCCCACCGCAGACGGAGGCCTGGCGCTCCGGTCGGTCGACGACATCCTCGCCGAGGAGAAGACCCGGCAAGACTGGGCCCACGGCTTTCATCTCGGCATGTCACGAGTCGAATGGGCCGATCTCTTCGGCCGGCAGCGCGACTACCTCAAGGACCGTTTGGACCGGGAGTACGTAGCCACCTGCCGAGCCTTCGGCACCGACATCTCAGACCTGGAACGGTTCCGCGTACGTCGTTCGAGAGCCGCCTGAGGGCGCTATGACTCAGACGAACAGCAGAGGTACGCCGACGAGCAGGCCCCACACCAGCGTGGCCAGCCCGGTCTGCTGGAGGACGGGGATCAGGCGCGGGCCGAGGTTGGCGCGGTCGAGAACGGTGCGTACGCCCTGGGCGGCGACGGCGAGGAACCCGAGGCCGAGCAGCGCCCACCAGGACGTCGTCAGGGCCACGAGCACGACGGAGACGGCGGCGACGGCCACGAGGGCGACGTAGAGCCAGCGGGTGCGCGCGTCGCCGAGGCGTACGGCGAGGGTGATCTTCCCCGACTCGGTGTCGCCGGGGATGTCGCGGAGGTTGTTGGCGACGAGGAGAGCGGAGGTGATCGCGCCGATCCCGACACCGGCCCACAACGCGCCCCACTCCCACGACTGCGTCTGGACGAAGGTCGTGCCGATCACCGCGACGAGTCCGAAGAAGACGAAGACCATGACCTCGCCGAGGCCGGCGTAGCCGTAGGGGCGCGAGCCGCCGGTGTAGTACCAGGCCGCGATCATGCAGACCAGGCCCACGAGGATCAGCCACCAAGCGGAGGTCAGCGCGAGCACCAGGCCGGCGACCGCGGCGATCCCAAAGGCGATGAACGCGGCGCGCTTGACCGCGGACGGCGACGCGAGGCCGGAGCCGGTCAGCCGCAGCGGGCCCACCCGGTCGTCGTCGGTCCCCCGGATCCCGTCGGAGTAGTCGTTGGCGTAGTTGACCGCGACCTGCAGCGCCAGCGCCACCACGAGGGCGAGCAGCGCCTTCCACCAGACCAACCCACCGGCGTACGCAGCCACCCCGGTGCCGGCGATGACCGGCGCGAGCGCCGCGGGGAGGGTGCGAGGACGGGCTCCCTGGAGCCACTGAGCGGAGTTTGCCACCCCGCTATTCAACACCGACGGCTCGATGCAGGTGCCGCGGGGATGTAACACGTCGTTCGTAGGACTACTCGCCCTATTAGAACGACCGGATAGTCCTACGAACAGCGTGTTACACGACCCCACACCACCCCGGAAACCCCAGCGACCCCTGCCCGGGGGGAGGCAGGGGTCGAGGGGTGGGGGTGTGGGGGATGGATCAGGTCTTCGGAGGATCGTTGGAGTCGACGCTCAGCTCGGCCTCCATGGCCTCGATCTCCTCGGCCAGCTTGTCGGGCGGCGGAGCGCTGGGCTCGGCTGCCTCGGCACCGGCACCACCGGACCCGGCGGTGCGGCGCTTGTTCCACACGTCGAAGGCGACGGCGAGCAGGAGCACGAGGCCCTTGATGGCCTGCTGCCAGTCGATGGAGACACCGAGCAGCGACATGCCGTTGTTGAGGACACCCATGACGAGACCACCGATGATCGCGCCGACGACGGTGCCGACACCACCGGTGACGGCCGCGCCACCGATGAAGGCGGCGGCGATCGCGTCGAGCTCGAAGTTGACGCCGGCCTTGGGGTTGGCCGCGGTCAGGCGGGCGGTCGTGACCAGGCCCGCGAGGCCGGACAGGAGCCCCATGTTCACCATGACCAGGAAGTCGACACGCTTGGTGTTGACGCCGGACATCGTGGCGGCGTCGACGTTGCCGCCGATCGCGTAGACGTGCCGGCCGAAGACGGTCTTGTTCATGATGAACGTGTAGACCACGATCAGCCCGGCCAGGATCAGCCCGACGATCGGCAGCCCGCGCGCGTCGGCGAGCAGGTAGGCGAAGTACATGATCACGATCGTCAGCAGCGCCAGCTTCACCACGAAGAGCGGGAAGGGCAGGACGTCGAAGTTGTAGGCCGTCTGGGCGTTGCGGCGACGCACCTCGAGGAAGATCAGCACACCGACGGCGGCCACCGCGATGAGAAGCGTCAGGTTGTGGAACCCGGTGTCCGGCCCGATCTCGGGCAGGAAGCCGTTTCCGATGGCCTTGAACTCCTCGGGCAGACCACCGACGGTCGCGCCCTTGAGCACGACCAGCGTCAGACCGCGGAAGAGCAGCATCGAGGCCAGCGTGACGATGAACGCCGGGATCCCGACGTACGCCACCCAGAAGCCGTGCCAGGCGCCGATCGCGGTGCCGATCAGCAGGCCGAGGAAGACGGCGACCCACCACGGGAAGTCGTACTGGGTCATCATGATCGCCGACGCGGCTCCCACGAAGGCGGCCACGGAGCCGACCGAGAGGTCGATGTGACGCGCCACGATCACGATCACCATGCCGATGGCCAGGATCAGGATCTGGGCGTTCTGGACCACCAGGTTGGAGACGTTGAGCGGCTTGAGCAGCACGCCCTCGGTCGAGATCTGGAAGAGGATGACGATCGCCGCCAGAGCGATGATCATCCCGTACTGGCGGACGTTCCCGCGCAGCGTGTTGAGCAGGGCATTCATCGGGGGTTACTTCCTCGCGTCCGCGGTCATGTAGCGCATCAGGGACTCCTGGGTGGCCTCTGAGCGGTCGAACTCATGGGTGATCACGCCCTCGGCGAGCGTGTAGATGCGATCACACAGGCCGAGCAGCTCGGGCAGCTCGGAGGAGATCACCAGTACGCCGCGACCGCTGCGGGCGAGCTCCTGGATGATCCCGTAGATCTCGTACTTGGCGCCGACGTCGATGCCTCGGGTCGGCTCGTCGAGGATCAGCAGCTTCGGGTCGGTGTACATCCACTTGGACAGCACCACCTTCTGCTGGTTGCCGCCGGAGAGCTTGCCGACCCCGGCGGTGATCGAGGGCGCCTTGATGTTGAGGTTCTTGCGGTAGCCCTCGGCGACCACGACCTCCTTGTGCTCGTCGACGACGAGCCCGTTGCGCAGCTTCTTCAGCGCCGCCGCGGTGATCGAGGTCTTGATGTCGTCGATCAGGTTGAGCCCCAGGCCCTTGCGGTCCTCACTGACGTACGCGATGCCGGCATCGATCGCCTGGGTGACCGTGTTGAGCTGCAGCTCGTCGCCGTCCAGCACCAGCGAGCCGGAGGTCCGGGAGCCGTAGGAGCGTCCGAAGATCGACCGCGCGAGCTCCGTACGTCCGGCGCCCATCATCCCCGCGATGCCGACGATCTCGCCGGCTCGCACGGACAGGTTGGCTTGGCGGATGACCTCACGGTGGCTGTCCTGCGGGTGCATGACGGTCCAGTCGCGCACCTGGAAGAGGATGTCGCCGATGGACGGGGTGTGGTCGGGGAAGCGGTTCTCGAGGTCGCGGCCGACCATCCCGCGGATGATCCGGTCCTCGTCCACGCCACCGCCGGCGACGGACAGGGTCTCGATGCTCTGGCCGTCACGGATGATCGTGATCTCGTCGGCGATCTGCTCGATCTCGTTCAGCTTGTGGCTGATCATGATCGAGGTGATCCCCTTCTCCTTCAGCCCCTCCAGGAGCGCGAGGAGATGCTGGGAGTCGTCGTCGTTGAGGGCGGCGGTCGGCTCGTCGAGGATGAGGAGCTTGACCTCCTTCGAGAGCGCCTTGGCGATCTCGACCAGCTGCTGCTTGCCGATGCCGAGGTTCTTCACCGGCGTCAGCGGGTTCTCCCGCAGGCCGACCCGGGCGAGCAGATCGATCGCCTCGCGGTTGGCGCGGCCCCAGTCGATGATGCCGCGCTTGGCGGTCTCGTTGCCGAGGAAGATGTTCTCCGCGATCGAGAGCTCGGGGATGAGGGCGAGCTCCTGGTGGATGATCACGATGCCGGCGGCTTCGCTCTGCCGGATGTTGGCGAACTTCGCGGTCTCGCCCTCGAAGACGATGTCGCCGCTGTAGGTGCCGTGGGGGTAGACCCCGCTGAGCACCTTCATCAGGGTGCTCTTGCCGGCGCCGTTCTCTCCGCAGATCGCGTGGATGTCACCGCGGTTGACGACGAGGTTGACGTCGGCGAGCGCCTTGACGCCGGGGAACTCCTTGGTGATGCCGCGCATCTCCAGGATCGGTGGGGTCATGTCGTTCCTGCTATCTGGCCAGGGGCCGGCGTGGGCCCGGTCCGGAGGGACCCGGGCCCACGCCGCGTACGGGGTGCTACTTGATCTCGTCGGCGGTGTAGTAGTCGGAGTCGACGAGCACCTTGGTGACGTCGTCCTTGGTGACCACTACCGGGTCGAGGAGGTAGGACGGAACGACCTTCTCGCCGTTGTCGTAGGTCTCGGTGTCGTTGACCTCGGGCTCCTCGCCCGCACCGACGGCGACGATCATGTCGACGGTGACCTTCGCGAGCTCGCGGGTGTCCTTGAAGATCGTGGAGTACTGCTCACCGGCGTTGATCGACTTCACCGACTGCACCTCGGCGTCCTGACCGGTCACGACCGGGAGGTCGGCGGTGGTGTAGCCGTTGCCCTTGAGGGCGGCGATGATGCCGAGCGAGAGGCCGTCGTAGGGCGAGAGCACGCCCTGGACCTTCGTGGAGGCGTACGTCTTGGTGAGGATGTCCTCCATGCGCTTCTGCGCGGTGGCGGGGTCCCAGCGCAGGATCGCGGCCTGCTTGAAGTCCGTCTGACCGGAGGGGATGACGATCTCGCCGGACTTGATCAGCGGCTCGAGCACCGACATGGCGCCGTCCCAGAAGAAGGTGGCGTTGTTGTCGTCCGGCGAACCACCGAAGAGCTCGACGTTGTAGGGGCCCTCGCCCTTGGCCTTGAGACCCTCGACGAGCGATGTCGCCTGCTGCACGCCGACCTGGAAGTTGTCGAAGGTCGAGTAGTAGTCGACGGCCTCGGTGTCGCGGATGAGGCGGTCGTAGCTGATCACCGGGATCTCCTGCGAGTCGGCGGTCTCGAGGACCTCGCCGAGCGCGGTGCCGTCGATGGCCGCGACCACCAGGACGTCGACGCCCTTGGTGACCATGTTCTCGACCTGGGAGACCTGGGTGGGGATGTCGTCCTCGGCGTACTGCAGGTCGACCTTGTAGCCCTCGGCCTCGAGCTGCTTCTTGATGTTGTTGCCGTCTGCGATCCAGCGCTCCGAGGACTTGGTCGGCATGGCTACACCGACGGTGCCCTTGTCGCCGCCCTCGCCGCCGTCGCCGCCGCCGCATGCCGCGAGGCCGAGCGCAAGCGCTGCCGCGGTGATCGTGGTGAGTACCTTGCGCACTTACCTGCTCCATTTCATCTACGGCCGCGTCGGTAGGCCTACGCGCCGCTGTCGGGGGGTGCCGGGAGTTCGGCGCACGGGCCGGCTCCCAGGTGAGTCACATCACAGATGTGAACGCTCACATCGAGACAATGTGCCTCTTCATGTCCGAATGCGTCAAGTGCAGGACGACGATGTTTCCGACTCGTGACTTACGGGAGGCTCCGTTGATCATCTGGGCTACACAGCGGACTCACAGACAAGCCCGGAGGCGTCCCGTCACAGATGACGTACGCCGACCAGCGCCCCGGCGCCGTCCGGCCAGGTGACCTGGATCGACTCCGTGCCGTCGGCGTCGGAGCCGTCCACGACCCGCTTCACGACGATCGCGTAGCTGCCCGCGTCCACCCGGGTGTCGGCACCGTGGGAACGGATGGTGACGCCGTCGAAGTGCGGCACCGCATTGCGCGGCCACGAGCCGGTGCCGGTCGCGGTGACGACGCTCTCGCGGCGATCCACCAGGCGGCCCCGGTCGTAGACGTCCATCGGCTCCTGGGTCGCGCCGGTGAGCGCGGCCGTCAGCAGGGCCCGGACCGCCACCGCGTCGGCGGTGGCGTCGTAGACGTAGCGCGTGCCCAACGCCGAGTGTTCGGTGGTCGCCATCAGGAAGTCCTCGGCACCGTCGAGAGGCGCCTCACGGTAGGAGACCGGGAGGTGGACGACGGACCCGCCGACCTCGAGGAGCACGCACTCGATACCGACCCGTCCGGCCGGGTCGTCGAACCGGTAGGAGCCGATCGTGCCGGTCAGGTCACCCTCACACCACGTCCGGGTGGCGAGCCAGGCGCCGAAGATCTCTTTCTTCGACGGGGTGAGAGTGGCCTTGTGAACGATCGACATGACCGTTATCTACCACTCATCACACCTTGTGGCTATCGCCTTCGCCGTTCGAGGGGGTGTCGGCCTCGGAGTCGATCTCGGAGTCGATCTCGGCGTCCTCCTTGGCACGGGCCGCTTCGACCGCCTTGGCGGCCCGCGTCTCGACCTTCTCGGCGAAGGCCCGCCGCTGCGGGTCGAGCACGAAGAACGAGAGCACGCCGCTGATCACGAACGCCAGGATCACCGCGAAGAAGATGTCCACCTCGCCCGCGACGAGCGACCAGATGCCCGCCACGATGCCGAAGGTGGCGACCAGCGACAGCAGCCGCAGTCCGGTGTAGATCCAGAACTCTTTCATCGTGAGGCTCCCTCGGTGAGCTCGACGACCGCCGGGGCTGCGGGCGCAGCGTACGAGTGCTGCGAGGTCGAGGAGAAGTAGTTGATGCCGATGAAGTTGAACCACAGCGTGGCCAGCCCGATCAGCGCGACGATCGCGGCCTTCTTGCCCTTCCACCCGGCGGTCGCGCGGGCGTGCAGGTAGCCGGCGTAGACGACCCAGGTGATGAACGCCCAGACCTCCTTGGGGTCCCAGTTCCAGTAGGAGCCCCAGGCCTCGTGGGCCCAGATCGGACCGGAGATCAGCACCCCGAAGGTCCACACCGGGAACGCGAAGGCGTGGATCCGGTAGGAGACCCGGTCGAGGTTGTCGAGGTCGGGCACCCGCGCCAGCAGAGCGGCGTCGGGGAAGCGGCTCTTGAGGAGGTACGCCGCCGAGGCGATGCCGCCCAGCGTGAACCCGCCGGTGGCGATGATGGCCGCGATGACGTGGATGACGAGCCAGTAGGAGTTGAGCGCCTCGGTCAGCGGCGCGACAGGCTCGTAGAGCCCGACCACGGCCAGCATCAGCACCACGACGGTGAAGCCGAGCACCCACGGCGCCATCCAGGACAGCTTGAGCCGCCGATAGAGAACGACGTACGCAGCGGCCACCACGAACGAGCCGGAGATCGTGAACTCGTACATGTTGCCCCACGGCACCCGGTTGGGATCTGCGGCCATCCCACGGCCGACCAGCGCAATCAGGTGGCACGCCACCGCGATGGCGGTCAGGAGCAGGCTGAGGCGTCCGAAGAGGGCGGCGCGCTGCTCGCGTACGGCAGCGGCGGGGTTCGCCGCGGCGTCGGTCTCGTCGGCCGGGGCACCGGCGCCGACTAGCTCCTTCTCCGCGACCGCGGCCCTGGCGCGCGACTGCCAGGCCGACCACTCGACCAGCGCGCAGAGCAGCGCCAGGAAGTAGACGACGCCGGCGGCCGTGATGGCCTGGTTGCTGAGAACGCCCCAGGTGTGGTCAGTCATCGGTTCTCCTCCTGTGTTCGCGCGCCTCGTAAGGTCTCCGCAAGGCCGGCGACGACGGCAGCGGTGTCTCCACCGCCGGAGCGGTCGAGGGCGGCGATCTCGACCAGTGTGCGCCCATCGACTCGGCGGGCGCGAACCCACACCCGTCGCGAGCGGATGAAGAGGGACCCGAGGAGCCCCACGAGGGCGAGGGAGACGCCGAGAAGCGCCCACTCCTTGCCGGGCGACTTCGAGATCTGCACCCGGTTCCACTGCTGGACGTCGTCGAAGGAGATCGACCCCAGTCCGTCGGGGAGCTCGGCCGTCTCCCCGAGGCGCAGGTTGAACGCCTTGCCGGTCTCGTCGGGCGACATCATGTTGGCCTTGGAGGTGTCGAGCGCGTAGACCGACTGGGGCCCGGCGTCGAGGTTGAGGTCGCCCCGGAAGCCCTGCAGCGAGAGCATCGCGTGCGACCCGTCCCCGATGTCGCCCATCAGGTTGACCGGCTCACCGTCGACCGTGCCCTCGAACGGGTAGAACAGCCCCTGGAAGCCGAGCTCCTCGGGCGAGGCGTACGGCGCCTTCACGACCCCGAAGGAGAGCAGGTTCTGGCTCTGCGGGAGGAAGATCGTCGGGCCGGAGTAGGCCACGTCGCCCTTGCCGTCGCGCACCGTGATCACCGGCGCGTAGCCGTGGGCGAGCAGGAAGACGTCGGTGCTGCCGATGGTCAGCGGGTGGTTGACCCTGAGGTCATAGCTCTTCTCCTCGTTCGAACCCGCGGTGTAGCGGATCTTCGAGTTGAACCCGCGCGCGGTCCCGGCACCCGCGCCGGTGCTGAGCCACTCGGCCTTGAAGTCGTCGATCTTGAAACTGAAGTCGTCGAGGTCCTCGGGGGCGAAGAGCGAGCCGGACTTGAAGTCGTCGTACTGCGACAGCTCGTTGGCGAAGCCGTACTCCTCCCCCACCAGCACGATCACGCCGCCCTTGTAGCCGAACAGGCTCCCGGTCGCGAACGCGACCAGCACGATGATCAGCGACATGTGGAAGATCAGATTGCCGGCCTCGCGCAGATAGCCCTTCTCGGCCGAGACGGACTCGCCGTCCTCGTCCTTGCGGATCCGGTAGCCGCGCAGCTGCTTCCGCGCCGCGGCGAGCACCTCGGCGGGCTCCTCGTCGGTGACGTACGTCGTGGATTCGGGCAGCCGGGTCAGCTTGGCCGGCGTCGCCGGCGGCTCGGCCCGCATGGCCCGCGCGTAGACGAGGCACCGCGGGATGATGCAGCCGACCAGCGAGACCATCAGCAGCAGGTAGATCGCCGCGAACCACGGCGTCGAGTAGACGTTGAAGAGCCCGAGCTTCTCGTAGATCGGCGTCAGCGTCGTGTGCGCCTCGCGCCACTGGTCAGCCTTGAGCGAGTCGACCCCGTCCTGCGGGATCAGCGATCCCGGGACGGCCGCGAGCGCGAGCAGCAGCAGCAGGATCAGTGCCGTACGCATCGAGGTCAGCTGGCGCCAGCCCCAGCGTGCCAGCTCGCGGGCGTTCAGCTCACCCGGTCGGCGTACGGCTTCGTTCTTCTCCTGGTCGGGAGCGGACGTGGTGCTCACAGTGCGATGCCCTCCCAACGCTGGACGAGCTGGACCTGCAGCCACTGGACGCCGTTGTCCCACCAGCCGGTGAGCATGGCGACGCCGATCAGGATCATCAGCACGCCACCGATGATCGTGATCGCGCGGGTGTGCCGGCGAAACCAGGTGAGCGCGACGGTGGCCTTGCGCCACATCACCGCCACGAGGATGAACGGGATGCCGAGGCCGAGCGCGTAGACCGCGAGCAGCAGGCCACCGCGGGCGGCGGTGCCCTGGTCCCAGGCGAGCCCGGCGATGACGCCCAGCGTCGGCCCGGTGCACGGGGTCCAGGCGAGCCCGAAGAGGAAGCCGAGCAGCGGCGCCGCGGCCAGGCCGACCGCCGGCACTTTATGGAACTTCAGGTCGCGCTGCAGCAGCGGGATGAAGCCCATGAACGCGATCCCCATGATGATCGAGAGCACGCCGAGAACCTTGGTGCCGGTCTGCTGGAACTCGAGCAGCTTGTAGGCGATCCCGCCGACGGTGATGCCCATCAGGACGAAGACCACCGAGAAGCCGGCGACGAAGAGCAGGGCCCCTGCGAGCATGCGGCCGCGGCGTACGTCACCGGAGGCGAGGTCGGCGCCGGACAGGCCGGTGGCGTAGGAGAGGTAGCCCGGGAGCATCGGCAGCGTGCACGGCGAGACGAACGAGAGGAACCCGGCCAGCAGCGCGACCGGGATGGCCAGCATCAGCGACCCGCTCCCGGCGGTGCTCGCGAACCAGTCCGTCATGCGCTCTCCCCTGCCGTGGAGATGAGCTCGTCGAGCGTACGTGCCGAGGGGATCTCGCCGCGGATCAGCGCCGCCACGCGCCCATCGGTGTCGAGGATCGCGGTGGCCGGGATGGCGCGCGGCGCCAGCGAGCCCTTCAGCGCGAGGACGGCGGCGCCGTCGGGCGAGTAGACCGACGGGTACTCCACGCCGTAGTGCCGCTCGAAGGCCAGCCCCTGCGCGGCCGAGGCGTCGCGGGTGTTGAGACCCACGAAGGCGACCTCGTCGCCCAGCTCCTCGTAGGCGGCCTGGAGCATCGGCATCTCCTTGCGGCACGGCGCGCAGCCGGTCCACCACACGTTGAGCACCGTGACCTTGCCCCGGGTGTCGGCCAGGTCGAAGGGCTTGCCCTCGAGGGTCTCGCCGGTGAGCTCGACCGGCTCCCCGCGGTCGGCGACCGGGATCTCCTGGGTGCGGCCGTCACCAGAGATGTAGCCGGCTTCGTTCGTGCCGGTCTGCCCACACGCGGCCAGCAGCCCCACCATCACCACTGTGAGGAGGCCACCCAACTTCTTACGCACGCGCAGGACTCTTCCTGACAAACCTGAGAGACCCGTTAATCTTCCGAGTCGCCGGCCGAGAACGGCGCGTACTTGTCCTTCGCCGGCAGCATGTCGCCGGCCGGCTCGCCGTAGGAGAGCGCGACGAACTCGTCGTCGACGAAGTGCAGCGAGGTCAGCGAGCACAGCGCGCACTGGCGGCGGCGCGGGTCGTGCAGGAAGCTGCGGCCCTCGATGTGGAGCCGGGTGGTCCAGATCGGCAGCTGGTGGGAGACGATGACCGCCTCGTGGCCCTTCGCCTGGTCTCGGGCGTCGTGGATCGCGGCCATCATCCTGGCCACGATCTCCAGGTAGGGCTCGCCCCACGACGGCTTGAGCGGGTTGATCAGCTTCGGCCAGACCTTGGGGTCCTTCAGCGGCCCCATGCCGTCCTTGAAGCTCTTGCCGACGAAGAGGTTCTCCGACTCGAGCACCCGCTCGTCGAGCGAGATGTCGACGCCGAGCGCCTTCGCCAGCGGCCCGGCGGTCTGCTGGGCGCGCTCGAGCGGGCTGGAGATGACGTGGGTGATGTCTTGCCCGCCGATCCGGTCGGCGACCCGCTCGGCCATCCGCAGACCGAGCTCGGAGAGGTTGAACCCGGGCCGGCGCCCGTAGAGGATCCCCTCCGGGTTGTGCACCTCACCGTGGCGCAGCAGGTGGACCGTGGTCTCGATACTCATGACTTCACCTTTACAGCAGCCTCGGCGGCGTACGGAAGCGCCTCCGTGATCTGGGAGATCGCCCGCTCGTCGTGAGCGGAGGAGAGGAACCACGCCTCGTAGGCGCTCGGCGGCAGGTAGACGCCCTGGTCGAGCATGGCGTGGAAGAAGGCCTTGTACGCCGCCTCGTCGGTGGTCTTGGCCTCGTCGAAGTTGCGCACCGGCCCGTCGGTGAAGAAGACCGAGAACATCGTGCCGGTGGACTGGATGACGTACGGGAGACCGACCTTGGTGAAGCTCTCCTCGATCGCGGCCTTCACGACGTCGGCGGCCCTGGTGATGTGGTCGTAGACCTCATCGGTCGCCAGCTCGAGGGTCATGAGGCCGGCGGTGGTCGCGACCGGGTTCCCGGAGAGCGTGCCGGCCTGGTAGACCGGACCGTCGGGGCTGAGCGAGCCCATCACGTCGGCGCGGCCGCCGAAGGCCGCCGCCGGGAAGCCGCCGCCCATCACCTTGCCGAAGGTGACCAGGTCGGGCGTCCAGCCCTCGTTCTTGCCGTCCAGGCCCCACTGCCCCTGCTTGCTGGCCCGGAACCCGGTCATCACCTCGTCGGAGATGAACAGAGCGCCGTTCTTCGTGCAGGTCTCGCTCAGGAACTCGTTGAACCCAGGCTCCGGCGGCACGACGCCCATGTTGCCCGGCGAGGCCTCGGTGATCAGGCAGGCCACCCGGCCGGCGTACTCCTCGAACGCCGCCGTAACCGCGGCTCGGTCGTTGTACGGCAGTACGACGGTGAGCTCGGTGCTGCTCTCCGGGACGCCCGGAGTGCCGGGGATCGCGTGAGTGACCAGCCCGGAGCCGGCGCTGGCGAGCAGCGAGTCCACGTGGCCGTGGTAGTTGCCGGCGAACTTCAGGATCACGTCGCGCCCGGTGAACCCTCGTGCCAGCCGAATGGCCGACATCGTCGCCTCGGTGCCGCTGCTGACGAACCGCACCTTCTCGACCGGCGCCCGCTCGACGATCGCCTCGGCGAGCTCGACCTCGGGCGTGGTCGGCGTCCCGTAGGACGTGCCACGCGTGACGGCCTCCAGGACTGCGGCCTGGACCTCCGGATGGGCGTGGCCCAGCAGCATCGGGCCCCAGGAGCAGATCAGGTCGACGTACTCGTTCCCGTCGACGTCGGTCAGCCACGCCCCCTTCGCCTCCCGGATGAAGCGCGGCGTCCCGCCCACCGCGTTGAAGGCGCGCACGGGCGAGTTCACGCCGCCCGGCGTCACGGCCTTCGCGCGGGCGAAGAGCGCTTCGGATGCCGCTGCGGACAGGGGTGCGATGTCGTGAGGCACCCGGTCATTCTCTCCGAGGCGTCGCCGAATCCCCATTTCGGCCTCAGCCGACGGCAGTTGCAGCCCCCGGGGGCAGGCCCGGATCGGCGTTGAAGATGTCGTTGGCGCCGAGCGCGCCGGCGTACTGCCACACCCCGACGAGGTCGCCGGCAAGCGGCGCAGTCGGCCCGGCGAGATCAGCTGTCGTGGAACCGTTGCCGACCTCGAACCCGCCCCGAGCAGTCCACGGAGCGCTGAACGACGCTTCCGGCATCTCACCTCGGTGCTGCCGTCGCCCGGGGCCGGCGGGAACCCGTTGAGGTAGATCTCGATCTGCCGACGTTCGGCGTTGTAGACGCCGATCACGACATTGACCTCGTCCGGCGTCCAGACGTCCGCACGCACCTCGGCGAACTCGGCGTCGGTGCTGTCGCCCGCGGCCATGCGGAAGTAGAACTGCCCACCCGTACCGTCGCTCTTGACGCGATAGCCGAGGGTCCAGGCAGCCACGTTCTCGCCCGCTTGCTGGGCGATCACTCCCGGTCGCGTCGGATCGGTGAGGCGTACGGATGAGGCGACCGAGAACGACACGGCCGAGTCCGTCACCGGATGACTCAGTGCGATGCGCTGCTCGGGCGCGCCCGGCAGCGCCAGGACCCCACCGGGGAGGTACTGGTCGCCGGCGCCGTCGACCTGAAGCTGGGCATCGAAGGAGCGATCGGTCAGCACGCCCGACTCGACGGTGTCGTCGCTCACGCCGAGATTCCATTCGGCGGCCATGCTGGTCGCGTACCCCGTGTTCGTCTCCAGGGCCACACGGTCGGCGATCACGGAACCGGAGGCCGCGTTGTCCCAGATCCCGACCTCGTCCACCATCGCCGTCGCGCAATCTGCCCCGGTGGTCGACGCGCTACCGCAGCCCAGCGTCCAACTGACGCTGCCCCAGGCTTCCGAGGCGTACGTCACGCTGGACCGCGCCACCCCGTCGACCCAGAGTGTGAGCTCGTCGATCGAGGCCCGATACGTGGCCGCGAGGTGCGTCCAGGTGCCCTGGCTACCCGCGGCCGATGCGAGCTCGGCGCTCGTGGCTGAGCGCCGTCCGGCGACCCAGCTGCGGGCGATCGCGTCGTACCCGATCTCGAGCGCGTTGCCCTCCGGAGAGGTCGCCGAGACCAGGGTCATCGACTCGGCGGCATCGACGTGCGCCCACAGCGCAACGGTGAAGTCTGCGGCGGTCGAGATCCCTGATGTCGCAGTCGCAGGCTCTCCCGCGTCGAACCGCAGGCCGATGTCGTTGCGACCGAGCGGCGATGTCGCCGCGCCTCCGAGGCTGAGGTCAGCGACGGCGGGATCCTGGCCAGTGTTGGCGCCGGGGGCGTTCGGGTCGTCGAAGGACCAGTCCACCTGGGGAGCGTTGCGGGGCACATAGAAGGTATAGGTCGCCACGGTGCCCCACAGATCTGCCTTGTCGTGGGCCTGGACGCTCACGCTCCGAGGTCCGGACGCGGTCGGCGTGAACGAGATCGAACGAGGCTTGCCGGCCTTGGTCGCGACGGGCTCGCTCCACCCCGACGGCTCACCTTCGGCGGCGCCGACGACGGACCATCGGTACGCATCCACATCGACGTCGCCCTTGGCGGCTTCGAACAAGAACGTGCCCGTCTCGCCTACGTGGTTGCCGGTGTGGGGACACACCGAGCCGCATTCGGGGAAGTCGAGGCTGGACACGACCGGAGCCAGCGGAGCGGGGTCGAGGGGCGCTGCCATCGCGGCTCCCGGGCCGAACGAGGCGGCGACCAGTGCCGCGCCGAGAGCAGTGACGAAGAGCGACGACGCGCGACGCATGGGAACTCCTGACTCCAGAGAAACGAAAGGGGCGAACCGGTCCCGAGGCGGCGCAGCGCATGGAACGTACCAACGCCAAAGCCGACGTTCTTTGCTTTGGTCCTGCTGTTCCCGAGCCGTGACACCACGGTTACCCATCCGACGATCCACCGTCCGACGTCGGCCCGGGGCCTGGCATCCTGGTCAATCGTCTTGGTCACGTACGCTGGCGGCATGGGCTTCCTGCTGACGAGAGACCTCTGATGGCGCGCGTCTCCGCCGACGTACGCCGCGAACGCCTGGTCGAGGCCGCGATCCGGGTGATGGTCCGTGACGGCGTCGCCAAGACCACGACGCGCTCGATCGTGGCGGAGGCCGACATGCCGCTCGGGGCCTTCCACTATTGCTTCCGCTCCAAGCAGGAGCTGCTGGAGAACGTCATCGAGGCGATCACCGGGCACACGCTCCAGCTGGCGCTGGTGGAGATGCGCGGCGAGGAGTCGTTCGAGGAGAAGCTCCAGGCGGCGCTCAGGGCGTACTGGCAGCACGTCATCGCCAACCCCGAGGAGCACCAGGTGACCTACGAGCTGACGCAGTACGCCCTCCGTCAGCCGGGCCTGGCCACGGTCGCGCGCCGTCAGTACGAGACCTACCTCGAGGCCAACACCCAGGTCCTCACCGTGCTCGCGGAGTCCACCGGGGTGACGTGGGACCAGCCGATCCCCATGCTCGCGAGATACCTCACCGCCAATATCGACGGCCTCACCCTGCTGTTCCTCAACGAGGGCGACGCCGAGGCTGCCGGCGCCGCACTCGACTTCGCCGCGGCGCACGTCGCCTCCATGGCCAGATCGGCGTAGTCACGGGCCTTTGGACCGTTGACCCGGTCATACGACCAACTCTAGGATGCGGCGTACGTCACGCACCCTGGAGGCACTGTGAACGCCATCCGCACGCTGCTCTGTCTCGTCCTCATCGGCTTCGTGGCGTTCGCCCCGCCAGGCTGGTCGTCGCCGCCGGACCAGTGGTGGGAGCCGGCCGACCGGCCGGTGCCCGACTCCCGGGTCAACGTCACCGGCAAGCCGTTCACCGGCACCGATGCCAAGGGTGACGTTCGCGGCTTCGCCGACGTCCACAACCACCTGATGACCAACGAGGCGTTCGGGGGCGAGCTGGTTTGCGGCAAGCCGTTCTCCGACGCCGGGATCGCCGACGCGCTCGAGGACTGCGCCGCGCACTACCCCGACGGCTCCGGCGCGCTGCTGGAGAACCTCACCGGCGCGGAGCCGGACGGCAAGCACGACCCGGCGGGCTGGCCGACCTTCAAGGACTGGCCGTCGTACCGCACGATGTCGCACCAGCAGAACTACTACGCCTGGCTGGAGCGGTCGTGGCGAGCCGGGCAACGCGTCCTGGTCACCGACCTGACCAGCAACGGCGTGATCTGCTCGATCAACCCCAACCGCGACCGCGGCTGCGACGAGATGGAGTCGATCCGGCTGCAGGCGGAGAAGACCTACGACCTGCAGGACTTCGTCGACACGATGTACGGCGGCGAGGGCAAGGGCTGGTTCCGGATCGTCACCGATCCCGCACAGGCCCGGCAGGTCATCGAGGACGGCAAGCTCGCCGTGATCCTCGGCGTCGAGACCTCCGAGCCGTTCGGCTGCAAGCAGGTCCTCGACATCGCCCAGTGCAGCAAGGCCGGTATCGACCAGGGCCTCGACGAGCTGAAAGCCCTCGGCGTACGCAGTATGTTCCTGTGCCACAAGTTCGACAACGCGCTCTGCGGGGTGCGCTTCGACTCGGGCACGACCGGGACGATCATCAACGTCGGCCAGTTCCTGTCGACGGGCACCTTCTGGCAGACCGAGAAGTGCCGCGGGCCGCAGCACGACAACCCGATCGGCGACGCAGCCGTCCCCGAGATCGAGGAGAAGCTGCCCGCGGGCACCGAGGTGCCGACGTACGACGACGACGCCCAGTGCAACACCCGCGGCCTCTCCCGGCTCGGCGAGTACGCCATGCGCGGGATGATGCAGCGCGGCATGCTCGTCGAGCTCGACCACATGAGCGTGAAGGCCACCGGCCGCGCGCTCGACATCCTCGAGTCGGCCGACTACCCCGGTGTCATCTCCAGCCACAGCTGGGCCGACCTCGGCTGGGCCGAACGCGTCTATGGGCTCGGCGGCTTCATCGGTGAGTACATGTTCGGACCCGAGGAGTTCATCGGCGCCGCCGGGCGGACCGAGGCGCTGCGCACCGAGTACGACAAGGGCCTCGGTATCGGCAGCGACTTCAACGGCCTCGGCTCCCACCCCGCTCCCCTGGGTGCCGACGGCCCCAGCCCGGTGACCTATCCGTTCCGCAGTGTCGACGGCGGGTCGGTGATCGACAAGCAGGTCACCGGCGATCGGGTCTGGGACGTCAACACCGACGGCGGAGCCCACGTCGGCCTGGTCCCGGACTGGATCGAGCAGATCCGCCGCCTCGGCGGCACGGAGGCCGTCCAGGACCTGATGGGCGGAGCCCAGTCCTACCTCGACACGTGGGGTGCCGCATCCGGCTACACGCTGCCGGGCAACCTCGCGGCCGGGTCGCGCGCCACGGCGAGCTCGTCGGAGTGGAGCGCCTTCACCAGCTTCGCGCCGGGCCGCGCCATCGACGGCGACACCGGCACCCGCTGGGCCAGCGACTGGAGCGACGACCAGTGGCTCGCCCTCGACCTGCGCAGCGAACGGACCGTGGGCCGCGTGGTCGCCGACTGGGAGAGCGCCCATGCGGCGGCGTGGAAGGTCGAGGTCTCCTCGGACGGTACGACGTGGCGCACGGTGTGGTCGACCGACACCGGGAAGGGTGGGGTCGAGACAGCCACCTTCGAGCCGACCACCGCCCGCTACGTACGCATCCACGGCGTCAGCCGGGCCACCCGCTACGGCTACTCCCTGTGGGAGGTCGGCGTCTACAACCGCTGACCTGCCTGGGGCTGGTCCCGCCCGCCGGTCAGCGGCGGGCGGCGATCAACTCCTGGAACCAGCGGAACGAGTCCTTGGGAGTACGCCGCAGCGTGTCGTAGTCGACGTGCACGAGCCCGAAGCGCTCGGCGTACCCCTCCGCCCACTCGAAGTTGTCGAGCAGCGACCACGCGAAGTAGCCGCGTATGTCCACGCCCTCGGCGATGGCGTCGGCCACCGCCCGCAGGTGCGCGTCGTGGTAGTCGATCCGGCGCTGGTCGTGCACTCCTCCGTCGTCGGCGACGGTGTCGTGGAACGAGCAGCCGCTCTCGGTGACGTAGACCGGCGGCAGCGCGCCGGCGTACCGCTCCTGGAACTGGGTCAGGATCTCGGTGAGCCCGTCTGGGACGATCGCCCACCCGAAGTCGGTGGTGGGTACGCCGACGATCTGGCGCGGCTCGAACGGAAGCCCCTCCGGCATGATCGCGCCCTCGAGCGCCGGGCCCTGGTCGCCGCCGGATCCAGGGGCGCCGACCAGCACGGGCTGGTAGTAGTTGACGCCGTACCAGTCGAGCGGGGTCGAGATCACCTTGAGGTCCTCCGCCACAGGCCCCGGCATCATCGAGGTGATCAGCTCGTCGGGATACTCGCCGCGCAGGATCGGGTCAGAGAACAGCCAGTTGGTCAGCGTGCCGAACATCTCGGCGGCCTCGCGATCCTCGGCCGAGTCCGACGCCGGCCTCGCCGGCTGGTGGTTGGACGCGATGCCGATGTTGCTCGCTCCCGCCGCGCGCAGCGCGGAGACGGACAGGCCGTGGCCGAGCAGCAGGTGATGGGCCACCGGCAGCGCGTCGAAGCCGAGCGCCTGGCCGGGGGCGTGGGCGCCGAGCGCATGCCCGAACATGGTGACCACGACCGGCTCGTTCAGCGGCATCCACATCGAGACCCGGTCACCGAGGTGCTCGCCGACGATCGCGGCGTACTCGGCGAGGCGGAGCGAGGTGTCGCGATTGAGCCAGCCGCCGGCATCCTGCAGAGCCTGCGGCAGGTCCCAGTGGTAGAGCGTCGCGACCGGCTTGATGCCCGCCTCCAGCAGGCCGTCGACGAGCCGGTCGTAGAAGGCCAGCCCCTCGGCGTTGGCCGGCCCGGAGCCGGTCGGCTGGATCCGCGGCCAGGCGATCGAGAACCGGTAGGCATCCACGCCGAGGTCCTTCATCAGCGCGATGTCCTCGGGGTACCGGTGGTAGTGGTCGCACGCGACCGCACCGGTATCGCCGTTCTTGATCCGGCCCGGCTCTGCGCAGAACGTGTCCCAGATCGACGGCCCGCGGCCGCCCTCCTCGACGGCACCTTCGATCTGGTACGACGCGGTGGAGACTCCGTACACGAAGTCGGCGGGGAGCTGCAGGCTGGGCAGGTCAGGGTGGGTGGTCACGAGTTGTCTCCTATCGAACGGACTTGATCCGGTAGACCAGGACGGCCCCGGTCAGCGTCACACCGGCGGCGACGGCGTACAGGGTGGAGTAGCCGCCGAGCACGCTCACGACCGGCGCGGCCACGACGGGGGCGAGCACCTGCGGCAGCGAGTTGGCGATGTTGACGACGCCGAGGTCCTTGCCGCGGTCGATCGCCTCGGGGAGTACGTCGATCATCAGCGCGAGGTCGACCGAGGTGAACACGCCCATGCCGAGGCCGAGGACGGCCACGCCGATGATCGCGGCCGTCCAGGAGTGGAAGCCGGCCAGCGAGAGGGTGCCGGCAGCCATCACGACGCCCGCGACGGTCACGAAGATGCGGCGGCGGTCGAGCCGGTCCGACAGCCATCCGCCCGCGACGACCGTGACCAGCAGAGCGAGGGAGTTGACCGCCGAGAGCAGGAAGACGCCGGCTTCGGGGTTCTCGTGGTGCACCGCGTCGTCGAGGTAGAAGAGCAGGTAGACCAGCCCGATCGAGAACCCGAGGTTCATCAGGAAGCGGGTGAGCCACGCCCAGGCGAAGTCGGGGTGCAGACGAGGGCTGATCCAGAAGCCACGGAGGAACGTTCCCCACGAGAACGATGGCCGGTCGGCCGGGTCGAGGACCAGGTCGCGGCGCATCGCGACGTACGGCGCGCTCGCGATCACCAGGAAGACCGCACACGCGAGGTAGCCACCGACGATCCCGCCCGCAGCCGCCGCGAGCCCGGCGCCGACGACGGCGCCGACGGTCTGGGCGAGGCCCAGGAAGCCGCCGATGGTGCCGCGCTGCTGGTGCGGCGCGTGGTCGGGTACGGCGGCCGTGATCGCCGCGAAGTTCGCATTGAGGGCGATCTGGGCCAGGCACCAGCCGATGGTCACCACGACGAGGTTCGGCGCGAAGGCCAGCAGCACCAGGCTGGCCACGCCTCCACAGATGCCGAGGACCGTCCACGGCAGTCGACGGCCGTAGCGTGACGTGGTCCGGTCCGAGAGCGCGCCGAAGACCGGGTTGGCCACCGTCGAGCAGAGCGCGCCGATGCCGACGACCCAGGCGAGCGCGGCCTCCTTGTCGTCACCGGCGAACCGCTCCGCCTGCATCCCGAGCAGGGTCAGGATCGGGCCGAACCACGCGGTGAAGAGACCGACGTTGGCCAGCGAGATCGCGGCCACCCATGACTTGGGGGCCGGCTTGGCCGGCTCGTCCAGCGCCGAACGAGTGAGCTCAGAGCTGGTCACGTTGGCCGCCGATCAGCTGCTGATACCAGGAGTAGGAGTCCTTCGGCGTCCGCACCAGGGTGTCGTAGTCGACGTGCACGAGGCCGAAGCGCTGGGTGAAGCCGTGGGTCCACTCGAAGTTGTCGGTCGGCGACCAGACCCAGTAGCCACAGACGTCCGCGCCCTCCTCGATCGCCTGGTGCACGGCGCGCACATGCGCGTCGAGGTAGTCGATCCGGCCGTCGTCGTGGATCCTGCCGTCTGGACCGGGTTCCTCGGTGCCGGGCTGCTGCGAGGTGCCGTTCTCGGTGACGATCAGCGGCGGCAGGCTCTCGCCGTACCGCTCGGTCAGCGTCAGCAGGACCTCGCGCAGGCCGTCTGGGCTGATCTCACCGCCGAGCCCGGTCTTGGGCCCGTCGACCTCGATCGCCCGGAACGGCATCTCCGCCGGGATCTCGTGCTCCTGGATCAACGACGGCTCACCGGTCGGGGCGGCAACACGCTGCGGGCTGTAGTAGTTGACGCCGTAGAAGTCGAGCGGGGTCGAGATGACCTCGAGGTCTTCGGCGACCGGACCGGGCATCCCCTCGGCATACCCCTCAGGGTAGTGGCCGAGGAGGATCGGGTCGCCCCAGATCCAGTCGGTGAGGTCGGCGCTGAACGCAGCGGCGGCGAGGTCCTCCGGACTCTCAGAGGCGGGCCAGGTCGGTGCGTGCGGGTTGGCGGTCCCGACGCTGTGGCCGCCGGCCGCGCGGATCGCCTGGACGCTGAGCCCGTGGGCGAGCAGCTGGTGGTGGACGGTCGGCAGCGACTCGAAGAGCAGCTCCTGCCCGGGGGCGTAGCCACCGATCGCGTAGCCGAGCAACGAGAGCACCACCGGCTCGTTGAGCGGGATCCAGTACGCCGCGCGGTCGGCCAGCCGCTCGGCCACGACCGCGGCGTACTCACCGAAGCGGAGCGCGGTGTCACGGTTCATCCAGCCGCCGGCTTCCTCGATCGGCAGCGGGGTGTCCCAGTGGTAGAGCGTCGGCGCCGGCTTCAGACCGGCCGCCAGCATCTCGTCGACGACCCGGTCGTAGAAGTCCAGGCCCTTCGCGTTGACCTCGCCCGACCCGGTCGGCAGGATCCGCGGCCAGGCGATCGAGAATCGGTAGACGTCGGCTCCGAGGTCGCGTACCAGCTCGATGTCCTCGGGGTAGCGGTCGTAGAAGCCGGCGCTGGTCGCCGGCGTCGACCCGTCGGCGATCCGCCCGGGCTGCTCACAGAAGACGTCCCACGCGGACCGCCCCCGCCCGTCAGCGTCGAGCGCGCCCTCGGTCTGGTACGCCGAGGCGCCGACACCCCACTCGAAGCCAGCGGGGAATCGGGGCAGCGGCCGGGTCATGGCCCTGACGATAACTCGAATACCGAATGTCCGCTAGGTTTTCGTTCGGGCCACCTAGACTGCGAGCATGTCCAGCCGAGCCCGTGGTCCGTACGCCAAGTCCGCCGAGCAGCGGCGCCGGATCCTCGACGTGGCTCAGGACGTGTTCGGGCGCCGAGGCAGCCACGGAGCGTCGCTGCGTGAGATCGCGGACCTGGCCGGCATGAGCCAGGCCGGGGTGCTGCATCACTTCGGCTCCAAGACGGGCCTGCTGATGGCCGTGCTGGAGGAGCGTGACCAGGCCTCGCACCAGCAGGCGGACACCGGCGCCACCTGGGACGAGCAGGCCCAGGTGGCGCGGAGCATGTTCGAACGGGCCATCGCCGACCGCGGGCTGACCCAGCTGTTCACCACCGTCACCGCCGAGTCGATCGTCCCCAGCCACCCGGCCCACGACTTCACCGTCGCCCGCTACCGGCGTACCGTCGCCGAGTTCACCGCAGCGCTGACCGAGGCCGCACCAGCCGAGCTCGAGCCGGCCGCGGCACCCGCTACGGACCTGGAGGGCGTCGCGCGCCTGGTGATGGCGGCCATGGACGGCCTGCAGCTGCAGCACCTGCTCGACCCGGATGCGAACGTGCTCGGGGCCTTCGACATTCTGCTCGAGGCGCTACCTCTCCTCGCCCCGCGCTCACCCGGTTCGACGGACTGACCGACGTCCATCGGGGGCGAACCGGGATGCCATCAGCAACAGGACCGGGCTCAGCAGCAGCGGCAGCACGAACATCGCGCGGTGGCTGACCTGCTCGGCGACGGTGGCGATGGCGACGGCGGCCACGAGGTAGCCGACGTAGTTGGACACATTGACCCGGGCGACGGCCTGACCGCCACCGTCGGCGTCGAGGTGGCCGGCCGCGACGAACGACAACGGCGGGATCATCGCCAGGCCGGCGCCGAGCAGACCGAAGCCCACGATCGCGACCCACGCCGACGGCGCGGCGACGACCAGCGCCATCGAGACGATCGCGACGAGCCCGCTGATGCGCACGGTCCGCACCGGTCCGATGCGGCGTACGACCTTGTCACCGAACAACCGGGTGACCAGCAGCACCGCCTGGTACGCCGTGAACGCCAGGGCCGCCGCGCTCTGCGTCGACGACAGCCCGTCGACCAGGTAGATGCCACCCCAGGCCGAGATCGACGAGTCGAGGAACCACATCACGAAGGTGGGTACAGCGAGCAGCAGGACCGGCAGCCACGGCACCTGCGGTGCGTGCCGCGGGTGGTCACCGGCGTCGACATGGCCGTCGATGGGGTCGATCACCAGCAGGTCGCCCAGCAGCGCGGCGTTGAGCACGAGCCCGACCGCGCAGACGATCGCGAACGACAGCAGGAGCGACCAGCCCAGCTCCAGGGTCAGCGCCGCATAGCCGCCGCCGACGACCGCGCCGAGGCTCCACATGCCGTGGAAGCCGACCATGATGCTGCGGCCGTAGAGATCCTCGATGCCGACTCCCTGCATGTTCATGGCCGCATCGATCTGACCGACGAAGAGCCCGTACGCACACACCGCGATGACCAGGCCCGCGACGCTGTCGGGGAGCGAGACGAGCAGCGTCGCCACCGACGCGCCGACGAGCGCGATCCTGAGAACCCTGGCGCTGCCGAAGCGCGCAGCGGCGTACCCGGTGACGACGCTGCCGACGGCCGACGCGATCGCCACCCCGCCCAGCAGCAGGAGCACCTGGTAGTCGCTCAGGTCGTGCTCGGCCTTGATCGTGGGCAGCCGGGTGATCAGGGAGGCGAAGGTGAAGCCCTGGATCGCGAAGGCCGCGAAACAGGCCCGGCGGGCCGCACGTGGCGGCGCAGAGGTGACGGTCGTGGTCACAGGAACGTCTTCCCCTCTCCTCGGTAGGTCGGGACGGTGTCGACAACGCTGCCGCCGTCGACGAGCACCAGCTCGTCGACGTGCTCGCAGAGCTCGCCGGCCTTGGTGTGCCGGAACCACACCCGGTCACCGATCCCGAGGCGGGCAGCCGCAGCACCGGTCAGGGGCGTCTGCACCTCGCCCGCTCCCTCGGACGGCACCAGAGCGAGGCCGCGCGGCCACACCGGGATCGGGAGCCGGTCCTTGCCGGCGGCTCCGGAGGCGATCCAGCCACCGCCGAGAACCGTGGCGTGGCGCGGTGAGGGGCGGCGTACCACCGACAGCACGAAGTACGCCGCAGGTTGAGGATGGAAGCGGGTGTAGTGGTCGAACTGGTGCGGAGCGAACAGTCCCGATCCGGCAGCCACCTCGGTCACGGCGTCCTCGGCGACAGTCGTCTCGATGCTGCCGGTGCCACCGCCGTTGACGAACTCCAGCGGCGCCACGCGTCGCACAGCGGCCACGGCGACGGCCCGTCGTTCGGCCAGCTCGTCGACGGACCTCCGCTGCAGCGCACGGATGACGTGCTTGGACAGGCCCGGCTGGTTGTCGCCCATCCCCGCGATCTGGCCCTCGTAGGCCATCACGCCGACCAGCTCGCAGCGCGGGTGCGCCACGACGGCCCGGGCGAGCGCGGCCGCCTGCTCGGGCGCGTGCACGGGCGAGCGGCGGGCGCCGAGGTGCACTTGGCCGGAGGCCAGGCGGAGCGAGGCGTCGAGCTCGATGCAGATCCGGATCCGCGGACCGCTGGCGCCGGCCGCGGCGGCGATCAGCTCCAGATGCTCGACGCTGTCGATCATCAGCGTCACCCGAGAGGCCAGCAGCTCGTCGTCGGCGAGCCGCCGGATGGCGACCGTGTCGGCGGTCGGGTAGCCGACCACGACGTCCTCGACCTCACGCGCGAGCCAGAGCGCCTCGGGCAGGGTGTAGGCGAGCACACCCCGGAAGCCCGGCATCGCCAGCGTGCTCCGCATCAGGGCACGGCAGCGGACGGACTTGCTCGCGACGCGGATCGGCTTGCCGCCGGCCCGGCGAACCAGGTCGGCTGCGTTGGTGCGCAGCGCGGCGACGTCCACCACGGCATACGGCGTAGGGAGGTCGGCGGTCGCGGCTTCGAGGTCGTCGAAGGAGGCACGTGCGCGCGTCGGGACGGTGAGATCCAGCATTCACCGAGCATGGACCGACCGCCGAATTAGGTCAAGTGTCCAAGACTATTGACCTTTGATGTGACCTGGGTCATCCTGAGGCCCGACTGCCCACAGAAGGGACCCATCCATGAGCACTCGATGGCGCAACTGGGCCGGTACCGAAGAGGTGACCCCGGCGCGCGTGGCCACGCCCGCGACGACCGATGAGGTCGCGGCCGCCGTGACGGCTGCCGTCGCCGACGGCCTGACGGTGCGCGCGATCGGATCCGGGCACTCCTTCACCGGCGCGGCCGTCGCGCCCGGGCTGCAGCTCCGGCCGGACCGGCTGGACGGCGTACTCGCCGTCGACGCGGACTCGGGCCTGGTCACCGTCGGGGCCGGACTCCCGCTGCACCGGCTCAACCCGATGCTCGCCCAGCACGGGCTGGCGATGGAGATCCTCGGCGACATCGACCGGCAGACGGTCGCCGGCGCGGTCTCGACCGGCACCCACGGCAGCGGCGAGCGGTTCCGGAGCATCTCCAACCAGATCCGCGCGCTCGAGCTGGTGCTCGCCGACGGCTCGGTCGTGACGTGCTCACGCGATGAGCGGCCGGAGCTCTTCGAGGCCGCACGGGTGTCGATCGGATCCCTCGGCGTGATCACCAAGGTGACGCTCCAGTGCGTGCCGCTCTACGCGCTGCGTGCGGTCGACGCGCCGATGCCGCTCGACGAGACGCTCGACGGGCTCGACGAGCTGGTCACGGGCAACGACCACTTCGAGTTCTTCTGGTTCCCGCACGCCACCACCGCACTGACACGCCGTTTCGAGCGGCTTCCGGGCGGCGTCGAGCTCAACCCGATGAGCGCGCTCGCCAGGACGATCGACGACAAGATCGTCACCAACATCGGCTTCGAGGCGCTGCTGCGCCTCGGCACCCGATTCCCTGACCTGGTGCCCGGGATCACCCGGTTCGTGACCCGTGCGGTGTCGTCCCGGGACTTCACCGACCTGGCCCCGAATGTGTTCGCGTCCCACCGCGACGTACGTTTCCGCGAGGGTGAGTACGCCGTCCCGCGGGCCGCGATCGTAGACGTGCTCCGCGAGCTCCGGCAGTGGGTCGACTCCCATGACGAGAAGGTGTCGTTCCCGCTCGAGGTCCGATTCGTGAAGAGCGACGACATCTGGCTCTCGCCGGCGTACGACCGCGACGTCGCCTATGTCGCCTTCCACCAGTACCACCGGATGCCCCACGGGCGCTGGTTCTCCGTCTGCGAGGACATCCTCGGCGCTGCCGAGGGGCGTCCGCACTGGGGCAAGATGCACCGGCTCACCGCGGCCGACCTCGCCGAGCGATACCCGCGGTTCGGAGACTTCACCGCGCTACGCGACGACCTTGACCCGACCGGCGTCTTCGCCAACCCGTACGTCGACCGGGTCCTCGGCCTCACCAAGCACCAAGCGTCGCCGGCTCGTCACTGACCTTCGGCGACGATCAGGTCCTCCAAGTTGCGCATCGACTGCTGGAACGCCTTCCGCAGCCCGGGCTGGGTGACCTTGTCGATCACCGCCCCGAGCGGGCCGAGGCCGACGCGGTAGCGGACGGCGTACGTCATCTCGGTGCCGGCGCCCTCGACGCCGTCGACGGCGACCGGCCGGAACCGGAAGACGTTGGTCATCTCGTGGAGCGGGGCGAAGCCCTCGCCGGTGTCGATGCGGGTCGTCAGCGGTTCGATCTCCCTGACCGTCCAGGTCGACCGCGTGGACAGCGGTCCGATGGTGCGGTTGCGTTCGGCGTAGGTGCGGCCGACCTCGGCCTCGCCGTGATGGTCGGTCACCTCGAAGACCCCGTCCACCCACTCGGCGTACCGGTTCGTCGCCGACACCACCTGCCAGACCCGCTCCACAGGGACGGCCAGTACAGCGGTCTCGCTCAGCTCGGTCATGCTCATCTCTCAGTTCCTTCCAGTACGTCGATCACGGCAGCCGCGGCGTCGCGGCCGGAGCGGACGGCGCCGTCCATGTAGCCGTTCCAGTAGTCGGCGTGCTCCGCGCCGGCCCAGTGGACGAGCCCGAAGGGCCGGTCCCGCCAGGCGCCGAGGGCGGTGAGTACGCCGGGGGCCAGGACCGAGGTCGGCCCGCCCCGGGTCCACTCCTCGCTCGACCAGTCCTGCTCGAAGTAGTCGCGCGGGCGCAGCGCCTCCCGGCCGACCGCCCGCGCGAAAGTACGCAGCACGGCGGCCCGGCGCTCGCGGGGCGGCCGGTGGGCCAGCGCCCGCCAGGCACGGCCACCGAGGAACCCCATCAGCACACCGGGTCCGCCGCTCGGCGGGGTGTTGTCGAACATCGAGCAGATCGCCGAGTCGGGCGAGCGGAACGTGGCCTGTCCGGACAGCCCATCCTCGCGCCAGAACGGCTCGTCGTACACCGCCTCGCACTTCATCAGGTTGCCCATCGGCATCCGGTCGAAGAGAGCCGCCTGCGGCGCCGGCAGCAACGGCGACCACGAGATCTTGCCGGCGAGCGGGGGCGGGACGGCGACGATCGCGTGCCCGGCCTGCCACACCCCCGCGTCGGTACGCAGCTTCACGGTGCGGCCGTTCTGCTCGATAGCGCGCACCGGGGCGTCCAGCACCACCCGGTCGCCGAGCTGTTCGGCCATCGCCAGCGAGACCCCCTGCGACCCGCCGACGAAGCGATCCTGCTGGGCTCCGCCCTCCACACCGATCCCACGGGCGATCGAGCCGGGGTGGTCCTCATCGCCCATGCCGGCGACGTAGTGGAGGCTGAAGAGAGCCGAGGCATCCGCCGCGGTGCCGCCGTAGGCCGAGCCGAAGAAGATGTTGACCAGGTCGACGCCGGCGGCGCTGACCGTGGTGTCGCGGATCCACGAGTCGAAGGTGACCGCGTCCAGCCGTGCGGCGTTGCGTGCCTGCCACGGTGCGCCCAACGGGATCCGCCGGGCGAGCCGGTCGATACGGGCCATCGTCACCGCGACGTCCGCCAGGGCCGTCGGGTCCGGGGGTACGTCGCCGGCGTAGCGCTTGGCGCGGCCGCCGCGGACGTAGACCGCCTCACCCTCGGTGTACGCCGGGAAGGTCTTGACGTCCAGCTCGGCGGCCAGCCCGAGGATGTGGTTCTGGGTCGGTCCGACGAACTGCCCGCCGGCCTCCACGACCTGACCGTCGCCGAGGTCGTGGTTGAGGGTGCGACCGCCCACCCGGTCGCGCGCCTCGAGCACGACGACGCTGCGGCCTGCGGCCACCAGGGCACGAGCAGCGGTCAGCCCGGCCAGGCCGGCGCCGACGATCGCCACGTCGACCCGCGCTGCGCGCGGCACTCCTCAGACCTCCTTGAGCGCCGCGTCGGCGGCGAAGCTCTCGACCGAGGCGAGATCGAAGCTGCCGAAGTCGGACCCGAGGCCGCCGGCGACCTGAGCGGCGGTCGCGCAGCCCAGCTTGGCCGCATCGGCGGGCGTCCGGCCCAGCGCGAGACCCCGGATGTAGCCCGCCGAGAACGCGTCGCCGCAGCCGGTGGTGTCGACCACCTCGATGTCGTACGCCGGCACCCGAACGGTCTCGTCCGCAGTCACCACGACCGCGCCCTGGGCGCCGGCGGTCACGGCCACGCAGCCGGCGCCGGCCTCGACCAGCGTGCGGCAGGCCGCCTCCAGATCGGCGGCACCGGTCCAGCCGAGCGCCTGCTCGTCGTTGACCAGCAGGTGGTCGACATAGGGGAACGCGGCCGCGATCCACTCGAACATGCCGGGGTCGCTGGGCGCGAGGGAGTCGAGCGAGGTGGTCACGCCGTTGTCGCGCGCGTGGGCGAGGATCTTCGCCGCCGCGTCGCCGCCCATGAACTCCGGGCCGCCGAGGTGCAGGTGGTCGGCCGCGGCGATCACGTCCAGCGGCGCGTCGTCGGCACCGTAGGCGCCGTTGGCCCCGATCACGTGGAACGCCGGCCGCGACCCGTCGGGACGGATCGGGAGCACGCTCGCGGAGGTCTGGTGGTCCTCGCGGCGTACCAGATGCTCGGTGTCCACGCCGTCGCGCTGCAGCAGCGAGAGCAGTTGGTCGCCCACCGCGTCGGTCCCGATGGCGCCCGCGCTGACCACGGTCGCGCCGAGCTTGGCGAGCACCAGCGCGGTGCCACCGGCGGGGCCGGCCGCGGTGACCCGGATCTCGTCGACCAGCTGACCGTCCTGTCCTTCGGGGATCGACTCGACGTGGCGTACCAGCGTGTCGAGCACGTGTGCGCCGAGGGTGACGACGGTGGGGGAAGTGGTCACGAGTTCTCCTGTGATGAGGGTCGGGTGGTGCCGTAGCTGCGGGTCAGGGCGGCGTGGATCACCGCGGCCTGTTGGTCTTCGTCGAGGACGCGCGGGGTGCCGATGGCGGCGGCTCGCCAGTAGACGGTGCAGCCCCACTCCAGGAGCAGGGCCAGCTCGACGGCCTTGGCCAGGTCGGCCGCCTGGGTGATCGCGCCGTGGTTGGCCATGAGCGCGCCGCCCCGGCCCTCGAGCGCCTCGATGACCAGCTCGGCGAGCTCCGGCGTGCCGAAGGTCGCGTACGGGGCCACGCGGACCGTGCCGCCGAGCGCCAGCAGGCCGTAGTGGACACACGGCAGCTCGGTCAGGACGCATGACAGCGCGGTGGCCATCGGCGCGTGGGTGTGAACGACCGCGCCCGTCTCGCGGCGGCGGTAGAGCCCGAGGTGCAGGTCGACCTCGGAGGTCGGCGCGAGCTCACCCGCGACGACCTGCCCGTCGAGGTCGAGGACGGTCACCTGATCTGCGGTCATCGTGGCGAACGACGCCCCGGTCGCGGTGATCGCGACCAGGTCACCGGAGCGCACGCTGACGTTGCCCGCCGTACCGATGACGAGCCCCTCGGCCGCCAACGCCCGGCAGGCATCGGCGACCGCCTCTCGCTCCGGCGTCATCGCGTCCCTACCGGAGCGTCGTCGGTCGGGAGCACGGCGTCCGGGTGCTCGCGGAGCCAGCGCTGCTGTTCGCGGTCGCCCCGCGCGTTTTCCGGCCGCGTCTTCGGCGCGGTCGTCCCGGCGACCGGCTGCTCGCCGAGCGTATCGAGCACGATCTTGCTGATGGCCCGCATCCCGGCTGCGTTCGGGTGGTACGCGACCCCCGCGAGCAGGTCCGTCGACTGGCCGCGCACCCAGGCCGCGTCGCCGGCGCACGCGTCGTGACCAAGAGCGGGCCCATAGGTGTCGACGTAGGTCGCGCCGTTGCGGGTTGCCGCGCGCTTCATGACCGCGTTGAGCTTGCGGTTGAGGGAGTCGGCCCAGGCGTAGTCGCCATCGGCGAACGGGACCACGTCCGGGCAGTAGCCGGTCGGCGGCAGCAGTCGCGGGTAGCCGACGAGGACGACCTTCGCGCCGGGTGCGCGCTCCTTGATCAGGGCCACCGAGCGCCCCAGGTTGCGGCCGGTGTTGTCGAGCGCGGCCGAGAGCGTGTCGACCCCGCCGACCGTGTAGTGGTCCCGGCACGGCGTACCCGTGGGGTTCTGGTCACGGAAGTCGCCGCAGCCGATGAGCGAGCCGAAGACGCCGTAGTCGTTGCCACCCATCCCGAGCGTGACCAGGTCGGTGTCGAGGGTGACGGCGTCGAGCTGAGGCGACTGGTTCGCCAGGTTGAGCTCCGGCGTGGGCGTCGGCTGCGGCAGGGTGAGGTTGCTCGTGTCCGCCGACGAGCAGCTGACGTCGTGGAACGCACCCGGCTCGTAGTAGATCCCGAGATCGGTGGCCAGCCACGCCGGATAGTTGTTGTTGGAGCGGAAGCACCAGGTGCTGTTCCACGGGATCAGCGGGCCGGCGGTGTAGGAGTCACCCAGGGCGACGTACTTCTGGTACGCCGGTGCGGCGCTCGGGGTGCGTGCCGGATCGGCGACGGCGGGCGCCGCGGTGGCACCGAGCACGACGCCCACGGTCAGAGTCGCTGCGATGACGCTCCGCAGTCGGGGTGTGACGGTCATCGGAGCTCCTCAGCTGCCTGCGACGGGATAGTGGTCGGAGTAGTCGGTGTAGGTCGTCCCGGCGTGTTCCCAGGGCGGCGACGTGGGCGTGAGCACCGTGTTGGTCCACACCCGCGGACGTACGTGACCGCGGCGATGCAGCACGTAGTCGAGGTGCTCCTGCCCGCCCGTGGCCAGCGGGTTCGTCGTCGGGTCCCAGCTGAACGGGTGTCCTGCGTAGGAGGTCGGGGCGACGGTGTCGGTGGCCGCGAGCAGGTCGGCGTACTCGGGCGAGGCCCTGTCGACGTTGAGGTCGCCGGCCACGATGACCTGTTCGTCGGACGGGATCGCCAGGCCGTCCAGGAACTCGTCGATCGTCGCGAACTGCTCGGCGCGTACGGCGGCCCCGCGACCGAAGCAGAGCGGGTCCTCCGCCTGGACGTGGGTGCCGACGACGTGCACAGGAGTGCCGTCGACATCCAGCTGCACGTAGACGAAGCCCTTGTTCGACAGCGCGTCGGCGCCGCAGCCGCCGCTGTAGACGTACTGGATCCTGTGGGTGATCGGCCACTTGCTCAGGATCGTCACGCCGCCGTCCTCGGGGGTCAGCCAGGAGTACGCGCCGAGGGTCTCGTCCCAGCCCGACCTCGAGCGCCCGAGCACCGGCGTCTGGTGGGGATACTGCGGTGCGAGCCGGCTCTTGAGGGTCTCCGAGGGGCCGTTGTCGAAGGCCTCGTCGAAGACCACCACGTCATAGCCCTTCACGTAGTCGGCCTTCGCGATCAGCTCGGCCCGGGTGGCGTTGGCCTTGCCGCCGATGATCGACGGCAGCATCTGCACGTTGTGCGTGAGTACTCGTACGCGTGGCGTGGCAACCGCCCCGTCGGGTGCGGCCGTGGCGGTCCCCGGGAGCGCAAGCCCCGTCGCCGCCAGCAGAGCGACACCCACCACCCGACCCGCGACCCGGCTCACGAGCTGACCCCAAAGACGGGCGAGGTGCCGGTGAACGACGAGACCGTCCCGAGCAGGTTGCGCGCATCGCCGAAGTAGCGGATGCGGTAGCTGCCCGACGCGGTGCCAGGTGGGACTTCCCACGTGATCGTCACCTTGGAGGCCGCGATGCCGTCGCGCGCCCAGCGGAACTTCGTCGACCAGTCGCCGTCGTCGGCGACCCGCTGCCAGGTCGTACCCACCTTGCGCTCGACGGCCAGGTAGCTGCCGCCGAGATGGAGGTTGTTGTTGGGGTGCGCACCGGCGAAGACCACGCTGACCTGCTGCCCGGGGCGGTAGATCGAGCCCGGCGCGGTCAGCACGTCGCCGAACCTGCGGCCGATCTGCGGCGCATCGACGAGCACGGCGCCACTGGGCGACGGCAGCTGCCAGGCGCTGCGGTCGGCCTCCTTCTCCCCCTGCGGTACGTCGACGCCGGCGCGCATCGCCGTGCCGAGATCGGAGGCCACCTGCATGAACGCCGGCAGCTCATAGCGACCGAACAGGGTGCTCGCGCCCTCGTACTCCTTGGAGTCGTACTCCTCCGGCGTCGTCAGGTAGTGCCCGTAGGCGTTGGCGTAGCCCTGGACCAGGACGTTCTCGAGATCGGTGCCGACGGCCTCGGCGACCGCCCGTCGGATCCGCAGACCCGACACAACGGTGACCTCCGCCGGCATCCCGACCATGTAGAAGTCGCCGATCTTCATCAGCTGCACCGGCAGCTTCTGCTGCACCAGGTCGAGGTCGCCGACGGGGAGCAGCACCTCCTTCGGCGCCTGGCAGGCCTTCAGCTCGGGCGACGCGGTGTAGAGCGCGCCGGCGATCAGCTCGACCAGCGGGTTGCCGCCGTCCTTGCCCTCCTTGAAGATCGGCAGTCCGCCACCGCCGTCCTCGGTGCTGCCGGCGGCGAAGGAGGCGCCGAGCGCAGCCGAGCAGGTGTTGTGCGGCTTGCCGTCGGGGGTGAACTCCGGGCGTACGGCGACCTCGGAGAAGTCGACGTACACGATGCGCGAGTCGATGCCGCCCTCTAGCGACCGCTTGTCGGACTCGAGTCCCTCGCGGGCCGCGTCGACCATCCGGGTGCCGATGATGCGGGTGTTCTCGAACTCGTCCGTGGTCGGGCCGTCGGTCGGCTGCAGGTTGAGGTTGGGCGACATGTCGCCGGCGTTGGACTGCGCGAACGACGCCACGAAGTCCGGGGCGGTGTCCTCGATGTAGTCGACGCCGCGCACCTGCCGCTCCCAGACGTACTCCGCGTAGCCCTTGTTGTCGGGGCTGATCAGCGTGTTGTCGGTCGACATGCTCGTGGCGTGGACGGGAAACCAGTTGATGATCCCGTCGAGACTGGTCGACCCGTCAGGGGCCTTGCGGCGTACCTGAAGAGTGGTGCTGCGGGTATCGGTGCCGCTGGGGAAGTACGCCCTGTCGGCCTCCGGGTTGCGGTCGAACGCCTGCTTGGAGCGGTTGACGTTGGCGTTGGTGAGCTGGCTGGTCGACAGACTGAGGTCGGCGGGCGCGAGGTCGGCGTCGGCGCGTCCGATCGAGGACACGATGCCGTCGACGACCGCTCGGAAGGTCTTCTCGTGATAGCCGAGCGTCGTGAGGTTGTAGAGGTTGTGGTGCGAGAACCCACCTGGCCCGGCGTGGGTGTGGGTCGCGGTGAGCATGACGTTGCGCTCGGAGTAGAGGTCGCCGTACCGCTGCTGAAGTTTCATGAGCACCGCGTCGCGCAGCCCCTGGAAGATCATCCCGATGTCGGCCACGACGTGGACCACGCGCTCACCGCTCGCCGCGTCGGCGATCACGAAGGCGCGGGCGCGCTGACGCATGTGGATGCCGGTGGTGCTCTGCGCGAGGTCGGCGTACCCCATCATGCCGTTCTCCCCCGGCTCGCCGGTGACGTCGGCGATCCCACGGCCGACGAGGTACGGCGACTCGGGCGCGGCACTCGCAATGTTCATGGCCGGTCCGGGCGAGGGCCCGAACAAGAGTCCGGTGGCGACGACTGAGGCGACGAGCAGACGGACACACATCGTGGTTGAACGCTTGTGGCGCATTCGATCGGATCCTCTCGAGGAGTTCCACCCGGCCCTCCCGTGGCCCGGCAGTGTGATGAGGATTACCTTTTTCACTCGTTCGGTCAATCGTCCTGGTCACATGACCCACATACTGGGACCACAACAAATTCGGAGCGGAGTTCGGCATCACGAGGTGCAACTTCGTACGTCTCATCGGCGTCTCGTTTAGTGGAACGCAATGTTCCGGTAAAACGTGACGCGCGTAACTTTGACGTGAGACGGTTCGTTTGAACGTTGCATGAGGGAGCACGACCTCCGTACGATTTCAGTGCGGTGATCACCAGGGGAGATTCGATGTCCGCTTCGCGCTACAGCCGCCTTCAGAAGGCGACCGCGCTCGTTCCGCTCGCGCTACTGAGCGCGGCCTGGACGGTCAACGTCACCGGTCTGACGCAGTCGAGTGCCACCGCATCAGGGACCAGATACGACGACGCGTTCAGCCTGCCCGACGGGACATCGGTCCCGGCCGAGGCGATCGAGGCGCCGGCCAGCGTGTCGGCCTCGACCAACGAGGGCGACAAGTCGCTGCCCGGGACGGCCAGCGCCGCCGGGATCCCGTCCGCCGCGCTCGCCGCCTATCAGCGTGCGGCCACCGTCATCAACGCCGCGGACGCCGCCTGCAAGATCGACTGGCCGCTGATCGCCGCGATCGGGCGGGTCGAGTCCAACCACGGACGCGCCAACGACAACCGTCTCAGCGCCGAGGGCGTCTCCACGCCCGGCATCTACGGAGTGCCTCTCAACGGCAAGGGCAACGTCTCCCAGATCACCGACACCGACGGTGGACAGTACGACGGCGACACCAGCTACGACCGCGCGGTCGGCCCGATGCAGTTCATCCCCTCCACGTGGGCGATGGTCGGTGTGGACGCCGACGGCGACGGCAAGCGCAACCCCCAGGACATCAACGACGCCGCCCTCGCCTCCGCCGTCTACCTCTGCTCCGGCAACGACGACCTCTCCACCGACCAGGGCGCGCGAGCAGCGGTCTTCCGCTACAACCACAGCCAGTCGTACGTCACGACCGTGCTCGGTGTCGCCGAGGCCTACCGCTCCGGTGACTTCACCTCGATCCCGAACAGCACGGTCCCGGTCGACTACGCGATCCCGCGGATGGAGGCTCCCAAGTCTTCGAAGCAGAAGGACCGCGAGCTCCGGGCGGGCGGCCAGCAGGCCGGCCCGCGCGGCGGTTCCTCGCAGGCTCCCTCCGGCCCCTCCAGCGAGGCTCCTTCAGGGGAGACTCCCGGCGGGAGCACCGGTGGTGGCACCGGCGGCGGTGACGACGGCGGCGGCACCACCACCGACCCGGGGAAGGCGCTCGAGCCGGTGACCCAGCCGGTCGAGAAGGTGGTCGCGACCGTCGCCGAGCTGACCACGATCTGCACCAACGCTGTCATCGACCAGGTCGGCTCCGTCCTCGCCCGCACCGTCCCGCAGAGCACGATCACCGACTGCGTGGCGCAACTGCAGGGGAAGACCCTGAACGAGGCGACCGGCGCTGTCGGCGGCATCCTGACTGGCCTGCTGAAGCTGCTCGGGCTCGTCAAGTAGTCCCACGCCATACGCGTAGGGCCCCGCCATCTGGCGGGGCCCTTCGCGTTCGTGAGCGGTGGCCGCGGGCCGCCGCACGTGTAACACGTCGTTCGTAGGACTATACCGGGGTTGTATAAAGGGGGTGAGTGAAAA
>NZ_JBEXJF010000027.1:0-71276 GCF_040608935.1 Nocardioides sp. NPDC004968
GGCCGCCAGGTCCAAGATCTTCTCCGAGTAGGCCAGCCACCCTCCCCGAAAGGGTCGGCGGCCACCACGCATCCCGGGGCGGGATGCGCCGACTCGGCGATTTCAGCGAATGACCAGCTCGCCGACACCTTCTGGTCATCGCACCAGGCCATGGTTCACCGCGATGACCGAGACCGCTGCTGCCGACAGGGCCGGCCGGGCATACCCGGTCTGGCTGACCCGGCGCGGTCTCCTCGATTGGCTGGTGGCAGGTCTTCTCGGACTGCTGCTGCTCCGGTTCCTGTGGAGCCTGCTGAAGAACGAGAACCTGCTCCCGGGCGCAGTGGTCGGCTATCTGCTCCACCCGGACGTCCTCGCCGGAGTCTGGCTCACCATTCGGCTGACCGTGCTGGTCTTCGCGGTGGCCTGGGCGATCGGGATCGTCGCGATCTGGATGGAGAGGTCGGGCAACCCGGTGCTGGGCGGGATCGCGGCGGCGTACGTCTGGGTCTTCGGCAGCATCCCGGTGCTCGTCCAGTTGCTGCTGTGGAGCAACATCGCGCTGATCTTTCCCGACATCACCTTCGGGATCCCGGGGGTGCACATCGACGCGGTCCGGCTGGTCACGCCGGTCTACGCGGCGATCGCGGGGCTGGCGCTGGCGATGGGAGCGTACGCGGCGAAGGCCGCCCCGGGCGGTGACCGGCTGACCGCGCTGGGCGATCTTCTGGTGACGACGCTCCAGATGACGAGCCTGGTCTCGGTGCTCTCGATCACCGACCTGCTCGGGGTCGTCCAGGCGCTCGAGGAGCGCAACCACCTGATCATCCCGCTGCTGGTGGTGGCCGCGATCTGGTACCTCGTCCTGGTCACCACGGCCCGCGGCGCGATCCGTCTGGCCCGGCTCTCTCGTGTGAAGGGTCAGGCGCGCCGACGGTAAACCTGAGGTAAAAGCAGCGACCATTGCAAGACCTGGCAACGCAAGTCTTTGTAGAGTGCAGCGCGTGACTTTCGAGCGGTCTTGGCAACGGTGGCGCGATGAGCGGGAAGCCGAGCTGAGAAGCCCCGAAGGTTTCCTGGCGATCACCGGCCTGCACTGGCTGGGCCGCAGGCCGGTGCGGTTCCCCGGCATCCCAGGTGTCTGGTCGACCGGTCCGGAGGGCGCCGTCGTCGAGCTCGGCGAGGGCGAGTGGCTCGAGCTCGGCGGCGCCAAGCTCGCCGGCCGGCACGTCTTCGGTCACGTGGATCCCGTCGGCGTGATCGCGACCTTCGACGGCGGGACGGTCGAGGTCGCCGACCGCTTCGGCACCCCGGTGCTGCGGCCGCGGCAGCCCGACGGGCCGTTCCTGCGTGACTACACCGGCACACCGACGTACGCTCCGGACCCGGCGTGGCAGGTCAGGGCCTCCTTCACCGCCTACGAGACGAACCGCCCGATCTCGGTCGGCTCCGTGGTCGAGGGCCGTTCGAGCGTCATCGACGCCGTGGGAGAGGTCGCGTTCGAGGTGAGTGGCCGCCCGCAGCGGCTGATCGCGTTCGACGGCGGCGACGACGAGCTGTGGCTGCTGTTCACCGACGAGACCAGCGGCGTGACGACCTACGCTGCCTGCCGCCAGCTCGCCGTCGAACCACCGGCCGACGGCACCGTCGTGCTCGACTTCAACCGCGCCAAGAACATGCCCTGCGCCTACACGATCCACGCCACCTGCCCGCTCCCGCCCGCGACCAACCACATCGATGTGCTCGTCGAAGCGGGCGAACAGACCCCGCCGCGACCGCCCGCGGACTGACTGCGTCCAAGGTTTAACCGTGGGTAACGGACCAGAAACAGCGAAACAGGCAGACTAGGGCTCATGGTGGGGACGATGTTGTGGAGAGTGCGTACGACGCTGCCGGACCGACCGGGCACGCTGGCGGTGCTGGCGCAGCGCTGTGGTGAGGCCGGGGTCAACATCCTGGGGATGCAGATCTTCCCGGGGCTGGCGCAGGTCACCGACGAGTTCGTGCTGCGTACGCCCGAAGGCTGGGGCGAGAAGGAGATCTGCGACCTGATCTCCTCCGCAGGTGGCGGCGCGATCGTCATCCAGACCGCGACCGAGGCGGCTCTGGCCGACCAGCCGACGCGCTACGTGCAGGCCGCCCGGCACGTCCTGGAACGGCCGATGTCGTTCCCGGAGGTGGTCGCCCAGCTCTTCGACGCCGAGGCCGAGGCCCCACCGGGGGTCGTCCACGACACCATGGAGCTGCGGGTCGCCGACGTCGACGTCCAGCTGCACCGCACCGCCCCCTTCACCGCGACCGAGCATGCCCGCGGCTCCGCGATGGCCGACCTGGTCAACGACGTCCTCGACCGCAGCCGCGAGTCGGCGGCGATCGGCACCACCCCGCCCGTACGCCGCCTGGGCACCGGAAGCACCCCCGACCTCGTCGTCACCGGAGAGACCGTCACCGCCCTGATCGACGGCGTCGCCGTCGGCATCGGCGAGGTCCTGGCGCCGACCGAGGACGACGAGAACGTACGCATCGTCAACCTGCGCGTCGACCCGGCCTGGCAGCGCCGCGGCATCGGCACCCGGCTGCTGGTCGACACCGCCAGGCTCGCGCACATGCTCGGCGCCGACGAGATCCTGCTCACCACCCAGTCCGACAACCAGGCCGTGCTGCCCATGGTTCTCGCCGCCGGGATGCGCGGACGCATCCGGATGGCCGGCGACCTGCTGACCGTCAAGGTGCCGGTGCGGGACCTCAAGCCGCTGAGCAGGTAGGAAGGAATACCCGGTTAACCGGGTATTCCTGCACTTCTCTGGCGTTGCAACACCCGAGAAGTGCAGGAAAAGCCAGAGAAGTCTCGCCGTTTCGGCGATCTTCGGGGCCCGGCCGTAACATTTCTCCATGGAGATCCCGGAGAAGTTCGCGACGCTCGGCCTCACCTACGACGACGTACTCCTGATGCCTGGATACTCGGATCTGGCGCCGTCTGACATCGATACGACCTCCCGGCTCACCCGCGAGATCAACCTGCGGGTCCCGCTGATCTCCGCGGCGATGGACACGGTGACCGAGTCCCGGATGGCGATCGCGATGGCGCGCCAGGGCGGCATCGGGGTTCTCCACCGCAACCTGAGCATCGAGGATCAGGCCTACCAGGTCGACCTGGTCAAGCGCACCCAGACCGGGATCATCTCCAACCCGGTCACCATCGGGCCCGACGCGACGCTGGAGCAGCTCGACAAGCTCGCCGGTGAATACCGGATCTCCGGGTTCCCCGTCGTCGACGTCGACCAGAAGCTGATCGGCATCATCACCAACCGCGACCTCCGGTTCACCCCGGTCGCGGAGTGGGCGACCACGAAGGTCAACGAGGTGATGACCTCCAAGGACCTGATCACCGGTCCCGCCGAGATCTCGCGCGAAGAGGCCACCAAGCTGCTGCGTCAGCACAAGCTCGAGCGGCTTCCGCTGGTCGACACCGACGGCCGCATCACCGGCCTGATCACCGTCAAGGACTTCGTGAAGTCCGAGCAGTTCCCCGACGCCTCCAAGGACGCGCAGGGCCGGCTGCTCGTCGGCGCCGCGATCGGCTACTTCGGCGACGCCTGGGAGCGGGCCACCACCCTGATCGACGCCGGTGTCGACGTGCTGGTCGCGGACACCGCCCACGGCAACGTACGCATGCTGATCGACATGGTCCACCGCCTCAAGACGGACCCAGCCACCAAGCACGTCCAGGTCATCGGCGGCAACGTCGCCACCAAGGAGGGCGCGCAGAGCTTCGTCGACGCGGGCGCCGACGCGGTGAAGGTCGGCGTCGGCCCGGGCTCGATCTGCACCACCCGCGTCGTCACCGGCGTCGGCGTGCCGCAGATCTCCGCTGTCTACGAGGCCTCGCTGGCCTGCAAGCCCGCCGGCGTCCCGGTGATCGCCGACGGCGGTCTGCGCTACTCCGGCGAGATCGGCAAGGCCATCGTCGCCGGCGCCGACACGGTGATGCTCGGCTCGATGCTCGCCGGCACCGAGGAGACCCCCGGTGACACGGTCCTGATCAACGGCAAGCAGTTCAAGGCCTACCGCGGCATGGGCTCCATGGGCGCGATGTCGAGCCGCGGCAAGAAGTCCTTCTCCAAGGACCGCTACTTCCAGGCCGAGGTCACCGACGACGACATGATCGTCCCCGAAGGTGTCGAGGGTCAGGTCTCGTACAAGGGCTCGCTGGCCACCGTCGCCCACCAGCTCACCGGCGGCCTCCACCAGACCATGTTCTACGTCGGCGCGCGCACCATCCCCGAGCTCCAGACCCAGGGCCGCTTCATGCGGATCACCTCGGCCTCGCTCAAGGAGTCGCACCCCCACGACGTCCAGGTCACCGCCGAGGCGCCGAACTACCACGTCTGAGGCAGCGCCCGCGAGCTTGCTCGCGGTCGCGTCGCCGAAGAGATCGAGCAGCGGCACGGCTGAGCCTGCGAAGCCGTGACCCGCGTGTCGAGATCTACGTCTCCCGCGACAACTTCATCACGAAGTGGTCTTTTCGGGCACGAACCCGGACCGGTCGGAGTTCAATCCCTGAGTTGTATCTGGGGCTTGCATTCTGAACCTTCCGGGAGGACCCATGACCGTCATCGACACCGAGACCTTCGCCCAGGAGTGGGCAGCGTGGCACGAGGAGCACGAGAAGAGGCGCGCCTCGGCCCACGGGTTCCTCGCGATCACCTCGATCCGCTGGCTCGGCGAGGAGCCGGAGACGTACGACGACGTGCCGGGCGCCTGGTCGAGCGGCCCCGAGGGCATCGTGGTCTCGCTGGCACCGGGTGAGTCGCTGGTCGTCGACGGCGTCGAGGTCACCGGCCGGCACTCGTTCGGGGTCATCGACGAGCACGGCGGGATCACCGCCGAGTTCGGCGACGCGGTCGTCGAGATCGCCAAGCGCGGTGGCAGCGACATGATCCGCCCTCGCCATCCTGACAACCCGGTCCTGACCGGCTACCAGGGGACGGAGGCGTACGCGCCGGACCCGAGCTGGGCCGTGCCCGGGCGGTTCGTCGCGTACGGGACGCCTGTGCCGACCACCGTCGGCTCGGTCGTCGACGGTCTGGAGCACGTCTACGAGGCCGTCGGTGAGATCGAGTTCGAGGTGGGCGGTGCTGTCCACAGCCTCGTCGCCTTCCCAGGCTCCGCGCCCCGCTCGCTGCACGTGCTGTTCGTCGACGAGACCTCCGGCAGGACGACGTACGCAGCCAACCGCACCCTCTCGGTGGACGCGCCGGACGAGGAGGGCAACCTCGTGATCGACTTCAACCGCGCCACCAACCTGCCGTGCGCCTACACCGACCACGCCACCTGTCCGCTCCCACCTGCCGGCAACCGGCTGCCGGTCGCGGTCGAGGCGGGGGAGAAGATCCCCGCCTGACCGCGCGGTCAGGCGCGGCGGGGCAGTCCGACGGCCACGAGCAGCGCTGCGACCAGGACCAGGAGCGCGTTGACCGCGATCGCCACCTGGAGAGCGCCGAGCGAGGCGACTCCGCCGGCGGCGGTGGCGACGGTGGACATGATCGGGATGCCGAGCGCGATCGCGACCTGCTGGGTCATCATCGCCAGCCCGGTGGCCAGGCCCTGCTCGTGGTCGGGGAGTCCGGAGGTCGCCGCGACCATGAACCCGACGATCGCGGCGACGTGCCCGATGGCGCCGATGAAGTTCATCAGGCCGATGAACCACAGCCAGCCGACCGAGGGCCCGATCAGCACGAGTGCGCCGGTGGTGACCGCCTGGATCGCGAGCCCGCCGGCCACGGTGTTGCGTACGCCGAAGGCCTCGATCACCCGCGAGCCGACGGTTCCGCCGATGATCGCGCCTGCCCCCATCGCGACGAGCATCAGGCCGGTCTGCAGGGCGTCGAGGCCGAGGACGTGCTGCAGATACATCGTCAGCACGAAGACCAGCGACGACTCGAAGGCGAAGGTCGCGAAGCCGGCGATGTTGCCGAAGCCGATGGTGCGGCGGGTGAGGATGTGCAGCGGCACCAGCGGGTGCGGGTGCGTGGACTCGGCCCGCCAGAACGCGACCAGCAGCACCACTGCAGCGCCGATCGACGCCAGTCCCCACACGTCGGCGATGCCCGCCTCACCCAGGCGGGTCGCGCCGTAGACCAGCGCGAGCAACCCGGACGTCACCAGCACGGCACCCGGGAGGTCGAGCCGCGACCGCTCCCGGTCTGCGGAGTCACGCAGCACGAACGGCGCGACCGCGACCACCAGCAACGCGATCGGCACGTTGACCAGGAACGCCCAGCGCCACGACAGCAGATCGGTGAGTACGCCACCCAGCACCGCCCCGGCGGTGAACCCGGTCGACATCACCACGCTGTTCAGCCCCAGGGCACGCTGACGCAGCGGCCCCTCCGGGAAGGAGACGGTGAGCAAGGAGAGCGCCGCCGGGGTGACCGCTGCGGTCGCGAGACCCTGGGCGACCCGGGCAGTGAGCAACAGCTCGGGTGAGGTGGCGACCCCGCCGAGCAGGGAGGCGGCGCCCAGCGCGACCATGCCGATCAGGAAGACCCGCCGTCGGCCGACGTAGTCGCCGATCCGGCCGAAGAGCAGCGTGAACCCGGCCGCGCACAGAGCGAACGCGGTCGCGATCCACTGCACGTCGGCCTCGGCGAAGCCGAGGCTGGCACCGACGGTCGGCAGCGCCACGTTGAGGATCGAGAAGTCGACGGTGAGGGTGAACTGGGAGGCGAGCAGCAGCAGGAGCACCAACAGCTGTCCGCGGGTCATGGCGGCCGGGCGTACGGGCTCGGCCTGCGTAGTGAGGGTCATGACATCAACGCTCTGGCAGATGACGTACGCCAGCCAGACACCTGTCCTGCCACCCACCCGCGTGCCTGTCACTGACAGGGTCAGGAAGAAATCGTCGGCCGGCGGCACTATAGGAATCATGACGACCGAGCTCGGAGAGTTCCTGCGCAGCCGCCGGGCGGCGATCAGTCCCGAGGACGCCGGGCTGGTGTCCTACGGCGCCCGCCGTGTCCCAGGGCTGAGGCGTGAGGAGCTGGCGATGCTGGCCGGCGTCTCGCCGACCTACTACACCCGGCTCGAGCAGGCCGACCACCACAACGCCTCCGACTCGGTGATCGACTCGCTCGCCCGGGCGCTGCGGCTGAGTGCGGAGGAGCACGACCACCTGCGTCGCCTGGCGCGCCCCGAGACCGCCGCGCCGGCCCGCTACCGCGTCGAGCGGCCGCGGCCGAGCACCGTACGCCTGATCCGCTCCGCGCCCGGGCCGGCGCTCCTGATCGACCATCGCAACGACGTGCTCGCCTGGAACCGGCTCGGTCACCTGCTGATCGCGCCGGAGCTGCCCTTCGAGCAGCCCGAGGACGTCGAGAACCGACCCAACCTGACCCGGCGGTTCTTCCTGGAGCCTGGGGGTCGCGACCTGTGGGTGGAGCAGGCCGCCACCGCCTACTCCCACGTCGGGTTCATGCGCTACTCCTCCGGCCTCCACCCCGCCGACCACCTGCTCAGCTGCCTGGTCGGCGAGCTGACCCAGAAGAGCGACGAGTTCGCAGAGCTGTGGGCGCAGCACCCGGTCAACGACTGCGGCTACGGCGTCAAGAAGTTCCAGCACACGCTCGTCGGGCGGTTCGACCTCGAGTACGAGGCGCCGGTGATGCCCGAGACCAGCCACCGGATGTGCCTCTACCACGCCGAGCCCGGCAGCCCCGCCGCCGACGCCCTCGAGCTCCTAGCTCGCTAGAGATCCTTCGCGTAGGTCGCCGGGGGAGCGCCGACGACGTCTCGGAACGTACGCACCAGGTGGGCCTGGTCGCTGAAGTCCAGCTCCGCGGCGACGGCGGCCCAGTCGACCTCACCGGAGTGGGCGCGGGCGGCGACCTCGAGCACGCGGAACCGCTGTACGACCCACTTCGGGCCGATCCCGACGTACTCGCTGAACAGGCGCTGCAGCGACCGCAGGCTCACGCCGGCACGGTCGGCGAGCTGCTCGGCCCGGGTGATCGAGCGGTCGTCCTCGGCGAGGGTCACCCAGCGGCGTACGTCCTCGGCGACCGGGTCCGTGGGGAGGCCGACCTCCAGGAGGTAGGACTCCATCGCGGCGGCCATCTGCGCCGGGTCCGTCGAGGTGAGGATCCGCTCGGCCGCCGGCCGGTCGTCGACGCCGAGCAGGTCCTGGGCCGGGACGACCTGGTCGGCGATCGCGCTGACCCGGCTGCCGAGGACCGGGCGGAAGAGGCCGGGCAGGAACGAGACGCCGAGCGTGTGGCCCCGGCCGGTCAGGTGCCGCATGAACGGCTTGCGGCCGATCCCGTGCACCAGCAGCCGACCGTCCTCGGCGGCGACGTGGATCCGCGGCTGCGGGATGACCTGCTGGTCGTGCGGGTGCTCGAGCTCCCAGCCGACGTACCAGTGGTAGTCGACGTGTCCCGCGAGCGCTGATGAAACCGCGAACCGTTCGGTGGTGATCGTCCGGGCCGCCGTCACCGGGCGCACGATCGCGTCGGGATAGCCCCTGCCCTCGGTGTCGTCGGCCATGCCGCCAACGATATGGCGCGTTCCTTCAATCCCGCGTCCCTGCTCCCGGAGCAGGCTGGTCCCATGACCGAACAGAGCACTGACAAGACCTACGGCAACAAGGCGAGCACCACGATGACCGTCGCGCGCTGGCACGAGGCGGCCTACGTCGACATCGACGGCGAGGGCACCAAGATGGGCGACGACGTCTACATCCCCCATCGCGGCCTGACCACCGCCGAGACCGACTACACCTACGCCGGCGAGATCCAGGGCACGGGCCTCGCGCGGATGATCGGCGCCTACGGCAACCCCGCCGGCGGCGCGGTCTTCGAGGCGTACGAGCAGTTCACCGGCTCCATCGCCGGCCAGGAGGGCTCGTGCGTGTGGCGGATCAGCGGGACGTACGCCGACGCCACCGTCCGCTCCCACCTCACCGTCATCCCCGGCCTCGGCACCGGCGGCCTCGAAGGCCTCGTCGGCGAGGCCGACATGGTCCTCTCCGAGGAGGGTGGCGGCGAGGCGTACGGCTTCGTCCTCTCCTACGACTGGAGCTGAACCCGTCCCGCGTCGACCCGGGGGCGGGGGACGCGGGCGGCGGAGGACTGGCCGAGCCAGGAGGGCAGGGCGTGGCGTACCTCCTGGGCGGCGGCGATGGTGACCATCTCGGCGCGGAGCGCCATCGGCCAGGCGAGGTCGCCGCGCCAGATCTCGGTGAGCGTACGCAGACTGGCGGTGAGGCGCGCGTCGACCTCGAACCCGGGGTCGAAGTCGCAGACCTCGGCCTGGTCGGCGGCCACCATCAGCCACCAGCGGGCGACCTTCGGGTCGACGTCGGTGAGCCGGAACTCGACCACGGTTCGCTGCTCCGGCCACACATCGATCGGGATCGTGCGGCGCATGTCCCACAGGAGCAGGTGGGGATCGAGGTCGGCCTGGCCCAGCGAGCCGACCCAGCGCGCACCCCACTCGTTGAGCGCGGTGACGACCGTGGCGAGCTCCTGGCCGCTGGCGGTGAGGTGGTAGGAGGTCCGCTGCCCCTCGCCGCGGCGCTGGATGATGCCCGCGCGCTCCAGGGTCCGCAGGCGCTTGGAGAGCAGGGCGGGCGACATCTTGGGCACACCTCGGCGCAGCTCGTTGAAGTGGGTGCTGCCGAGCAGAAGCTCGCGTACGACGAGCAGCGTCCACCGCTCGTCGAGCACTTCCATGGCTTTCGCCATCGGACAGAACTGGCCGTACCCCGCCATTGGACCGCCTCCCCCTTGTGCAGCCCGAGATCCCTGTCTGTTCAGTAGACCGCTATCGGCGGCGGGCGGCAAGTACAGATAAGGAACTATCCGAGGCCGCGGCGCGGGGGCGATGCTGGAGGCTCCAGATCTCCTCTCGGGTCAGACGTCCGTGGAGGAAGCCATGACCGCAGCACCCGTCCAGCCAGACCTGAAGGCCCGCCACCGTGCGATGTGGGGCCTCGGGAACTATGCCCGGGTCGCCGACGAGCTCATCCCCGAGCTCGGCCAGGTGATCGTCGAGGCCTGCGAGATCGGGTCGGGCGACCGCGTACTCGACATCGCCGCCGGCACCGGGAACGCCGCCATCCCAGCTGCTCTCGCGGGGGCGGACGTGACCGCTAGCGACCTGTCGCCCGAGCTGCTCGAGATCGGACAGGCCCGAGCATCGGGCGAGACAGCTGCCGACTCGATCACGTGGCGCGTCGCCGATGCTGAGGCGCTGCCGTTCGACGACGCCGCCTTCGACGTCGCCATGTCCTGCGTCGGGATCATGTTCGCGCCGTTCCACGAGAAGGCCGCGGCCGAGCTGCTCCGGGTCGTACGGCCGGGTGGCCGGATCGGCCTGGTCAGCTGGACGCCGGAGGGCTTCATCGGCCAGATGTTCGCGACGATGAAGCCGTTCATGCCGCCTCCGCCCGAGGGCGCGCAGCCGCCGCCGCGATGGGGCGACGAGACCCACGTACGCGGCCTGCTGGGCGACCAGGTGACCTCCGTCCAGGCCGAGAAGCGGATGGTCGCCATCGACTCGTTCGAGACCGGCGCGGAGTTCCGTGACTTCTTCAAGGCCTGCTACGGGCCGACGATCGTCGCCTATCGCGGGATCGCCGAGGACGCCGCTCGGACGGCGGAGCTCGACGCCGCGCTCGCCGAGCTGGGGGACCGCTACGTCACGGCTGGGGTGATGAAGTGGGAGTACCTGCTGCTGACCGCGGTGCGTAGCTAGCCCGGTCGTGCGTGTGGCTCGGTGCGTGTGGCCTTTCCGATCTCGATCCGGTCCCGTGGAACAATCCGTCATGTGACTGAGATCGAGATCGGCCGGGCCAAGCGAGCACGACGGGCGTACGCCTTCGACGACGTGGCGATCGTGCCGTCCCGGCGCACCCGTGACACCACCGAGGTGAGCACCGACTGGCAGATCGACGCCTACCGCTTCGACATCCCGCTGATCGCGGCGCCGATGGACTCGGTGATGTCGCCCTCGACCGCGATCGCGATGGGCAAGCTCGGCGGCCTCGGGGTGCTCAACCTCGAGGGCGTGTGGACCCGGTACGACGACCCGCAGCCGCTGCTCGACGAGCTGGCCGAGCTGAGCGGTGTCGACGCGACCCGGCGCCTGCAGGAGATCTACGAGGCCCCGATCCGGGCCGAGCTGATCACCGAGCGGCTGCGCGAGGTGCGTGCCTCGGGCGTCACAGTGGCCGGGGCGCTGTCCCCGCAGCGTACGAAGGAGTTCGCCAAGGCCGTCGTCGACGCCGGCGTCGACCTCTTCGTCATCCGCGGCACCACGGTCTCGGCCGAGCACGTCTCCTCGCAGGCCGAGCCGCTCAACCTCAAGGAGTTCATCTACGAGCTCGACGTGCCGGTGATCGTGGGCGGGTGCGCGACCTACCAGGCCGCCCTCCACCTGATGCGCACCGGCGCGGCCGGCGTCCTGGTCGGCTTCGGCGGCGGTGCGGCGCACACGACCCGGACCGTGCTCGGCGTGGCAGTGCCGATGGCCTCCGCTGTGGCCGACGTCGCCGCCGCGCGCCGCGACTACCTGGACGAGTCCGGCGGCCGCTACGTCCACGTCATCGCTGACGGCGCCGTCGGCCGCTCCGGCGACATCGCCAAGGCGATCGCCTGCGGTGCCGACGCGGTCATGGTCGGCAGTCCGTTCGCGCGGGCGACGGATGCTCCCGGCAAGGGATTCCACTGGGGCAACGAGGCCCACCACGCCGACCTGCCCCGCGGCGAGCGCGTCGCCTTCGAGCCCGTCGGCACCTTCGAGGAGGTCCTCTTCGGTCCTTCGCACGTCGCCAACGGCACCATGAACCTCGTCGGCGCCCTCAAGCGCGCCATGGCCACCACCGGCTACACCGACCTCAAGGAGTTCCAGCGGATCGAGGTCGTCGTCGGCTGACGATCGAGTCCTCGGTTCTGGTGAGCCGAATCTGCAGTTGTGGGTGACGAAACTGTCGTTTCGTCACCCACAACTGCGTTTTCGGCAGTGCTTGAGTGGTCGGCTGACCGCCCGGGGTCGGCGCATTTTCCCGCCATGGCGGGAAAATGTGGGGGTTAGTCGCGTCCGGGCACCGCAGATCCCCGCCATGGCGGGATTCTGCCCCGCCCGGCGACCCCGAACCCGCGCCTGCCGAGGCGCCACTTCTGCAAGCCGAGTGGTCACGACGGTGCGAACTCGACTGGCACAAGTGACGTCTCGGCCGACGTACGCGACGCCTCGGCCGACGTACCTGACTTCTCGGCATTGCTTGGACGCCGACCTTCCATGTTCTTGGGCTACCCCGTAGAGTGACCGCTGTCACCACCTAAGCAAGCGCTTAGATTAGCCGAGCACACGAGGGAATGAGCATGTCGAGGTTCGAGGGACGTACGGCGATCATCACCGGGGCCAGCCGGGGCATCGGTCTGGGCATCGCCCAGCGGCTGGTGGACGAGGGGGCGAAGGTCGTCATCACGGCGCGCAAGCCCGAGGCGCTCGCGGAGGCGGTCGAGGGGCTCGGGGGCAAAGAGGTCGCCCTCGGCATCGCAGGCAAGGCCGACGACCCTGGCCACCAGGAGGAGGTCGTCAAGGCTGCGATCGACACCTTCGGCAGCGCCGACCTGCTGGTCAACAACGCCGGCATCAACCCGAAGGCCGGCGGCCTGATCGACATGGACCGCGAGTCGGCCCGCAAGACCGTCGAGGTCAACTGCCTCTCGCCGATCGGCTGGACCCAGGAGGTCTGGCGGCAGTGGATGTCCGAGCACGGCGGTGCGATCGTCAACATCTCCTCGGTGGCCGGCCTGGCCCCGACGCCCCTGATCGCGACGTACGGCGCGAGCAAGGCGATGCTCAGCTACATCACCCAGGAGCTGTCGGTCGAGCTCGGCCCGAAGGTACGCGTCAACGCGATCCTCCCGGCCGTGGTGAAGACGAAGTTCGCCGAGCTCCTCTACGAGGGCCGCGAGCAGGAGGTCTCGGCGGCCTACCCGCTCAAGCGCCTCGGCACCCCCGAGGACATCGCCGGCGTCGCCTCGTTCCTCCTCTCCGAGGACGCCGGCTGGATGACCGGCCAGCTCGTCACGGTCGACGGCGGCCTCACCCTCGCCGGCGGACGCGTCTGATGGCCCCGGCTCCAGGCAGCACCGCCGTCGTCACCGGCGCCGCGGGCGGGATCGGCCGTGCCCTCGCCGCCCGCCTCGTCGCCGAGGGCGTCCGCGTCGTGGTCAACGACATCGACGACGTACGCCTGACCGAGACGGCCAAGGAGATCGGCGCCCACCCGGTGGCCGGTGACGCGGCCTCGGTCGAGGGCGTGGCTCGCCTCGTCGAGGCGGCGAAGGACCACCTCGGCCAGATCGACGCGTGGTACGGAAATGCCGGCATCGACCGCGGCATCGGCCTGGACTGTCCCGAGGAGGACTGGCAGGCGTCGCACGAGGTCAACGTGATGGCCCACGTCCGGGCGGCGCGGCTCCTCGTTCCCGACTGGGTCGAGCGGAAGAACGGTCGCTACGTGGTGACGGCGAGCGCCGCGGGGCTGCTGATGATGGTGGGTACGCCGACCTACTCGGTCACCAAGCACGCCGCGGTCGCCTTCGCGGAGTGGCTCTCGGCGACGTACCGCCATCACGGGATCGTCGTCCAGGCGATCTGCCCACAGGGCGTACAGACCGGGATGCTCGAGCGGTCGGGACCGATGGCGGGCCTGCTCAGCCGCGACGGAGCGCTGACGCCCGAGCAGGTCGCCGACGCGGCCTGGGAGGCGACGGCCGATGACCGCTTCCTGGTGCTGCCGCACCCGGAGGTGGGCGACTACTACGCCGCGCGCGCGACGCAGACCGACAAGTGGCTCGGTGGGATGAATCGACTCTGGCAGCACGTGGAAGGACAGGTATGAAGGCGTGGCGGATCGGCTCGCTCGGCGAGCCCAAGGACGTGATGCGGCTCGAGGAGGTGCCCGACCCGACCCCCGCGGCCGGACAGCTCGTCGTGAAGGTGCTGGCCAGCCCGGCCAACTTCCCGGATGTCCTGATGGCCCGAGGTCTCTACCAGGTCAAGCCCGAGCTGCCCTTCACCGCCGGCGTCGAGCTGTGCGGTGAGGTGGTCGCACTCGGCGAGAGCGTGGACGGACTCCAGGTCGGGGACCGCGTGATCGGCGGCGGATCGCTGCCGTACGGCGGCTTCGGCGAGCTCGCGCTGATGGACGCCGCGACCACGTTCCCGGCTCCGGAAGCGCTCACCGACGCCGAGGCATCGAGCCTCTACATCGGCTACCAGACCGGGTGGTTCGCGCTCCACCGCCGCGCCCACATCCAGCCCGGCGAGACGCTGCTCGTGCACGCCGCGGCCGGCGGGGTCGGCAGTGCCGCGATCCAGCTCGGCAAGGCCGCCGGGGCGACGGTGATCGGCGTCGTCGGCGGTCCGGAGAAGGCCGCGGTCGCCAAGCAGCTCGGCGCGGATGTCGTGATCGACCGCCACACCGAGGACTTCGTGAAGGTGGTCAAGGAGGTCACCGGCGGCAAGGGCGCCGACGTGATCTACGACCCGGTCGGTGGCGACACCTACGACCGCTCCACCAAGTGCATCGCCTTCGAGGGCCGGATCCTCATCATCGGCTTCGCCGGCGGGCGCATCCAGGAGGCAGCGCTCAACCACTCGCTGATCAAGAACTACTCGATCGTCGGGCTCCACTGGGGCCTCTACAACGCGCTCGCGCCCGATCTCGTCGCCGAGTGCCACCGCGAGCTCACCCGGATGGCGGACGAAGGCAAGATCAAGCCGCTGGTCAGCGAGGAGCTGTCCCTGGACGAGGTGGCCGACGGCGTACAGCGCCTTGCCGACGGCACCACCGTCGGACGGGTCGTGTACGTCGCATGAAGGCTGTCATCTTCGACTACGGCGGGGTGCTGACCACGCCCATCGGCGACTCGATCCGGGCCTGGCTGGAGGCTGACGGCATCAAGCCGGAGAGCTTCACGAAGGTGCTCAAGGAGTGGCTGGGCCGCTACGCCGACGCCGGCACCCCGATCCATCGCCTCGAGCTCGGCGAGCTCTCGGTCAAGGAGTTCGACACGCTCCTGGCCGCTCGCCTGGAGACGTACGACGGTAGCCCGGTCCATCCCGAGGGCGTCCTGTCCCGGCTCTTCGCCGGGATGCGGCCCAACCCGGAGATGTTCGCGCTGGCCGAGGAGCTCCGCGACGCCGGCATCCGGCTCGCCCTGCTCTCCAACAGCTGGGGCAACTTCTACCCTCGCAAGCAGGTCGACGCGCTGTTCGAGGTGGTGGTGATCTCCGAGGAGGTCGCGATGCGGAAGCCGGAGGCACCGATCTTCGACCGCACCCTGAGCAGGCTCGGTCTCCCGGCCGAGGAGTGCCTCTTCATCGACGACGCGGAGCCCAACGTCATCGGTGCCCGGGCGGTCGGTCTCGACGCACTGCTGCACACAGACCCGGCGAGCACCCGTGCAGCGCTCGCCCGAATGATTCCCGCACTCGGAGGTGCCGCGTGACGACCGAATCGCTGCCCGGACTCGATCTGGACCGGCTCGGCCCCTGGCTGGCCAAGAACGTGACAGGCGCCGGAGAAGAGCTGAGCGCGACCCACATCTCCGGAGGCAAGTCCAACCTGACGTACGCCGTCTCCGACGGCACCCACGAGTGGATCGTCCGGCGCCCGCCGCTGGGGCACGTGCTCGCCACCGCGCACGACATGAAGCGTGAGCACACGGTGATCACCGCGCTGCGCGACACCGACGTACCGGTGCCGCTCACCTACGCGTTCTGCGACGACGAGGAGGTGCTCGGGGCGCCGTTCTACGTGATGGAGAAGGTCGACGGCCGGCCCTACCGCTACGCCCGCGAGCTCGAGCCGCTCGGCGCCGAGCGGACCAGGGCGATCTCGGAGCAGCTCATCGACGTGATGGCCTCGCTGCACGCGGTCGACCCGGCAGCGGTCGGGCTGAGCGAGTTCGGCCGCCCCGAGGGGTTCCTGTCGCGCCAGGTCAGGCGCTGGAAGAAGCAGCTCGAGGCGTCGTACTCCCGCGATCTCCCCGCAGCGGACGAGCTCCACGCGCTGCTGGAGGAGCGGGTGGGCGCAGCCGAGGCCGCCTCGACCGGGCCGGGGATCGTGCACGGCGACTACCGGCTCGACAACGTGCTGACCTCCGCCGACGACCAGATCAAGGCCGTCGTCGACTGGGAGATGGCCACGCTCGGCGACCCGGTCACCGACCTGGCGATCCTGCTGACCTACCAGCGGATGGCCACGGTCTCCGGCGACGGCACCGTGACCGACGTCAGCAACGCCCCCGGCTGGCTCTCCGAGGACGAGATCATCGCCCGCTACGACGCGGCCAGCCCGCGCGACCTGAGCGAGTTCGGCTTCTACCTCGGGCTCGCCGCCTACAAGCTCGCCGCGATCCTCGAGGGGATCCACTACCGCTACCTCAAGGGCCAGACCGTTGGGCCCGGATTCGACAAGATCGGGGACGGGATCCACCCGCTCCTGGACATGGGACTGTCTGCAATGAAGGAGACGGGGCGTGTCTCCTAGTCCACGGGCTGCTGCGCGGCGCCCAGCACGCACGCTGGCCGCGTTGTCGTCTGTCGACGGGCAAACCCGGCCCGCCTCCCTCCTCCGCCTTGCCATCGCACACGCTGGGCGTCGCTCGCGACGCCCCTGAACTAGGAGACACACCCCGCATGGATTTCGCACCCGACGCCAGGACCGAGGAGCTCGTCGCCTCGGTATGGGACTTCCAGAAGACGTACGTCGAGCCGAACGAGGCCGTCTTCTCCGAGCAGCTCGCGGCCCAGGACGACAAGTGGGCCTGGGACAGCGTCCCGGTCCTCGGCGAGATCCGCGCAGAGGCCCGCAAGCGCGGCCTGTGGAACCTCTTCCTGCCCGGTGAGGGTGGGGCTGGCCTGACCAACCTGCAGTACGCCCCGCTGGCCGAGATCACCGGCCGCAGCCACCTCGCGCCGGCCGCGTTCAACTGCGCCGCGCCCGACACCGGCAACATGGAGGTCCTGCACGACTTCGGCAACGAGGAGCAGCAGAAGGAGTGGCTGGAGCCGCTCCTGGATGGGCAGATCCGCAGCGCCTTCGCGATGACCGAGCCGGCCGTGGCCTCCTCCGACGCGACCAACATCGAGACCTCGATCGCGCTCGACGGCGACGAGTACGTCATCAACGGCCGCAAGTGGTGGATCACCGGCGCGATGAACCCGAACGCCAAGATCCTCATCGTGATGGGCAAGACCGACCCGTCCGCCGAGCGCCACAAGCAGCAGTCGATGATCCTGGTGCCCCGCGACACCCCGGGCCTCACGATCAAGCGCGGCATGGAGGTCTTCGGCTACGACGACCACGACCACGGTGGCCACGCCGAGCTGATCTTCTCCGACGTACGCGTCCCGGCGGGCAATCTCATCGGCACCGAGGGCATGGGGTTCGCGATCGCGCAGGCCCGTCTGGGCCCCGGTCGCATCCATCACTGCATGCGCTCCATCGGCCTGGCCGAGCGGGCGATCGAGCTGATGTGTGCCCGCGTCGAGGAGCGGGTCGCCTTCGGCAAGCCGCTCTCCGAGCAGGGCGTGATCCGTGACTGGATCGCTGAGTCGCGGGTGCGCATCGAGCAGCTACGGCTCCTCGTCCTCAAGACCGCCTGGCTGATGGACACGGTCGGCAACAAGGGCGCCCACACCGAGATCCAGGCGATCAAGATCGCCACCCCGGCGACCGTCCAGTGGATCCTCGACAAGGCGATCCAGGCCCACGGCGCCGGCGGTCTCTCCCAGGACTTCCCGCTGGCCAAGTCCTACGCCGGCATCCGCACGCTGCGGTTCGCCGACGGCCCCGACGAGGTGCACAAGAACGCCCTGGCAAAGGCCGAGCTGCGCAAGCAGGCCGCGCGGCGGGAGGGACGGCAGTGACTCCCGAGGAGCTGCGGGGTCGCGTCGAGGAGTTCCTGGCCGAGCACCCGGTCGCGACGACCGAGCCGAGCGCCTTCCTGCACGCCCGCTACCAGGCCGGGCTGGCGTGGGTCGCGTTCCCCGAGGGCCACGGTGGTCTCGGCGCCTCACGCGCCCTGCAGCCGCTGGTGTCCGACCTCTTCGAGGCGGCCGGCGCCCCCGACAACAACCCGCGACGCAACGGGATCGGGCTCGGCATGGCCGCGCCGACGATCCTGGCCTACGGCACCCCGGAGCAGAAGTCTCGCTTCCTGGAGCCGCTGTGGTGCGGCGAGGAGATCTGGTGCCAGCTCTTCTCCGAGCCCGGCGCCGGCTCCGACCTCGCCGGCCTGGCGACGCGAGCGGTCCTCGACGGTGACGAGTGGGTCGTCAACGGGCAGAAGGTGTGGACCTCGGGCGCCCACAACGCCGACTTCGCGATCCTCGTCGCCCGCACCGATCCGGACGTCCCGAAACATCGCGGTCTGACCTACTTCTTGTGCGATATGCACGATCCGGGGGTCGAGGTGCGGCCGCTGCGCCAGATCACCGGCGAGGCGGAGTTCAACGAGGTCTTCCTGACCGATGTGCGGATCCCCGACGCCCACCGCCTCGGCGCCGTTGGGCAGGGATGGGAGGTCGCCAACGCCACCCTCAACAACGAGCGTGTCGCCATCGGTGGCGCCGCCATGCCCCGCGAGGGCGGGATGCTCGGCGTGGTCGCCGAGTCGTGGCGTACGCATCCGGAGAATCACACCCCGGAGCTGCGCGACCGGCTGCTGAGGCTGTGGGTCGAGTCGGAGGTGGCCCGGCTGACCGGGACACGGCTGCGGCAGAAGCTGGCCGTCGGCCAGCCCGGGCCGGAGGGGTCGGCGATGAAGCTGACCTTCGCCAAGGTCAACCAGCAGCTCACCGGGCTCGATCTGGAGCTGCGTGGCGAGGAGGGCCTTCGCTACGAGGACGGCGACGGCTGGGCGATGGTCCGGCCCGAGCACGTCGACTTCGGCGGCCGCGACGCCGTCTATCGCTACCTGCGCGCCAAGGGCAACTCCATCGAGGGCGGCACCTCGGAGATCCTGCGCAACATCGTGGCCGAACGAGTCCTCGGTCTCCCCGGGGAGCACCGGGTCGACAAGGACGTTTCCTGGAAGGAGATCCCGCGATGACTGATGTCGAACTGCTCGACAACGAGCTCGACGCCGACCTGCGTGCCACGGTCAGGTCGTTCCTGGCCGAGCACTGCTCGCCGGGCGACGTGGTCAAGGCGTACGACGGGGACAGCTCGCTCACGCCGGTCCTGTGGAAGGGGCTCGCCAGCGAGCTCGGGCTCGCGGGGCTGCTGATCCCGGAGTCCTACGGTGGTGCCGGGGCATCCGCCCGTGAGGCCGCCGTGGTCCTGGAGGAGCTGGGCCGGGCCGCTGCCCCGGTGCCGTTCCTGACCAGCTCCGTCGTCGCAACGTCGGTCCTGCTGGCCGGGCCCACCGAGGCCGGTGCGGAGCTGCTGGCCGGACTGGCGTCGGGGGAGCGGACCGCGGCCCTGGCCGTGTCGCTCGCGACCACGACCGTCCAGCCGTTGGAGCCCGTCGAGACCGAGATCCGGTCGGTCGCCGGCGCCCTGGAGGCGGACACGCTCCTGGTGCCCGTGAGGACGCTTGACGGCATCGAGGTCCGAGCCGTCCCCGCGGACCGGGCGACGATCGCCCCGGTGAGCTCGCTCGACATGACCCGCCAGCTCGCCGATGTCACCCTCGATCCGGCCGCCGGCGAGGTGGTCGTGGCCGCTGAGCACGGTGCCGAGGGCGTACGTTCCGGTCTGCTGGCCGGGGCCGCGCTGATGGCCTCCGAGCAGGTCGGGGTGGCGCAGTGGTGCCTGACCACGACGGTGGAGTATCTGAAGGTCCGGCGGCAGTTCGGCCGGATCGTCGGTGGCTACCAGGCGCTCAAGCACCGGCTCGCCGACCTCTACACCAGCGTCGAAGGAGCCGGCGCGGCTGCGCGCTACGCGGCCGGGGCGCTGGCTCTCGGAGACGCGAAGGAGACCGAGATCGCGACCCATGTCGCCGCCGCGTATTGCGGTGACCTGGCCGTCACCGCGGCCGAGGAGGCGGTGCAGCTGCACGGCGGCATCGGCATGACCTGGGAGCACCCCGCCCACCTCTACCTGAAGCGAGCCAAGGCCGACCAGATCGCGTACGGCCTCCCCGGCCTCCATCGCGACCGTCTGGGGGCCCTGGTCGACATCTGATGCCGAGCCGTCACGCCGGTCGGCCGAGTGGGCACCACGGTGCCAACTCGGCCGACGCGGGCGACGTCTCGGCTACTTCTCCAGGGCCATCAGAGCGAGCGCGAACAGGAGGCGGTCGCGCGGGTCGGAGATGCTCTTCGCGGTGAGGTCCTGGATCTGCTTGATGCGGTAGATGACCGTGTTGCGGTGGCAGATCAGGTCCTCGGCGGCGTGGGTGGGGGAGCCGCCGTGCGCGATGAGGGCGCGGAGCGTCGCCAGCAGCACGTCGGACTGGTGGGTCGGCTGCGCCAGGATCGGGCCGAGGGTGCGGCGTACGAGCAGGTGGGAGACCGCGGGCGAGGCGGTCAGCAGCACCTGAGGCAGACGGTCGTCGACGACCGCGATGTCCGTACGCCCTCGCGGCACCGTCTCCACGGTGTGCGTGGCGAGCTGGAAGGCGGTGCCGAAGCCGCCGAGGTCGTCGGCGGTGGCGATCCCGACCCGGCCCGAGTTGCAGCAGGCGAGCTGCTCGACCAGATCGGCGACGGCCTCCGCGACCGGGCGAGACCCCAACGGGACCAGCCCGAAGTGGTGGTCGCCGCGTACGTGCCAGAACGACACCAGACCGGCCTTCTCCAGCCGGTCGTCGGGGTTGCGCAGCGGTGAGTCGCGGTTGCCGTCGAAGGCCGCGACCACGCAGGCCATCCGCGCGTCGGCGGCGACCCCGAGGATGTCCTGCACCTCGGCGGCGAACGCGGGGTCGCCACCGCGACCCTCGGCGAGCCCGTCGAGAAGCCGGCCCTGGAGCTGCAGGTCGCGACGCTGCAGCAGCGCTGCCTCCTTCCGGTAGGCCCCCGACATGACCGAGTTCTGCACGTCCAGGTCGGTCCACACCTGGCGCCCGGCGAGCACCATCACCCGGTCGTCGATCCCGAGCTCCTCCTGCTGGTGGACCATCGCCTCCCACAGCATCCGGGTGCCGACGGTGTAGGCGTTGAGGCAGTACTCCAGAGGTACGCCCTGCCGCGCGCGTCGCCGCCCGGTGTCGCGCCACAGGTCGACCGGATTGGCTCCCGGGGTCATTCCGGCCATGGCCCGGATGCCGCGGCGTACGTGCTCCCTCGTGCTCGAGCGCAGGTCGGCGCGCACCGACGGATCGGCGTTCTGGTGCCACTCCGGCTGGATCGCGATCAGGGTCAGCGTGATGTCGTCGGCGATCGCGTCCGCCTGGCTCACCAGCGAGGCCCAGGCACGCTCCACCAGCGGACGGAGTTCCGCGTCGGGAGATGTGTCACTCGTCACAGCCATGTGCGGAGCGTCCCACGCCTGCTGCCGCATCCGCCAGCAAACCAGGGAATCTCAGTCGGAGCGCCCGAAAGATTTTGTGCGCACTGCCCATATCCCCACTTGTGCGGAGAGTCCAAAGTGAGAGCCGTCACATAGGTGAAGGGAGCATGATGCAGATGCCTGGCGAAGACCCGCCGCTGTTCGCGGTCGAGGGGGTCTCGGTCCGGTTCGGGGGCGTACGCGCCCTCGAGGACGTCTCCTTGGAGGTCGCGCCCCATGAGGTGCTCGGCGTCATCGGCCCCAACGGTGCCGGCAAGACCACATTGTTCAACGTCGTGTGCGGCTTCGTCAGCCCCGCCGAGGGCGAGCTCCGTCTGCGTGGCGAGACGATCCACGACCTCCGCCCGCACCAGCTCGCCGGCCACGGCATCGCCCGGACCCTGCAGGGGCTCGGGCTCTTCGAGCGGATGACGGTGCTCGACAACGTGATGGTCGGCGCCGACCGTCTCGCCCGCGCCGGCTTCGTACGCGGGCTGCTCGGGCTCGGCCACCGCGACGACGCCCGGCTGGCCGCCAAGGCGCGGGAGGTGCTCGGCGAGCTCGGGATCGAGTCGTACGCCGGCCGCTACCCGGGCAGCCTGCCGTACCCGATCCGGAAGAAGGTCGCGCTCGCGCGCGCCCTGGTGGCCGAGCCGGAGCTGCTGCTCCTCGACGAGCCCGCCAGCGGACTGAGCGCCGAGGAGATGACCGAGCTCGGCGAGATCATCACCGGCCTGACCGAACGCACCGCCGTGATGCTCGTCGAGCACCACATGGACCTGGTGATGTCGGTCTGCCACCGGATCACCGTGCTCGACTTCGGCCGCGTCATCGCCGCCGGTTCACCCGACGAGATCCGCAACGACCCGGCCGTCCTCGCCGCCTACCTGGGCGACCAGGTCGAGCACGACGACGACGCCGAGGTCCACGCACTGACCGTTGCCGAGGAGGCCTGATGTTCGCCGTCGAGGATCTGAGCGCTGCGTACGGACCTGTCAAGGCGCTCAACGGCGTCACCTTCACCGCGTCGAGAGGCCAGGTCACCGCCGTCCTGGGCGCCAACGGCGCCGGCAAGACCACGCTGCTGCGCACCGTTTCCGGCCTGGTGAAGTCCAGCAAGGGCAGCGTGACGCTGAACGGCAAGGACATCACGCGCGCCGCGACCGAGAAGCTGACCTCGTACGGCCTCTCCCACGTCCCGGAGGGACGTGGCGTGATCGCCGAGCTGACCGTCACCGAGAACCTCCGGCTCGGCGGGCTGCACCGCGCGACAGGCTCCGAGCCGATGCCGATCGAGCGGGTCTTCGAGCTCTTCCCGCGCCTGGGCGAGCGCCGCGAGGCCACCGCCCACATGCTCTCGGGCGGTGAGCGGCAGATGCTCGTCATCGGCCGCGCGCTGATGGCGCGACCGTCCGTACTCCTGCTCGACGAGCCCTCCCTGGGGCTCGCGCCCCGGGTGGTGGCCCAGATCTTCGACCTGCTCCGCGGACTGGTGCAGACCGAGGAGCTGACCGTCGTCCTGGTCGAGCAGAACGCCCGCAGTGCCCTGTCCATCGCTGACCACGGAGTCGTGCTCAACCTCGGCAAGGTCGTCGCCTCGGCGCCGGCCGCCGAGCTGGCCGCCGACGAGCAGCTCCGCCACGCCTATCTCGGGTTCTGAGGAGAAGCAGACATGCAGCAGTTTCTCGACACCACCCTCGGAGGGCTGGTCCTGGGCGCGGTCTACGCCGCGTTCGCCCTCGCCCTGTGCCTGATCTGGCGCTCGACCCGGATCGTCAACTTCGCCCAGGCGGCGATGGCGATGGTGACCACCTACATCGCGCTCTCGCTGATCAACGCCGACGTGCCCTACTGGGTCGCCTTCATGGCCGCGATCGCCGCCGGGTTCGGGCTCGGCGCCGTGATCGAGCGGGTGATCATCCGCCCGGTCGAAGGCAAGGCCGAGCTCAACGCGGTGATCCTCACCCTCGGGCTGTTCATGGTGCTCCACGGCTTGACCGCGATCACCTTCGGCGTCCAGCACCGCGGCTTCCCGGCCCCGGTCAGCACCAACGCGATCAACGTGGGGGACGCCTCGATCGGGATCACCCCGTTCGGCATCCTGACGATCGTCGTGGTCGCTCTCGTGATGGCCGGGCTCGTGGTCCTCTTCCGCTTCACCGACCTGGGGCTGCGGATGCGGGCAGCCGCGTTCAACGGCGAGGTGTCCCGGCTCCTGGGCGTACGCGTCGGGCGCATGCTCACCCTCGGCTGGGCGCTCGCCGCGGCCGTGGGCGCGGTGGCCGGGATGCTCATCGCCGGCGGCGACCTGGTGAACCCGGCGTTCATGGACCCGTTCGTGATCTACGGCTTCATCGCCGCCGTGCTGGGCGGCCTCGACTCGCCGCTCGGGTCGGTGATCGGCGGCCTGATCCTCGGGCTCTCGCTCTCCTACGTCACCGGCTACGTCGGTGAGCACCTGGCGCCGCTCGTCGCGCTCGGGATTCTGATGGTGGTGCTGCTGGTACGTCCCAGCGGCCTCTTCGCGGCCGCTGCGGCCAGGAGGGTCTGACCCATGGAACGTCTGCGTTCACTCGTCCGTCCGGTGACCTCGGTGCCCCTGGCACGGCACTTCATCGTGGCCCTGATCGCCTTCGTGGTGGCGATGGCGGTCATCGGCAGCTCCAGCCAATATCTGCAGACCCGCTATGCCGAGATGGCGTACTTCGCCATCGCCGCCGGCGGTCTCACGCTCCTGACAGGGCTCTCCGGCCAGCTCTCGCTGGGCCACGGCGCGCTCATGGCCGTCGGGGCGTACGCCGCCACCCTGGTGCTCGAGCGCAACGGCGGCGAGACGCTGGCCGACGTCTTCGTCGCCCTGCTCGTCGCGATCGCGGTCTGTGCCGTGGTCGGGGTGATGGTCGGGGTCCCGGCGGCGCGGCTGCACGGGCCCTACATCGCCGGCGCGACCCTGACACTGGCCGTGGCGGTGCCCCGGCTGGCGAACCAGTGGGAGGTCCTCGGCGGCGAGCAGGGGCTTCAGGTGCCGGTGCCCCGCGCGACCGACCTCCCGGCTTGGATCCAGGACCTGGTCTGGTTCTTCACCGCCGTCGAGATCGACCAGTACTCGTTCCTCGCCTACCTCGGCTGGCTGCTCCTCGCGATCACCTTCGTGGCGCTCGCGAACCTGAGCCGCTCGCGGATCGGTCGTCGCTGGCGCGCGGTGCGGGACGACGACGTCTCCGCAGAGCTGGCCGGCATCCACCTGGGCCGCGCCCGCGTGGTCGCCTTCACCGTCAGCGCCATGGCTGCCGGGCTCGCGGGTGGTCTGATGGCCATGAACGTACGTCTCACGGCGCCGGGCGCGTTCACGATCACGCTCTCGCTGACGCTGCTGGCCGCGGTCGTCCTGGGCGGGCTGGGCAGCCTGACCGGAGCGCTCATCGGGGCCGGCGTACTCGCCTTTCTTCCTCACTTCGCCACCGATCTCGGGGAGTCGGTCGGGCTCAGCGCAACCCAGGCCGCAGAGGTCACCCCGGTGGTCTACGGGCTGGTGCTGATGCTCGTCATCCTCCTCGCTCCGGCGGGGATCGTCGGCAGCCTGCGCTCGTTCCTGGCGCGCACATCCCTCACCTCATCTCTCGGGCAAACCAAGGAGAAGACAACATGAGAAGCACTGCACGCAGAGCCGTACAGGTCGTCTGTGTCCTCACCACTGCCTCGCTCCTCGCTGCCTGTGGCGCGGGGCAGGAGAGGCCATCCGAGGACGGGTCGGCGGTCGGCGTCACCGACACCTCGATCAAGGTCGGTGCGCACTTCCCGCTGACCGGCCCGGCCGCACCCGGCTACTCGGAGATCCCCTCCGGCCATCAGGCGTTCTATGAGTACGTCAACGACAACGGTGGCGTCCACGGCCGAGACATCGAGATGGTCGTCAAGGACGACGCCTACAACCCGACCAACACCAGCGCCGTCACCAACGACATGATCCTGCAGGACGAGATCTTCGCGATGGTCGGCGGCCTCGGCACCCCCACACACCGCGCGGTCGTGCAGCGCCTCAACGACGACGGCATCCCCGACCTGTTCGTCTCCAGCGGCTCGCTGCAGTGGGGCGACGACCCGTCCGGCTCGCCGATGACGTTCGGCTGGCAGCCGGACTACGAGATCGAGGGCAAGGTCATCGGTCAGTACGTCAAGGAGAACATGCCCGACGCCAAGGTCGGCCTCTTCCTGCAGGACGACGACTTCGGCGAGGACGGCGAGAAGGGTGCGCGTCAGTTCCTCGACGCCCAGATCGTCGACGTACAGAAGTACACGCCGGGTGGGTCGACCGACTTCTCCCCGCAGATGTCCTCGTTCAAGTCCAAGGGCGTCGATCTGGTGATCGGCTTCAACACGCCGTCTTACACGGCGCTGAGCCAGATCGCCGCGCAGGGCGTCGGCTTCAAGTCGAAGTGGTTCTACTCGAACGTCGGCTCGGACCCGTCGCTCGTCGGCGGGCTGCTGGCCTCGATGACCAAGGGCAAGATCCCGGCCGAGCAGGGTGTGAAGCTGATGGACGGGATGATGACGACCGAGTACATCCCGGGCGTCGACGCTCCTGAGGACGAGTGGGTCAAGCTCTGGCAGAAGGTCTGGGACGAGTACTCCAAGAAGGGCTCGGAGAAGCTGACCAACTACCGGATCTACGGCATGTCGCAGGCCTACACCTTCGTCCAGGCGCTGCAGGCCAACGGCAAGGACCTCACCCGCGAGTCGATCGTGGAGACCATCGAGAAGGAGGGTTCCTCCTTCGAAGGGCCCGGGATGGCGCCGTTCCGGTTCTCGGAGGACTCCCACATGGGCATCTCCGGGATGAGCGTGGTCGAGATCAAGAACGGTGCCTCGGAGCCGCTCACGCCGGTCCTCGTCACCGACATCGGCGACGCCCCCATCGAGGAGGACGACAGCGCCGCCTCGGACGCCCCGCCCTCGTCGGGGCTGCCCGAATGAGATGGGCCGAGTGATCGGTACTGATCAGTAGGTTGCCGCACGTTCACGGACCGGCCTCGGTTACAGTGATTAACCCTCACTAACGCCACTGGAGGTGGTCGGTCCGTGAACGTACTCGCACCCGGGAGCGGGGTGGTTGTGACCGGAGCAGCCCGAGGGATCGGGAAGGCCCTGGCCATGCGGTTCGCAGCGGAGGGGTGTCGCGTCGTCGTTGCCGACATCGACGACGCCGAGCTCCGCTCGGTGGCCGACTCGATCGGTGCCCTTGCGGTTCCCGGCGACGCCGCCTCGGCCGCCGGCACCGCGGCGCTCGTGGACGCTGCCCGGGAGGAGCTCGGCAAGATCGACGCCTGGTACGGCAACGCGGGAGTCGAGCGCGGCCGCGGCCTCGAGGCCTCCGACCACGCCTGGATGACCTCGTACGAGGTCAACGTCCTCGCCCACGTACGCGCCGCGCGGCTGCTGCTGCCCGAGTGGGTCGCCCGCGGTGCTGGCCGGTTCGTGGTCACCTCCTCCTCCGCGGGTCTCCTCACGCTGCTCGGCTCGCCCTCCTACGCGGCCACCGAGCACGCCGAGATCGCCTTTGCCGAGTGGCTCGCCGCCACCTACCGGCACCAGGGCGTGGTCGCTCAGGCGATCGTCGCGCGCAGCGTGAAGACGGCGATGCTCGAGCGCTCCTCCGGACTCCCGGGTTTCCGGTCGGCCGAGGGCGCGCTCACCGCTGAGGAGGTCGCCGACGCCGTCTGGGATGCTGGGCAGGGCTCGCAGTTCTGGATCTCGCTCGAGCCCGACGTGGCCGAGGAGTACGCCACGCGTGCCTCGGACGTCGACGCCTGGATCGACGACGTGAACCGTATCCGTCAGGAGCTCGACCGGACCGACTAGTCTCACCGACGTGGAACCTTTGGTCTCGACCTGGCTCAGCGGCCTCGACGGCATCCCGACCCAGGCCCAGAACGTCAACCAGCAGCACTATGCGGCGAGCCTGATGAAGGTGCCCGTCGCGATCGCCGCCTATCGGCTGCGGGACCGCGGGCTGCTGTCGCTGGACGAGCCGATCGCGGTGCATCCCGACTTCGACTCCGCCGTCGTCGGGTCGCGTTTCGAGATGGACCCGGCCGAGGACCAGGACCCCGACACCTGGGCGGCGGTCGGGTCTCCGCTGCCGCTGGGTGATCTCGTACGCCGCTCCCTGACCGTCTCCGGCAACCTGGCCGTCAACCTCGTGCTCGAGCGGGTCGGGCTCGAGGCGGTCGCCGCAGTGCTCGCCGACGCCGGCGTGACGCCGATGACGACGGTCTCGCGGGGGATCGAGGACGCGCCCGCGCGTGAGGCCGGGCTGCAGAACCTGGTGACCGCCAACGACATGGGCAAGCTGCTCACCAAGCTCGCCTCCGGCCGGCTGCTGTCGCCCGAGTCGACCGCCGAGCTGGAGGGGATCCTGGTCGCCCAGGAGTATCGCGACGCGATCCCGCTCGGCGTGCCCGAGGACGCGGTGGTCGGCAACAAGACCGGCTGGATCGACGGCGTACGCCACGACATGGCGATCATCCGGCCCGCCGAGGGTGAACCGCAGGTGATGGTCGTGCTCACGACCGGCCTGGACGACGACGAGTCGGAGTTCCGGATCAGCGAGGTCGCGCGCTATCTGTGGTCGACCCTGTGACTTCTCCGCGCATCGTCGCGGTGCGCACCCAGCGCGTCCGGGTGCCGCTGCACACCCCGTTCGTGACCGCTCTGCGGCGTACGGAGTTCGCGGAGACGGTCGTCGTCACCATCGAGGACTCCGACGGGTGCGTCGGGTGGGGTGAGGCGCCGCAGGTCTGGAGGGTCACCGGCGACTCGCTCGCCGGGTCTTCCGCCGCGCTGGAGGGGCCCGTCTCCGACGTGCTGGTCGGTGCCGCTGCTGACCTGACCTCGGCGGGCCTGATCCAGGGCGCGGTCGTCGGCAACCGGTCGGCCAAGATGGCCGCCGACATCGCGCTGCACGACCTCGTCGCCCGGCGGGCAGAGGTTTCGATGACCGAGCATCTGACGTCCCATGCGTCACACCGCTCAGGCACTTCCTGCACTTCTCGGGCAATGCAACGCCAGAGAAGTGCAGGAATACCCGGTGAACCGGGTATTCCAACGCACCTCACCACCGACATCACCCTCTCCGTAGGAACCCCCGACGAGCTGGCAGAAGCGGCGGCGGCCCGAGCGCGAGACGGGTTCACGACGCTCAAGATCAAGGTCGGAACCGACGCTGCGGGCGATGCCGAGCGGGTGCTCGCGGTCCGCGAGGCGGCGCCGGGGTGCGTACTCCGGCTCGACGCCAACACCGGCTGGCGAGCGGACGAGGCGGTGGCGGTACTGACGACGCTCGCCGACGAGGATGTCGAGCTCGAGTTCGTCGAGCAGCCGGTGGCCCGGCGGGACCTGGAGGCGATGGCGTACGTCCGGCGCCGCCAGCCCTACAAGATCCTGGCCGACGAGTCGGTCTTCGACCTCCAGGACCTCGTCGACGTCATCCGGGCCGGCGCGGCGGATGCGGTCAACATCAAGCTGGCCAAGTGCGGCGGGCTGACGCCCGCGATCGAGCTGCTGGAGATCGCGAAGCGCCACGGCCTGGGACGCCTCGTCGGCTGCATGATGGAGTCGCACCTCGGCATCGGCGCGGCCGCGGCCCTGGTCGCGGCGGCCGGCATCCCCGGCCAGCAGGATCTCGACGCGGGCTGGTGGGCGAAGACCAGTCCGTATATCGGTGGCATCGGCTACGACGGCCCCCGCATCCTGTTCCCCGACGCCCCCGGCCTCGGCATCGAAGGAGTCCTCTCGTGACCACCGTGAACCAGCCCACCTTCGTCGTCGCCGAGCCCGCCGACGACGCCGAGCACGAGACCGAGGTCGTCCCCGGCGAGGAGATCGTCGTCCTGAAGACGCAGGGGGACTGGACGTACGTCGTCGTCCCCTCGCACTCCTCGACGAAGGACGAGCGGGGCTATCCCGGCTGGCTGCCGACGGCTGCCCTCGCCGAGCCGGTGGCCACCCTGCTGAGCAAGGCTCGGAGCTATCTCGGCGTCCCCTACGTCTGGGGCGGCACCACCGACGCCGGCATCGACTGCTCAGGCCTGATCTTCCGAGCGGCGGAGGCCATCGGCGTACGCCTCCCGCGAGACGCCCGCGACCAGGCCGCTGCGCTCGAGCCGATCGACCTCGACGACGTCACTGAAGGCGACCTCTACTTCTTCGCCCAGGACCCCGGCGGCCGCATCACCCACGTGGCCATCGCCACCGCGCCCCCGCGGCCCGATGGCGTACGTCCGATGATCCACGCCGACGGCGACAAGATGGTCGTCGTCGAGGAACTCATGCCTCCGGACCGCCTCGCCACCCTCGTCAGCGCCGCCCGTCTGTGACGTCTGCGTGACTTATCAGTCGGCGCCGGTGAATTCTCGCGCGCCAGAAGTGACAATTCGACGTGGTGAGTTAACTTCGAACGTATGACTCGTACAGGGGCACTGAGTCCACACAGCCGCGACCTCGCGATCGGCACGATGGTCGGTGCCGCGGGGGAGACCGAGCTCGACGTACTCGTCGTCGGTGGGGGTGTGACCGGCGCCGGCGTGGCGCTGGACGCGGTCACCAGAGGCCTGAGCACGGGGCTGGTGGAGCAGCGCGACCTGGCCTCGGGAACGAGTTCGCGAAGCTCGAAGCTCGTCCACGGCGGACTCCGCTACCTCGAGATGCTCGACTTCGAGCTGGTCCGCGAAGCGCTCCAGGAGCGCGGTCTGCTGCTCAACACCCTCGCGCCGCACCTGGTCCGGCCGGTGCCGTTCCTCTACCCGCTGACCAACCCCGTGTGGGAGCGCGCCTACATCGGCGCCGGCCTGGCGCTCTACGACGGGATGGCGAGCTTCGGGCCGCTCTCCGGGATGGGCAACTCCGGCCTGCCGCGCCACCGCCACCTCACCCGCCGGGGCGTCGCCCGGATCGCCCCCGACTTCCGCACCGACGCGATCACCGGCGCGATCCAGTACTACGACGCCCAGGTCGACGATGCCCGCCTGGTCATGACGATCGCGCGCACCGCCGCCTCCCACGGCGCCCACATCGCGACCCGGGTCCAGGTGACCGGGTTCCTGCGCGAGGGCGAGCGGGTCGTCGGCGTCCGAGCCCGCGACCTCGAGCACGACCAGGACCTGGTCATCCGGGCCAAGACGGTCGTCAACGCCGCTGGGGTGTGGACCGACGAGATCCAGGCAATGGTCGGTGGCCGCGGCGCCCTGCACGTCAAGGCGTCCAAGGGCATCCACCTCGTCGTCCCGCGCGACCGGATCCGCTCCGAGTCGGGCTTCATCGTCCGCACCGAGAAGTCGGTCCTCTTCGTGATCCCGTGGGGCCGCCACTGGATCATCGGCACCACCGACACCCCGTGGACCTACGACCTCGCCCACCCGGCGGCCTCCAAGACCGACATCGAGTACGTCCTGGAGCACGTCAACGCGATCCTTCGCGTGCCGCTTGACCTCGAGGACGTCGAGGGCGTGTACGCCGGACTCCGCCCGCTCCTGACCGGCGAGTCCGACCAGACCGCAGCTCTCAGCCGCGAGCACACCGTGGTCACGCCGCTGCCGGGTCTGGTGCTGATCGCCGGCGGCAAGCTGACGACCTACCGGGTGATGGCCAAGGACGCCGTCGACGCCGCGGCCCACTCGCTCGGCACGACCACCAACATGACCCTGCGCGACTCGATCACCGACAAGGTCCGGCTGGTCGGGGCCGAGGGCTTCGAGACCCGCTCGAACCAGCGCGTCCTGCTCGCGCGTCGCTCCGGCCTCCACGTCGCCCGGATCGACCACCTCCTGGGCCGTCACGGCGGCCTGATCGACGACGTGCTCGACCTCATCCAGGAGCGCCGCCCGCTCGCGCTGCCCCTGGAAGGTGCCGAGGACTACCTCGCCGCCGAGGTCGTCTACGCCGTCAACAACGAGGGCGCCCGCCACCTCGACGACGTGCTCGAGCGCCGCACCCGGATCTCGATGGAGACCTTCGACCGCGGCGTGAGTGCTGCCCCGGGGGTCGCCAAGATCATGGCCGACGAGCTCGGCTGGGACGAGCAGCGCGCCAAGGAGGAGATCGACCACTACCTGCGCCGCATCGAGGCCGAGCGCCGCTCCCAGCTGCAGGTCACCGACGAGGAGGCCGACCGCGCGCGGCTGGAGGTCGAAGACCTCGTCTGAATTGCCGTGGCGGAGCAAGCGGTTGACGTAGCAATCTGACTCCATGTTCTTGGTCGCTGATCCCCCCGAGCCGCTGGCCACCGACGATTTCGTGCTCGCGCCGCTGCGTCCCGAGCTGCTCGACCTGGACACCGAGGCCTACCTGGCCAGCCCGGACGTGATCCGCGACCACAGCTGCGGCAGGTGGCCGCTGGAGGGCTTCGGCAGCGACGACAACCTGCCGCTGGTGATCCGGCACTGGTCCGACCACCAGGCGAAACGGGCCTTCACCTATCTCTTTCTCGACCCCGAGGGCACCTCCTCCCTCGGCTGCCTCTACGTGCAGCCCCTGTTCCCCTACCTGGAGGCGATGGGGGCCGACGCCCAGACCCTGCTCAGGTACGCCGGTGGGTCCACCGCCCGGGTCAGCTACTGGCTCCGCCAGGACCGAGAGCCCGGGCTCACCGCGTCGATCGCGGAGCGGCTGGACGAGTGGCTGCGTACGAAATGGCCGTTGGACGCCTATCTCTACCGGGCCGCTCCCGCGGAGGAGTGCACCGTGCATGCGCTCGACCGGCTGCCCGTGGACCGCGTCGTGATCGACCTTCCGGCCGAGCAGCACGACTACCTGTGGTGGGCAGCCGACGTTCGCATCGTGAGTTAGTGGGACGCCTGTCTGGCTTCCGAGACGCCCGTCACATACCCTCGGTACATGAGCGCATCCAACCCGACTTCTTCCGGCGGCCCGATCGTCGAGGGCCCGCTCGATCCCGAGCATGACGCCACGGCGTCCCTGGCCCTCGAGCCTGACTACGTCGCCCGCCTGACCGGCCGCGTCGTGGCGACCACGGGGGAGACCCGAGAGGTCATCAGTCCGCTCAACGGGGCGCCGCTGGCGCACATCCCGCAGTCGAGCGATGACGATGTCGCCGCGGCCTTCGCCAAGGCCCGGGTTGCGCAGGAGAAGTGGGCCGCGACCCCGGTCGCCGAGCGCGAGCGCATCCTGATCAAGCTGCACGACCTCGTGCTCGACCGGCAGGACGAGATCCTCGACCTGATCGTGCTGGAGTCGGGCAAGGCCCGCAAGCACGCCTTCGACGAGCCGCTGCACATCGCGCTGACGGCGCGCTACTACGGGCGCCGGAGCAGCAAGATCCTCGACACCGAGCGCAAGCTCGGCGTCATCCCCGTGCTCACCCGGGTCGAGCTCAACCACGTCCCCAAGGGTGTCGTCGGCATCATCAGCCCGTGGAACTACCCGTTCACGATGGCGCTGTGCGACGGCATCGCCGCGATCGCCGCCGGCAACGCGGTCGTCATCAAGCCCGACTCGCAGACCATGCTCAGCGCGCTCCTCGGCGCCGAGCTGCTGGCCGAGGCCGGGCTCCCGGAGAACCTGTGGACCGTCGTCGCCGGCCCGGGCTCGAAGATCGGCACCAGCATCATCCAGCGCGCCGACTACGTCTGCTTCACCGGCTCGACCAACACCGGCAAGCTCGTCGCCAAGCAGGCCGCGGAGCGCCTGATCGGCGCCAGCCTCGAGCTCGGTGGGAAGAACCCAATGCTGGTGCTCCGTGACGCCGACATCGAGAAGGCGGCCGAGGGTGCGACCCGCGCAGTCTTCTCCAACTCCGGCCAGCTGTGCGTGAGCGTCGAGCGGCTCTTCGTCGACGACAAGGTCTACGACCGGTTCGTGGAGCGCTTCGTCGCCCGCACCCAGGCGATGACCCTCGGCGCCACCCTGGGCTGGGAGAACGACATGGGCACGCTGATCTCGCAGGCCCAGGTCGACACCGCGACCGCCCACGTCGAGGACGCCGTCTCCAAGGGCGCCCGCGTGCTCACCGGCGGCAAGGCCCGCCCCGACCTGGCGCCGTTCTTCTTCGAGCCGACCATCCTCGAGGGCGTGACCCCGCAGATGACCTGCTTCGGCAACGAGACCTTCGGCCCGGTCGTCTCCATCTACCGCTTCCACAGTGAGGAAGAGGCCATCGAGCGCGCCAACGACGGCGAGTACGGCCTCAACGGCTCGATCTACAGCCGCGACACCTCGCGCGCCCGCCGCATCGCCCGGCAGATCAAGTGCGGCACGATCAACATCAACGAGGCCTTCGGCGCCACCTTCGCCAGCATCGACGCCCCGATGGGCGGCATGCGCGAGTCCGGCCAGGGCCGTCGCCAGGGTGTCGAGGGCATCCTGCGCTACACCGAGACCCAGTCGGTCGCGTCCCAGGCCATCCTGCGCTTCGCCCCGCAGTTCGGGATGAGCGACCAGGCGTACGCCAAGTTCATGACCGCCTCGCTGCGCGTGCTGAAGTCGCTGGGCCGCGCATGAGCGAGCGTCAGCGAGCGACAATCGGCCTCAGGCCGCCGCGTCCGTATTCTTTCACCCTCGCAACGGAGGCGGCGGCATGAGCAAGAGCTACTACGACGTACTCGTCATCGGGTCGGGTTTCGGGGGATCGGTCAGTGCGCTGCGCCTGACCGAGAAGGGCTACTCCGTCGGAGTGGTCGAGGCCGGTCGCCGGTTCAGCGACGACGAGCTGCCCAACACCTCCTTCGACCTGCGCAAATACCTCTGGGCGCCGGCGATCGGCTGCTACGGGATCCAGCGCATCGACATGGTCAAGGACGCGGTCATCATGGCCGGCGCCGGGGTCGGCGGCGGCTCACTGGTCTACGCCAACACCCTCTACGAGCCGCTCGACCCGTTCTACGAGGACCCTTCCTGGAGCCACATCACCGACTGGAAGGACGAGCTCGCCCCCTACTACGAGCAGGCCAAGCGGATGCTCGGCGTCACCCTCTACCCCCACCTGACCCCGGCCGACGAGGTCATGCAGAAGGTCGCAGCCGAGGCCGGCCGCGGTGACACCTTCCACAAGGCGCCGGTCGGCGTCTTCTTCGGCGGTCCGAGCCATGTGGCCGGGCAGGAGGTGGCCGACCCCTACTTCGGTGGGGAGGGCCCCGACCGGCGTACGTGCACCAACTGCGGCGAGTGCATGACCGGCTGCCGCCACAACGCGAAGAACACCCTGGTCAAGAACTACCTCTACCTGGCCGAGAAGAACGGCGCCGAGGTGCACCCGCTGACCACGGTGACGCGCGTCTACCCGGCCAAGACCGGAAGCGGGTACGTCATCGAGACCCGCTCCACGAAGGCCAAGCTGGGCATCGGACGCACGAAGCGGTTCACCGCCGACCAGGTGGTCTTCTCGGCGGCCTCGCTCGGCACCCAGAAGCTGCTCCACAAACTCAAGCGCACCGGCGACCTCCCCGAGATCTCCCCGCGCCTGGGTGAGCTGACCCGCACCAACTCCGAGTCGATCCTGGGCGCGATCGCCCCGGACACCGCCATCGACTACACCGAGGGTGTCGCGATCACCTCCTCGTGGCACCCCGACGAGCACACCCACATCGAGCCGGTCCGCTACGGGCACGGCAGCAATGCGATCGCGGCGATGCAGACGGTGCTCACCGAAGGTGGTCCCCATCGCCTCCGCCGGTGGCTCAAGGAGATGTGGCTGCAGCGGCGGTCGCTGCGTACGTTCTACGACTTCAAGCACTGGTCCGAGCGCACTGTCATCGCGCTGGTCATGCAGGCGCTGGACAACTCGATCACGACCTTCCCGAAGCGCACGATCTTCGGGTGGCGGATGTCGTCCAAGCAGGGCCACGGCAAGCCCAACCCGACCTGGATCCCCGCCGGCCTCGACGCGGTGCGGAAGATGGCCGGGGTGATGAGCTCGGGCGAGAAGCCGGGGTATGCCGGCGGCACGATCGGGGAGCCGTTCAACAAGCCGATGACCGCCCACTTCATCGGCGGCTGCACCATCGGCGACTCGGTGGACGCCGGCGTGATCGACCCCTACCAGCGGCTCTACGGCTACGACGGCCTGCATGTCGTGGACGGCTCCGCGATCTCCGCCAACCTGGGCGTGAACCCGTCGCTGACGATCACCGCCCAGGCCGAGCGGGCGATGGCGTTCTGGCCCAACAAGGACCAGGCCGACCCGCGGCCGAAGCTGGGTGCGGGCTATGCCCGGATCCAGCCCGTCAGGCCGGCTTCGCCCGCGGTGCCCGCAAGCGCGCCGGGGGCGCTGCAGCTGCCCATTGTTGACGTACGGTGACCGGCCCGTTGCCTTGGTGACATGAACCGCGCAGGAAGTTTTCTGGCAGGAAGTTTTGGTTGACCCGTAACCGTGGTTAAAAGAGTTCGTTGGAGTGATCAGACCCGGGATTGCTCCCTCCCTAATACATGCCGGGTCTTTCGTCCGGGACAGCTTTGCCTCGGGCAATCAGGGCCCGACCACCTCCCTCCCCGGTCGGGCCCTGGTGCATTTCGCGGGCAACGTACGTCGTCGTTAGGATTCGTGCATGACGCAGGCTCCTGGGGCGGAAGAGCACGATCTGGTTCTCGTGGTGGACTTCGGCGCGCAGTATGCGCAGCTGATCGCCCGCCGCGTACGTGAGGCGAAGGTCTACTCCGAGATCGTGCCGCACTCGATGCCGGTCGAGGAGATGCTCGCCAAGAACCCGAAGGCGATCATCCTCTCCGGCGGCCCCTCGAGCGTGTACGCCGAAGGCGCCCCCGCCATCGACAACACCCTGTTCACCGCGGGCACCCCGGTATTCGGGATGTGCTACGGGTTCCAGCTGATGGCCCAGGGCCTCGGCGGGACCGTCGACGACAACGGAGCGCGGGAGTACGGCCGCACGCCGGTCACAGTCGGTGTCTCCGGCACGCTGCTCAAGGACATCCCGCCGGCCCACAACGTGTGGATGTCGCACGGCGACTCGGTCTCCGAGGCGCCCGAGGGCTTCACCGTGCTCGCGAGCACCGCCGACACCCCGGTGGCCGCCTTCGAGAACGTCGAGAAGCAGCTCGCGGGCGTGCAGTGGCACCCCGAGGTGCTCCACTCCGAGCACGGGCAGAAGGTGCTCGAGCACTTCCTGTGGGACATCGCCGGCGCGCGCCAGACCTGGACCATCGGCAACATCGCCGAGGACCAGATCGAGCGGGTCCGCGAGCAGATCGGTGACCACCGCGCGATCTGCGCGCTCTCGGGTGGCGTCGACTCCGCGGTCGCGGCAGCCATCGTCGCCAAGGCGATCGGTGACCGGTTGACCTGCGTCTACGTCGACCACGGCCTGATGCGGAAGAACGAGTCGGTCGCGATCGAGAAGGCGTTCCGGGAGTCGACCGGTGCCGAGCTGAAGATCGTCGACGCCGAGAAGGAGTTCCTCGACGCGCTCGCCGGGGTCACCGACCCGGAGGAGAAGCGCAAGATCATCGGCCGCGAGTTCATCCGCTGCTTCGAGCGCGCCGAGGTCGAGATCCTGGGCGACAGCGACGAGAAGGTCGCCTTCCTCGTCCAGGGCACCCTCTACCCCGACGTGGTCGAGTCCGGCGGCGGTGCCGGCACCTCCAACATCAAGTCCCACCACAACGTCGGCGGCCTCCCCGAGGACCTCGAGTTCGAGCTGGTCGAGCCGCTGCGTGAGCTCTTCAAGGACGAGGTGCGCGCCGTCGGCTCCCAGCTCGGCCTGCCCGATGAGATCGTCCAGCGCCAGCCGTTCCCCGGCCCCGGCCTGGGCATCCGCATCATCGGCGAGGTCACCAAGGAGCGGCTCGACATCCTCCGCGAGGCCGACGCGATCGCCCGCGAGGAGATGACCCTCGCCGGTCTCGACCGCGACATCTGGCAGATGCCGGTCGTGCTGCTCGCCGACGTCCGCTCGGTCGGCGTCCAGGGCGACGGCCGCACCTACGGTCACCCCGTCGTGCTCCGCCCGGTCACCTCCGAGGACGCGATGACCGCCGACTGGGCCCGGCTTCCCTACGAGGTCATGGAGCGCATCTCGACCCGGATCACCAACGAGGTGAGCGAGATCAACCGGGTCACCGTCGACATCACCTCGAAGCCTCCCGGCACCATCGAATGGGAGTGAGCGAGCCGGAGGCGCGAGCTTGCTCGTCGACTTCCGGCGAGCGAGCGAGCAGCGACGCGAAGCGTCGCCTGGGAATGAGCCGGGGACCGGCTCCGTCCGTGGACAATGTCCTCCATGACTGAGCCGGACCTCGCTCGACGACTCCTCGACGCCCACGTCGCCCATGAGATGGCGGCGATGCGCGGCGTACGCTTCCTCGATCTCGTCACCGGCGAGATCGACTTCGCGCTGCGCGCCGCCAGTGAGCTGACGCTGGACCAGGTGATGCCCCGCGACCTGATCAAGGAGGTCGCGCTGAAGTACGTCAGCACCTTCCGGCTCCCGGGCGCGATCCCGGAGGTCGCCGGGGCGCTCGCGACGAGGCTCAAGGCGCATCCGGCCAACGAGACGCCGCTGGGCAAGGTGGTCAGCCGCCCCCGGATCGCCGAGCTCGTCGAGGCCCTGGTCGAGATGCGTACGCTGCGCCAGCAGGTCCTGCGCAGTCTGGCCGACAACTCCGGGATCCAGGCCGGCGTCGGCACTCTGATGCGTGGCACCGCTCGGGGTGCCGTCGACACCGGCCGCAGGTTCGCCGACAACCTCCCGGGCGGCTCGCTCGGCTTCTCGATCGCCGAACGTGTCGCCGGCCGGATGGCGGACACGGTGAAGGGCACCCCGGTCGGTGCGGCCGTCGACCAGAGCGCTCGCGAGCTCGCGGAGCGGGGCGCCGGAGCGCTGCTCGGATACCTCACCGACACCGCCGCGAGCTCGGTCACCGACGAGGAGGTGCATGACGCGCTGCTGGAGGTCTGGGACGCGCTCGCGACCCGGCCGGTGCGCGAGCTCGCCGACCTGGTCGATGACGAGCAGCTGGTCGCGCTCTTCGTCGGGCTCTACCAGGTCTGGCTCGATGTCCGGGACTCCGAATACCTGCAGGCCCTGGTCGACACGGGTGTCGACTTCTTCTTCGACACCTATGGGAGCTTCACCCTCGACCGGCTCCTGGAGGAGTGGGGTCTGGGCCGCGATGACCTGGTCGAGGAGGCGCTCCGCTTCGGCCCGCCGGTGATCGAGGCGCTCGCCGAGGCCGGCGTCCTCGAGCAGCTGATCCGCCGCCGGCTTTCGAGCTTCTACGACTCTCCGGAGGCCCAGGCTCTCCTGGGGTGACGCCCCGTGTGTTCGGCCGCTGCGCTGGGTACCGGATCGGAGCAGTCGATCAGGTAGGAGGCACGACATGGCCGAGACGATCGTCGACGACAGGCTCTGGGAGAACTTCCATCGCGCGGTGAACATGACCTCGCGCGACCTGCGGCAGTGGCTCGCCGTGCAAGGCGCGGGGGAGACGACCGAGACCGAACCGGACCGAGCCGGCAGCGAGCTCGGTCATCGGGTGGCTGACATTCTCGGCAAGCGTCGGGCCGACGTGACCCCGGACGACGTGGACGTGATGCGGCGCGTCGTCGACAAGGTCACCGACCTGCGCGGCGGGGACACCGGCGAGTGGGAGCCGACCGCGGGCGATGCGCAGTGGCGGCGTCGTCTGATGAACGTCGGCCACGACCCGCTCGCCCCGTGATCGAGCGTCAGCGAGTGAACAGTCCAGACAACACGCGACGCGCCCCTCTGCCGTCCTCAGGACGAGAGGCAGGCGACGTACGACGGTCTGGTCGCCGATCTGAAGGTCGCCGCCGCCGCTCTCGAGAAAAAGTGAGAGGCGATGTCGAGATAGCCGGTGCACGCTCGACGCGTGGGTAAGAGCAACACCACCCACTTCTGAGGAGATCGAGATGAGCACCAACGCACAACGAACCGGCTGGGTCATCACCGTCCTGGTCACCCTGTTCCTCGGCTTCGACATCGTCACGCACCTGCTACGGGTCGAACCCGTCATGGACTTCAACGACAAGATCGGCGCTCCGGGCTGGTTCCCCGTCGTCTGCGGCGCCGTCCTCGGCCTGTCGCTGGTCGCCTACCACGTCCCGGCCACCCGGGCGATGGGCACGATCCTGATCACCGCGTACCTGGGCGGCGCGGTCACGGTGAACCTGGTCTTCGGGCAGCCGGCCTTCAACACCGTTTTCGCCATCGCCACCGCGGTCCTCGTCTGGGCAGGTGCCTGGCCGCGCGACGAGCGGCTGCGCGGTCTGATCACCGCGTGAGACTGTGGGACGTTCAGCCGGCGTGCGAGGGGGGCTCGCAGCCATGGCGGAGGGTTCGGCCTTGTGAGCGATTCACAAGGCCGGACCCTCTGTCATAGTGACGGGAATGTGCGGGGCCTGGCGAGGATCTCTGGCGGATCCGTATGGCGCCCTGACTGGACGGAACCGAGAAACGTCCGAGGCTTAGCATGGTTGTCATGAACGTTGAGGACTTCGCCTATGGCGTGCTGATGGAGGCACTGCCGTCCATCCCCGCTGATGTGCTCGAGGTCATCGCGGACGACATCGACGCAGGTGAATACCTGACGTCCTTGATCGAACTGATCGAACGAGCCCCGGAGACCGTCTCCGTGGCGGTCGTCGATGCCCTGGAGGGCCATCTCGAGACCCTTCCCGAAGGGCCGCACCGCAGGGTTGGTGCCGATGCGGTGGCCCGACTCCGGCACCTCAAGAGCGCCTGACCTCACCGGCGATCTTCGAGCACCTATCGCCTAGCCGCGGCGCAGTCGCGTGAACGCTCCGAGCACGGTCTGCTCGGAGAGGATGAGGTAGCCGCGCAGCTCCTCAGCGGCCGCAGGGCCGCCCTGCTCGAGGAAGGTCTCGAGCAGGGAGCGGTTGCGTGTGACGAACGGCGCGTGGAGGGCCTCGGGGTTGTCGATCTCGAGGAACGCGAGCCGCAGCTCGGCGGCGATGTCGCGGAACAGGCGCTCCAGGCGCGGGCTGTCGGCGAGGGCCACGATGGCGTCGTGGAACGCCATGTTGGCGGTGCCGACCGTGCGCCAGTCGCGCGCCTCGAGGCTGGTTTCACCCAGGTCCACTGACTCGCGCATCGCCGTCACCGCGGGATGCAGCGGGGAGCCCGCGGCCAGCGCGGCGGGCTCGACGTAGCGCCGCGCCCGATAGATGTCGACGACGTCCGCCACCGTCGGGGAGGCGACCGAGACTCCGCGATGGGGCACGTGCTCGATGAGGCCCTGCTCGGCCAGCACGCGGAACGCCTCACGAAGCGTGTTGCGCGAGACCCCGAGCTTCTCGGCGAGGGAGATCTCCGACAGCCGGGTGCCGGGCGCGAACTCGCCGTCGATGATCCGCCGGCGCAGGGCGTTCGTCAGGGTGTCCTCGACATCGGGCATGACCGCATCCTAAGGGAATCGCATCCGCGGACAATCGAAACACCATTTTAACAATGACGGGTGTTGTTGTAGAACAATCTATGCCATCTTGTACTACACAAGAGAGTGTGGTGCCAGCCACACAGTGATGGCAGGAGTCCCCCATGACTGAGACGACCAGCGCCGAGCGCGCGAAGAGCTTCGCCCGTTCCCGCCGAGGACCCATCCTCGGCGCCATCTTCCTGATGGCCACCTCGGCCATCGGCCCCGGCTTCATCACCCAGACCGCGACCTTCACCGCTCAGCTCGGCGCGGCGTTCGCCTTCGCGATCCTGGCCTCGATCCTGATCGACTTCGCACTGCAGATGAACGTGTGGCGGATGATCACCGTCGCCGGCAAACGGGCCGGCGACCTGGCGAACGAGGCGGTGCCGTACTCCGGTCACCTGCTGGCGACGCTCATCGTGATCGGTGGTCTGGCGTTCAACATCGGCAACATCGCGGGTGCCGGCCTCGGTCTGAACGCGCTGCTCGGCATCGAACCCAAGGTCGGCGGCCTGCTCTCGGCGCTGCTCGCGATCGGCATCTTCATGTACAAGCGGGCCGGCCGCGTCGTCGACATGGTCGTGCTCGTGCTCGGTCTGCTGATGATCGGGCTGACGCTCTTCGTCGCGATCGCGTCGCAGCCTCCGGTCGGCGACGCGCTGCGCCAGACCTTCGTGCCCGGCACGCTCAACTTCGCGACGATCACCACGATCGTGGGCGGCACGGTCGGCGGCTACATCACCTACGCGGGCGCCCACCGCTACCTCGACTCCGGCCTGACCGGCCCCGAGCACGTCCCGGCCGTGCACCGCGCCTCGATGAGCGGCATCCTCGTCACCGGGATCATGCGCTACGTACTCTTCCTCGCGATCCTCGGTGTGGTGGCCTCCGGCGTCACCCTCGACTTCTCGAGCCAGGCGGCCAACCCTGCCGGTCAGGCGTTCGGCGCCGTGCTCGGTGACGCGGGCATCCGCATCTTCGGCGCGATCTTCTGGGCCGCGGCGATCACCTCGGTCATCGGCGCCGCCTACACCTCGGCCACCTTCATCTCGACGTTCTCGAAGAAGCTCGGAGCCGGTTGGCCGCTGCAACTCGCGACCGTCGCCTTCATCCTGGTCTCCCTCGTCCTCTACCTGCTGATCGGTGCCGCACCCGCGGCTATCCTGGTCTTCGTCGGCGGCTTCAACGGTCTGATCCTCCCGATCGGCATGTCGATCTTCATGTACATCGGCTGGTTCCGTCAGCGCGATGTCCTCCGCGGCTACCGCTACCCGGTGTGGCTGCTGGTTCTGGGGACGACCGCGACCCTGCTCAGCTGGTACATGGGCATCGTCTCGATCCGCCCGATCTTCGCCTTCATCGGCATTGGAGTGTGAGCACCATGAACACCATGGCAGCAACGATCGACCTGAACTCCGACCTCGGCGAGAACGCACCCGACCGGGTGGTCGCGGACGACGCGGCGATGCTCGCGATCGTCTCGAGCGCCAACGTCGCCTGCGGGTTCCACGCCGGCACCCCCGAAGGGATCCGTACGACGCTCGCCGACGCCGTCGCCAACGGCGTCACGATCGGCGCGCACCCCGGCTACCGCGACTACGAGGGCTTCGGACGCCGCGCCATGGAGATCGACTCAGCGACGCTGCAGGCACACGTCGAGTACCAGCTCGGTGCGCTGATCAGCCTGACCTCGTCGGTCGGCGGAGCGGTCCGTTACGTGAAGCCGCACGGCGCGCTCTACAACACGATCGCCCGCGACGAGCGACAGGCGCGTGACGTGGTCGCCGCGGTCAAGGCGATCGACCCGTCCCTCGTGCTGCTCGGTCTCGCGGGCGGCGTCGTGCTCGACGTGGCCGAGAGCGCCGGGCTCGCGACGGCCGCGGAGGCCTTCGCGGACCGTGCCTACACGCCCGGCGGCGAGCTGGTCTCGCGCGCCGAGCCCGGTGCGGTCCTGCACGACGCCGACGCTGTCGCTGCCCGCATGCTGCGGCTCGCGCGCGAGGGTGTGGTCGAGGCGATCGACGGCACCGACGTGGCTGTACGCGCCGACTCGATCTGCGTGCACGGAGACAGCGACGGGGCGATCCGGATGGCTGCGGCGACCCGCGCTCTGCTCGAGGCCGAGGGCATCGTGATCGGCCCGTTCGCCGGAGCCACGGCATGACCGCGAGCATCACCCAGCTCGCCCAGGCTCGCGCCGCGCGCACCTCCTACCGGGCGGGCGAGGTCGCACCGACGAGTGGCGTCGCCCACGGCCTGGTGCAGGCGAACCTGATCTCCGTGCCGGCCGACTGGGCGTTCGAGGTGCTGCTCTTCGCGCAGCGCAACCCGAAGCCGTGCCCGGTGCTCGAGGTGCTCGACCCGGGCGCCTACGAGTCGACCCTGGCTCCCGGGTCCGACCTGCGTACCGACATCCCGGCGTACCGGATCTGGCGTGATGGCGTGCTCACCGAGGAGGTCACGGACGCGGGCGCGGCGTGGGAGGAGCACCCCGACCTGGTCTCGTTCCTGATCGGCTGCAGCTTCACGTTCGAGGCGGGCCTGGCCGACGCCGAGATCCCGATCCGTCACCAGGAGCTCGGCCGCAACGTGCCGATGTACCGAACCTCCCGCCCGTGCGCCCCGGCCGGGCGTCTGCGCGGCGACATGGTGGTCTCGATGCGCCCGATCCCCGCTGACCGCGTCGCCGATGCCGTACGTATCTCCGGGCGCTATCCGGCGGTGCACGGTGCGCCGGTGCATGTCGGTGACCCGGACTCGCTGGGCATCGCCGACCTCGCCGCTCCCGAGTTCGGGGACCCGCCGGAGGTGCGCGACGGCGAGGTGCCGGTGTTCTGGGCCTGCGGGGTCACGCCGCAGGCCGCGATCATGGACTCGCGCCCGCCGTTCGCGATCACCCACGCGCCCGGTCACATGTTCATCACCGACGTACGGGATGCGGAGTACCTGGCGTGAGGCGCGTTCTCATCGCATCGGACCAGGCGTTGCTGGTCGAGGAGGACGACCTCGAAGGCGCGATGCGGCTGCACGCGGCTCTCGTGGCCGCACCGCCGACCGGCGTCGTCGAGCTGGTGCCCGCCGCCCGGACGGTGCTCGTCCGGTTCGATCCGACGCTGGTCGACGAGGTGAGCCTCGCCAAGGAGCTGGGTCGGGTCGAAGCCGTCCACGGTGGCCTCCCGAGCGCTGGTTCGGTGACGATCGGCGTGCGTTACGACGGGCAGGATCTCGACGAGGTCGCCGACCTGCTCGGAGTCAGTGCCGAGCAGGTCGCCGCGCGCCATGCGGCCGCGACCTGGCGGGTGGCCTTCACCGGCTACGCCCCCGGCTTCGGCTACCTCGTCGGCGACGACCCGCTCTTCGACGTACCGCGGCGCTCCTCTCCACGCACCCGGATCCCGGCCGGCTCGGTCGGGCTGGCCGGGACGTTCTCGGGCGTCTACCCCCGCGAGAGCCCCGGTGGCTGGCAGCTGATCGGGCGTACGGACGCGCCGATGTGGGACCTGCACCGGGATCCGCCCGCCCTGCTCGCGCCCGGGATGACCGTGCGGTTCGAGCGGCTCGAGCGGGAGTCGGTCACGGTGACAGACTCCGCTCCCTCGGTCGACGCCGTGGAGCACCCCTTCGCAGTCGAGGTCGTGCGCCCCGGCCTGCAGTTGGTGCTCGAGGACCTCGGCCGCTCTGGCCATGCCGCGCTCGGCGTCTCCGCATCGGGAACGGCCGACCGCCGCGCCCTGCGGGCCGCGAACCGTGCCGTGGGCAACGCCCCTGGAGCGGCAGGTTTCGAGCTCGCCGGTGGCGGTGCGGTCCTGCGCTTCACCGGCCCCGCGGTCCTCGCCGTCGCGGGCGCCCCCGCCGAGACGACGATCGTACGCACCGACGGACCGCCGCTCCCCGTCGAGCACGGCGCCGCCACCGCGCTCGAGGACGGCGAGGAGCTGCGTCTCGGCGCGGTGAGCGCCGGCCTGCGCGCGGTGATCGCTGTGCGTGGCGGCCTGGATCTTCCACCGGCCCTCGGCAGCCTCTCCAGCGACACGCTCGCGGGCCTCGGCCCCGGCGACCTCGGCGGACGGCCTCTGCGCGCAGGCGACGTCGTGCCGCTGCGCGGACCCGCGGCCGCGCCGCACGCGGTCGACCCCAGCCCGGCTCCCGCCGACCCGCTGCCCGCCCCCGGTGAGACGGTCGAGCTGCGCATCGTGCTCGGCCCGCGCGAGGACTGGTTCACCCCGGCCGGCGTACGCACCCTCGTCGAGCAGGAGTGGACCGTCACGCCGCGCTCGGACCGGGTCGGCGTACGCCTCGAGGGTGCCGTCCCGCTCGAGCGGGACGTCGCCGGCGAGCTGCCGAGCGAGGGGGCGGTGACCGGTGCCATCCAGGTGCCGCCCGACGGCCAGCCCGTGCTTTTCCTTCCGGACCACCCGCTCACCGGCGGCTATCCGATCATCGGCGCGGTCATCGACCGCGACCTGGACCTGGCCGGTCAGCTGCCGCCCGGCGTCCGCATCCGCTTCCGCCCCGTCACGCCCACTGTGCCGATTGTGCCCATTGGGCCGACGGCCGAGATCCGAGGAGACTGACATGCGCAGGGTGCTCATCGCCAACAGGGGAGAGATCGCCGTCCGCGTCGTGCGGGCGGTTGCCGAGGCCGGCCTCGTGTCGGTCGCCGTCTACGCCGATCAGGACGCCGACGCGCTGCACGTGCGTCTGGCCGACGAGGCGTACGTGCTCGGTGGGTCCACCGCCGCCGAGTCCTACCTCAGCATCGAGTGGCTCATGGCCGCGGCGCAGGCCTCCGGTGCCGACGCGGTGCATCCGGGCTACGGGTTCCTGTCGGAGAGCGCCGAGTTCGCGCGCGCCGTCGAGGCCGCCGGCCTGATCTGGATCGGCCCGAGTCCCGAGAGCATCGACAGCCTCGGCGACAAGATCACCGCACGCCGGATCGCGCAGAGCGTCGGCGCACCGCTGGTGGCGGGCACCGACCGGCCGCTGGAGTCGGCCGACGAGGCGGTCGCGTTCGCTCGCGAGCACGGGCTTCCCATCGCGATCAAGGCCGCCTTCGGCGGCGGCGGCCGTGGGCTGAAGGTCGCCCGCGAGCTCGACGACGTCGCCGATGCCTTCGACTCCGCATCGCGCGAGGCGCTGGCCGCTTTCGGTCGCGGGGAGTGCTTCGTCGAGCGGTTCCTGGAGCGCCCGCGGCACATCGAGGTGCAGGTGCTCGGCGACGGCACCGGACACGTCGTGGTCGTCGGCGACCGGGACTGCTCGCTGCAACGACGCAACCAGAAGCTCGTCGAGGAGGCGCCCGCGCCGGGGCTGACGGACGAGCAGCGTCGCCGCATCCACGACGCCGCGCGTGACATCTGCGCCGCGGTCTCCTACCGCGGGGCCGGGACCGTGGAGTTCCTGATGGGCGAGGACGGGGTGATCTCGTTCCTCGAGGTGAACACCCGCCTCCAGGTCGAGCACCCGATCACCGAGGCCGTCACCGCCGTCGACCTCGTCGCGGAGCAGCTGCGCATCGCCGCGGGCGAGGGACTCTCGTTCTCGGAGACGCCGGCGCCGACGGGCCATGCGATCGAGCTGCGGATCAACGCCGAGGACCCGGGCCGCGGATTTCTGCCGAGCCCCGGCGTCGTGACCGGCCTGCGGGTCCCCGCCGGGCCGGGGGTGCGCTGGGACGCCGGGATCGAGGCGGGCGACACGGTGCAGAGCGCCTTCGACTCGCTGATCGCCAAGCTGATCGTGCACGCGCCGGACCGGGACACCGCCGTCGTACGTGCCCGCCGCGCGCTCCGCGAGCTCAGCGTCGAAGGGGTCGCGACCGTCGTACCCTTCGCTCGCGTCCTGCTCGACGACCCGGCCTTCTCGACCGCCGGGTTCGCGGTGCACACGCAGTGGATCGAGACCACGCTGATGCCGCGCCTGGAGACGCAGCGGCGCTCCGAGCCGGCGCCCGTGCAGCCGCTCCGGCGGGTGCCGATCGAGATCGACGGCCGTCGGGTGATGCTGGGGCTTCCGGATGATCTCCTGCGGGGGATCGCGGCGGGCGGCGCGATGGCGGCCGATGACAATCCGGCGACGGCCGTCGCAGACCCGGCCGTGCTCGAGGCCACCGTCCCCGGCGTACTCGTCGACTGGCTCGTCCCCGACGGCGAGCAGGTCACCGAGGGCCAGGACGTCGCGGTGATCGACGCCATGAAGATGGAGACCCGCGTCGCCGCACATCGTGCGGGAGTGCTCTCCCGCGGCACCGACGTGGGTGGGACGGTCGCGATCGGGGACGTTCTCGGGAAGATCGAGGTCTAGCTCGTGTGATCGATGATCGCCGGGACGACGTTGTCCCAGGTCGAGGGCGGGGGCGGCTCGTGGCCGACCCCGTCGAGGACGAGGAGCGTCGCGTCGGGGATGTCGCGGGCGAGGATCTCGCCGTGGCCGATCGGGAACAGCGGGTCACGGGTGCCGTGGATGACCAGCGTCGGGGCGGCGATGTCGGCCAGGGTCGCCTCGACCGGCTCGCCGTCGCTCATCGCCTGGTGGTTGGCGAAGCTCGGCCGCATGTCCGGCGTGCGGCGTACGACCCGCTCGATCACCGCCCGCATCCTGGCCTCGTCGAAGCCCTCCGGGACGAACGCCCGCTGGTCCTCCACCAGCATCGACACCAGCGCCTCGTGGTCGTCGGGATCCGGGACCGTGGTGGTGGCCGCCTTCGCGAAGAAGTCGGCCAGCTCCTCGCCGATCGGCGGCAGGTCGGGTACGCCGTCGAAGGCCGGTGAGGTCTCGTTGAGGATCAGCGTCTCGACCCGCTCCGGATAGAGCACCGCCGCACACTGGGCCAGCGCCCCGCCCATCGAGATGCCGAAGATGTGGCCCTTGTCGAGGCCGAAGGCGTCGAGCAGAGCCGGGATGTCCGCGATCATGTCGCGCCCGGTGTAGCCGGGCTCTCCCGGTGGCCAGGTCGTCGAGCGGCCGGTGTCGCGGTGGTCGTAGCGGATCACGAACCTCCGGCCCGCGGCCAGCGCCTGGCAGAAGTCGTCCTCCCAGTAGTCCATCGAGGCGCTCATCCCACCGACGAGCAGGATCGGCGGGTCCGCCGGACTCCCGAACGTCTCGACGCACAGCTCGATCCCGTTGACCGCCAGTGTCAGTTCGCCCATGGCGTCCAGCAAACGGGCGGGTCCGAGTCGCGTCAAGCGCTTAAGGCGTGGCGTACGCGTCGATCTCGGCGCGCAGCCGGGTCTTGACGTCGTCGGGTGCGTAGGAGACGTCGACGGCGGCACGGGCGAGGTTGGCGATGCCGGCGGCGTCGAGGCCGAGGAGGTCGGTCGCGATCTCGTACTCCTGGTTGAGCGTGGTCGCGAACATCGGCGGGTCGTCGGAGTTGATCGTGACCGGCACACCGGCGTCGACGAACGTCTTCAGCGGGTGCTCCTCGAGCGTCGCGACGGCCCCGGTGGCGACGTTGGACGAGGGACAGACCTCGAGCGGGATTCGGTGCTCCGCGAGGTGGGCGAGCAGGGCGGGATCCTGGGCCGCCGAGGTGCCGTGGCCGATCCGCTCGGCCTTCAGCACGGTCAGGGCGTCCCAGATCGTCTGCGGTCCGGTGGTCTCGCCGGCATGTGGCAGCGAGCGGAGTCCCGCGGCGCGAGCCGCGTCGAAGTGCCTCTCGAACTGCGGCCGGGGAACCCCCACCTCGGGTCCACCGAGCCCGAACCCGATGAGCGCCTCCGGGCCGTGGTCGACGGCGTACGCCAGGGTCGCATCGGCCGCCGGGATCCCCGACTCGCCCGGGATGTCATAGATCCAGCGCAGCGTGATCCCGAAGTCGCGCTCGGCTCCCACCCGGGCGTCCTCGAGCGCCTCGGTGTAGGCCTCGATCGCCATCCCGGTGTGCCCGGTGCCAGGCTCTCGCACGGCCAGGTCCGGGCGTACGGAGGTGTAGGGCGTGCAGGTCAGCTCGGCGTAACGGACCTGCTGGGTCTGGGCCAGGTCGCGCGCGATCTCGTAGGTCAGATAGCGGATGTCCTCCGGCGTACGGACCAGGTCGACGACCGAGAGGTAGACCTCGATGAAGTGCGCGAAGTCGCTGAACGTGAAGTACTCCCGCAGCAGCTCGATGTCCGCCGGCACCGTCCCCGGATGCCGAGCAGCCAGCTCCGAGACGATCCGCGGCGAAGCCGATCCGACATGGTGGACATGGAGCTCGGCCTTGGGCAGCCCGGCGATGAAGGTCTTCAGGTCACTCACGCCCCGATCCTCACACGCGGCACGCCCTCCCGCGACTCCGTTTCTCGGCTTCGCCACCAATACTCCGAGTCCGAACCGATCCGCGTACGCCGGTGCACGATGTAGCCTCAGGCTCACTGGCTGGTTAGGGGGAGAGATGCGGGCGATCCACCACTGGGACCTCTGGGTCGACGACTTCGAGACCGCTTCGGGGGAGTGGGGCTGGCTCTTCGGTGAGCTCGGCTGGGAGGCCGGCGAGAAGGGCCACTTCTGGGAGGCACCGGACGGGACGTACGTCTTCATGGAGCACTCCAAGGACCAGCACGGCACGCAGGACCGGCTCCGGCCCGGCGTCAACCACATCGCGTTCATGATCGATGACCGAGACCAGCTCGACAGGATGCGGGCGGCGTCGACCGAGCACGGCTGGCACGAGATGTACGCCGACCGTTACCCGCACGCCGGCGGCGACGAGCACACGGCGCTCTACCTGGAGAGCTCTGAGGGGTTCGAGGTCGAGATCGTGCTGGAGATCGACGACCTCACCGCCTAGCGGTAGTCGTCCCCGTCGGCGTCGCTGTCGTCGATGATGTGGATGGCGGCCTCCTCGGCGGAGGCGCCGGCGCCGTCGATGCCGGCATCGATCCCGTAGAGCTCGGACTCCGCGTCCTCCCCCTCGCCACGGTCGGGGTCGACCAGCCGCCCCGCTCGCTGGTTGCCGACCTCGCGGCCGTCAGGGTCGTCGCTCTCCTCGGCATCGTCGTACTCGACCGCGTAGGGATCCGGTTCCGGCACCTCCTGGTGGCGGCGCTGGTCGATGCACTCCCGGTGCTCCTCCTCCCAGGGCGTGTTGCCGTAGTCGGTGGAGTAGCGGTCGGCGGTGACGATGCCGTGGTCGAGCTCGTCGCGCACCTCACCTTCGAGAACGTCCCCGGAGAGCGCGTCCTCACCGGTGATCTGGTCCTCGTCGTCGACACTGTAGTCGCCGTAGTTCTCGCGCGATTCGCTCACTTGAGTCTCCTGATCGGCCGGGCATTGGGGTCATGACGGCCCCCTTCGGTAACGTTAACCCGGTCCGGTATGGAGTGGAACCGGACGGAAACATACGACGCGGGGACCGACCAAGGGAGCAGAGCAGATGGCGCCTCGCGCCCGACTGGCGGTGGCGGCCGTTGCCGTGCTCGCCGGCGCCTCGATCGCGCTCGGCGCGATGCCTGAATCGGCCGGTCCGCTGGGTTCGCTGGGATCTCTGGCCGGGAACGCCTTCGCGCGCGACAACGATGGCGTGGTGCCCTCGACGGCCACATCGACGCCCGACTGGGCGCCCTACTCGACCCAGCCCAACATCCTCATGATCACGGCGGACGACCTCGCCTACGAGGACCTCGAGTTCATGCCCCACACCCGCAGCCTCCTGGCCGCGCAGGGCACCTCGCTGACCGAGGCGATCGCGCCCACGCCGATCTGCGTGCCGGCCCGTGCGTCGCTGCTGACCGGGCAGTACAGCCAGAACCACCACACGGTGACGATCAACGGCGAACGCGGTGGCTACCAGTCGATGGACCACACCGGCACGCTGCCCGAGGCGCTGCAGGATGCTGGCTACGACACCCTCTTCGCCGGCAAGTACCTCAACGGCTACGGTCTCGACGGGACCGCCAAGGACGTGCCGCCCGGGTGGACCGACTGGCGGGCGACGACAGACATGTCGACCTACAACTTCATCCGGCCGCGGATCAACCACAACGGCAAGCTCACGACCTACAACCGCTACACGACGTACGTCATGCGGGACCAGGCCAACGAGATGATCTCGGCGCCGGAGCGTGCCGACAAGCCGTGGTACATGTGGCTCAACTACGTGGCACCGCACCACGGTGGACCCGATGAGCCGGAAGACCCGGAGGGCACCAGCACGACCAGGCCGGCGGAGGAGGACAAGCACTCCTTCGACGGTCTCGAGCTGCCGGACACTCCCTACATGTTCCGCACCCCGACCGATGCGCCGCGGATCTCGGCCTCGCGCAAGCACTTCGACGCGCAGGGCCGCGCCGAGCTGCGGATCGCGCACGAGCAGCGGGTCGAGGCAGTCCAGTCGCTCGACCGCGCGGTCGCCAGCCACGTACTCCGCCTGCAGGAGACCGGCCAGCTCGACAACACCATCATCATCTTCACCTCGGACAACGGCTACACCACCGGCGGCCACAACATCAACGGCAAGCTGATGCACTACCGCGAGACGCAGCGGATCCCGGTGATCCTGCGCGGCCCGGGCATCCCGGCCGGACGGACCCTGGCCACCGGGGTCGGCAACCCCGACATCGCCACCACGATCATGGCGGTCGCCGGCGCCGAGCCGGGGCGGACCCAGGACGGCGTCAACATCATGCCGTGGCTCGAGGCCCCCGCGCAGGACCGGGTGATCCCGCTCTCCGCCTGGCGGGTCAACGACGGCTCCAAGCAGATCTACTCAGGGATCCGCTTCGGTGACTGGACCTACGCCCGCTTCTCCGACGGCAGCGAAGAGCTCTACGACCTGGCCGAGGACCCCTACCAGATCCGCTCGCTCGCGCTGCTCCCCGAGTACGCCGACGAGCTGGCCGAGCTGCGTGGGCTGAGCGAGAAGTACGCCGACTGTGCCGGTGACACCTGCCCGAAGGAGTTCTACCCGGCGGACTGATCGTCCAGGTCGGCCGCGCAGCGGAACCCCAGGTTGCCCGCTGTCGAGTCGGGCGGGCTGCTGGAGCGCGCCGAGAGCCGGTAGCGGTGGCAGTAGGAGTCGTGGCAGAGGTAGGAGCCGCCGCGCATGACCCGGGTCAGGCCCTCGGCCGGGCCCCGCGGGTCCGCGGAGGAGCCGGAGTCGACGAGGTCGGCGTAGTAGGTCGGCGAGAACCAGTCCGCGCACCACTCCCAGACGTTGCCGATCATCTGGAACAGCCCGAAGCCGTTGGGGTCGTACGTCCGCACCGGCGCGGTCGTCACGAACCCGTCGTCGGCGGTGTTGGTGTCGGGAAAGACTCCCTGCCAGACGTTGGCGTGGTGGGTGTCGGCCTGCTCCAGGTCGTCACCCCACGGGAAGCGCGAGCCGGCGATGCCGCCGCGGGCGGCGTACTCCCACTCGGCCTCGGTCGGCAGCCTGGTCCCGGCCCAGTCGCAGTACGCCAGCGCGTCGTCGTGCGAGACGTGGACGACCGGGTGGTTGCCGCGGCGGCCGACGTTGGAGCCGGGGCCCTCCGGGGCCCGCCAGGACGCGGCGCGTACGCCGAGCCACCAGGGTGCCTCGGGGGAGCGGCCCAGGACGTCGCGGGGCGAGCCCTCGAAGGCCAGGTGGAAGACGGCAGAGAAGCCCTCTCGTTCGGCCGTGGTGACGTGTCCGGTCGCCTTCACGAACCGGGCGAACTCCTCGTTGGTGACCGCGGTCGCGTCCAGCCGGAAGCCGGGCAGGTCGACCGGGTGCACCGGACCTTCGCCGTCGGCCTGGTAGCCCTCGCCGAACGAGTCCCCGGCGACGTACGTCCCACAGGGGAGGTCGACAAGGGTCCGGCGACGCTTGCGGGGCAGTGCCGGCGGGCGCTGGGCCGGGTCGGGGCTGGGCCCGCGGGTCGCGCCGAAGGTGAGATCAGAAGGCACGCCCCCAGCCTACGAGCCGCTGAACGTCGCCTTCAGACTGCCCGCGCTCGCCACGATCTTCCCCTTCTTGCCGGTGACCATCAGGCCGGGCGTGCGGGCCTTCCCGGTGGCGTCGGCCTTGATCTTGACCGTGCAGGTCGGCTTCTTGCCGGCACACTTGAAGTCACCCGTCGGCCGGTAGGTGACCGTCATCGTCTGGTTGTCGGCCAACCCCTCGACATAGGCCGCCATGTAGGTGCACTTCGGCTTCCCCTTCGGGCACGAACGCTCGACCGTGTGCCACTCCATCCGGGCCGCGGCCGCCTTGCCGCAGAGCTTGGCCGGCTCGCCGGCGCGGACCGTGCCCCAGGCGTACGTCACCTTGGTGGTCGCCTCTACGCAAGCCTCGGTGCCGCCCTTGGCGACCGGCAGCGTGTAGGTGAGCTCCGGGTCCTCGCCGGCGGTGGGCTGGGTGGCGCCGTCGTCGATGGAGGCGATGCCGGAGGTGACCGCCGGGGCGGTGACCTTCAGCGTGACCTCGCGGTAGCCCGCGGCGGCGGCTCCGGTCGGCGCCTCGGGTGTGCGGGCGTAGCAGCTGTCGAGGTGGGTGATCGTGGCGACGTTCTTGGCGGCGAGGTCCTCGTCGGTGAGCCGCAGGTTGGTGACCGCCAGGACACCGGCGATCGCCGGGCGGCCGACCTCCCGCAGGCATCGGGGGTCATCGAGCGTCCAGGCGTCTGCGACCTGCCTGCTCCAGCTGTTGGCGCCGCCGTCGGCGCAGTCGAGCAGCTCCGCGTACCACTGCGAGCCCAGCGCCGAGGGCCACTCCCCGGCGTAGCTGAACCCGCTGCCGGTCTTGGCGACCACTCCGGCATCGGCGAGCCCGGCGCTGCCCTTGTCCTTGACCATGGCGTCTCCGGCGCAGCGGATCTGCTCTGGGTCGGCCCAGGCCGGGGTGTCGCCGGCGAGGGCGAGAGTGCGCGCGACGTCCTTCTCGGCACCGCGCAGCGGACCGATCTCGCCGGTGAAGTAAGCCCACGCCGAGGTGCCGAGGAAGGCCACCGCGACGAGTACGCCGACGCTCACGAGCCAGCGCAGCGCCAGGCGTACGGGGCGGCCCCGGTCACGCCGCCGCCGCGGCAGCGGCGGCAGCCCGAGCCGTCGCCGACGGGCCTCCTCAGCCGCCGCGTTGGCGAGCTCGGTGGGTTTCGGTTGTTGCTGAGCGGTGCTGCCGGTGGGGTCGGACATCTCACTCTTCTCGAGACGGTTCAGCGAGGATCGTAGAGGGTAGTCGTTTCCGATACCCCCTGCCACTCCCCAGTGGCTTCCGCCTCAACGATGCGGACTACTTCCACTTTGCGGCGGCATTCAACAGCCGGTCGATGGAGCCGCGGGTCCTCGTCGTGGCCACGCCACCGGTGGCCCGTTCCAGTTCGAAGGTGGGACTCCCCGCGGAGTTGCGGGGTTTGCGGATCAGGCTCAGGGCGATCCCGTCTCCGATGTGCAGCACGTCGACGTCGTCTTTGGAGTTGGTCCATGGTGTTGACCAACTCGGCTCCTTGCCGCCCCAGAAGAACGTCACGGTCTCGCGGTACGTGCGGGGGGACTGGTGCTTCTCGAACACCCCCAAGGCCAACAGCTCTTCGAGATCCGCCAACGGCCTCACGATGGCCGCGTCGTCGTACCCTGCCAGGGAGCCCAGTTCGCCGGCTGCCGCAGCCACGACCCTCTCGGGGGCATCGGCCTCGAGCAACACCGTCCCGTTCGTCTGGAACGACCTCACGCGCAAGGCGCCGCCCCGCTCGAGCGCACCCTCCAGTTGCTCCCGGTTCGGCGACCCGGCATGACCGAGGTTGAGGTTCCGGTAGAACACGACGTGCATCAGGTCATCGACCTTCGTACAAGGTCGTCCGTTCGCGTACGTCCCGGCCGATGCCTGCGCCGATCTCCTCGAGCTCGGCGACGGTCTTTGCCGAGCCGTGCTCGGAGCCGGCCATCCGGGAGATGGTCTCTTCCATCAGGGTGCCGCCGAGGTCGTTGGCGCCGGCTTGGAGCATGGCCCTGGTGCCGTCGATGCCGAGCTTGACCCAGGAGGTCTGGATGTTGTCGATGCGGCCGTGGAGCATGATCCGGGCGAGCGCGTGGACGGCGAGGTTGTCGCGCATGGTCGGGCCGGGGCGGGCTGCGCCGGCGAGGTAGATCGGTGCGCTGGTGTGCACGAACGGAAGCGGTACGAACTCGGTGAATCCGGCGTTTCCGTGCTCACGGGCCTGGTCCTGGATGCCGGCCAGGACGCGGAGGTGACCGACCCAGTGGCGCGGGTTGTCGACGTGGCCGTACATCATCGTCGACGTCGTCGGGATGCCGACGCGGTGGGCGGTGGAGACGATCTCGATCCAGGTCTTCGCGGGTAGCTTGCCCTTGGTCAGGACCCAGCGGACCTCGTCGTCGAGGATCTCGGCGGCGGTGCCGGGGAGCGAGCCCAGCCCGGCCTCGCGGACCTTGATCAGGAAGTCCTCGATGGGGAGCCCGGTGCGGGAGGTGCCGTTGACGATCTCCATCGGGGAGAAGGCGTGCACGTGCATCTCCGGCACCCGCTGCTTGACGGCCTGGACGAGGTCGAAGTAGGCGGTCGAGGGGAGTTCGGGGTCGATCCCGCCCTGCATGCACACCTCGGTGGCGCCGAGGTTCCAGGCCTCCTCGGCGCGGTCGGCGACCTGGTCCAGATCCAGGGAGTACGCATCCGCGTCGGTCTTGCGCTGGGCGAAGGCGCAGAACCGGCAGCCGACGTAGCAGACGTTGGTGAAGTTGATGTTGCGGTTGACGACGTACGTCACGGTGTCGCCGTTGACCTGTTGGCGCAGGTCATCGGCGAGCTTGGTGACCTGGCGCAGCAGGTCGCCCTCGGCGGTCATCAGGGTCAGTGCGTGCTCGTCGGAGAGGTTGCCGGGGTCCTTCTCAGCGGCGGCGAGAGCCTCGTGTCCCTCGGCGTGGAGTACGGCCGGTGCGCCGGTCGTGGTGGCGGCCTCTCGAACGGCGTCCCAGTCGCCGTAGACCGTCTCGAAGTCGTCGCGGCGGTCGTTGGTGCGGCCCTCGGTGTCGACGGAGGCGTGCAGGTCGACCCGGCCGGCTGCGGTGAAGCCGCCGTCGGGCTCCTGCCACGGGTGCCCTTCGGGGCGGATGCCGTCACGGGCCAGCCCGTCCTCGTCGGCGAGGGCCTCGACGTGGGAGAGGACGCGCGGGTCGATCCAGGCCTGCCCCTCGCGCAGGGTGCCGTTGACGTACTCGGGGTGGACGGTCAGCCGCGGCCGCAGATGGAAGCCGGCGTCGGCTGACACCTGGCGCAGCGCGTCCAGCGAGGGCCAGGGGCGCTCGGGGTTGACGTGGTCAGGCGTCAGCGGCGAGACGCCGCCCCAGTCGTCGATCCCGGCGCCGAGCAGCGCCCGGCACTCGTCGAGGTCGACCAGGTTGGGCGGCGCCTGGACCCGGGCCTTGGGGCCGAGGACGATCCGGGTGACCGCGATCGTGGCCAGATACTCATCCAGCCCCAGGTCGTCGACATGGCGCATCGCGGTCGACGGCTTGGCCCGGAAGTTCTGCACGATGATCTCCTGCAGGCCGGCGTAGGCCTTGTGCACCTTCCGCAGCGCGAAGATCGTCTCCGCGCGCTCGGTGAGGTTCTCGCCGATGCCGACCAGCAGCCCGGAGGTGAACGGGATCGAGAGGCGACCGGCGTCCTCGAGCACCCGAAGCCGCACCGCCGGGTCCTTGTCGGGCGAGCCGTAGTGGGCCTCGCCCTTGGTCTCGAAGAGCCGCCGGCTCGTGGTCTCCAGCATCATCCCCATCGAGGGGGAGACCGGCTTGAGCCGGTTCATCTCCTCCCACGACATCACCCCGGGGTTGAGGTGGGGGAGCAAGCCGGTCTCCTCGAGCACCCGGATCGCCATCGCCCGCACGTAGTCGAGGGTCGACTCATAGCCACGCGACTCCAGCCACTCGCGCGCCTCGGGCCAGCGGTCCTCGGGCCGGTCGCCGAGGGTGAACAGCGCCTCCAGACAGCCCAGCTTGGCGCCCTCGGCGGCGATCTCCAGGATCTCATCAGGGCTCAGGTACGGCTCGCGGCCCTCACGCTCGGCCTGCCCCGGCGTCTCCACGAACGTGCAGTAGTGACATCGGTCCCGGCACAGCTTGGTGACCGGGATGAAGACCTTGGGGGAGTACGTCACGGTCTCGGGTCGCCCGGCCGCGACCAGCCCGGCGTCGCGTACCTTCGCCGCGGCGGCGGTCAGTCGTTCGAGGTCATCGCCCCTGGCCGCGAGGAGTGCCGAAGCCTCCGCCACGTCCAGGGCTGCGCCGCGTTCGGCCCGGGCCAGCGCCCGGCGGATCTGCTGAGGTGTCGGCTGCTCGCTCATCACCAAGCAGCCTAGTATGGGCCGCCCAGTTGTCGAACTAGTTGTCGATCTGGGCGCTCGCTCCGGGGGCGGTGGCGACGAACTTGTCCGTCCAGTCCTGGGGGCCCGACCACTGGACGACGGCGCCCCGGCCGTCGCCGGCGGGAGTGCCTGGGTAGGTGCACTGCGCGCCCTTCGCGTCCGAGCACTTACCGCCGTTGCGGGTGAGCTTCACGTTGAACTTCTTGCCGGGCTCGAAGCCCTCGAAGTTGAGCTGCCAGGTGTTGCACGCGATCTTCCGCTTCGTGTACGTCGGGTCGGTGCACTTGTCGAGCTTGTCCCAGACGAGCTTTTTCGGCTCGGCCTTGCCACACGCGTCGGCGTCGGTGGCCTTCTCGGTGCCCCAGGCGAAGTTGACGGTGGTCTTGACCGCGATGCAGCCCTCGACGCCGCCCTCGGTGACGGGGAGCTCGTAGGAGGAGCCCTTGAGCTCCTCGTAGCTGCTGCTGCCCTTCTTGGCGATCCCGATCACCGACTGCCCGCCGGGAGCGGTGGGCTCCTGCACGTCGAAGTCGACCTGCATGTAGTTGGCCTTGGGCGTCACCTTGGCGCCGAGGGCATCGGCCTTGACGTAGCACGCGTCGAGGGCCTTGACGGCCTTTTCGCTGGCCGGGCCGGCGGCGCCGGTGTCACCGTCCTTGAGGAGGTCCCCGACGGCGAGGAGACCAGCCATGGAGGTCTTGTCGACCTCCTTCTCCATGCAGCGAGTGTCGCCGACCTTCCAGTTGTCGCCGATCTCGGTCGACCAGGACTCGGTGCAGTCGAGCATGCCCTGGGTGAACTTCATCGCGTCGTCGGCGGGCCAGTCGCCGGTGTAGGTCCAGTCGTCGCCCGCGTCCACGACCCCGTGGGAGCGCAGCTCGGCCGCCGGGACCTTCCCGACCAGGCTCTCGGCCGCGCAGGTCATCTGGTCCTCGGAGGCCCAGCCCGGCTTCGGTACGCCACTGGCGATCGCCTCAGCCGCCTTGGCGTCGTCGCCGTGGAGACCGAAGATGCCGAAGCCCTGGGTGAAGATGCCGACGCCGAGGAGCAGAACCGCGGCGACCCCGCCGCCGACGATGGTGTAGAGCTTCTTCTTGTCGCCGCCGTTGCCCTGGCCGGCGTTGGAGTGGTGCGAGGGCAGCCACTCGGGCTGGCCGCCCCCGGCGCCGGTGTTGCCGGTCGAGGACGCGGCGGCAGCGGTCTGGGGCAGGCCCTTGCCGCTGTGCACGACCGTGGAGTCGGTCTCGTTGGCGAGCGGGGCGGGAGTCGGGGTGCCTTCGCCCGGGCGCTTGACGATCGTCGGCTGGGCTTCGGCCTCGGGGACCGGCCTGCCGCCGCCGGAGGTCCCGCTCGCGGTCGTGTCGTAGCTGACGCCGGGACGGGAGCCGAGATCGGCGGCGCCCGCTCCGGCGACAGCGCCGATGACCCCACCACCCAGACCGGACTCCTCGAGCCGGTCGGCGGCCTTGTCGAGGGCCTTGGAGAGCTCGGCCGCGGTGCGGAAGCGGTTCTCCGGCTTCTTCGCCAGCGCCCGCTGGATGATCGGGTTGATCAGGTCGGCGCCCGGCGTCGAGGCGGGCAGCCTCGGCACCGGGCTGTTGATGTGGGCGCTCATCAGCTCGAAGTCGGTGCCGACGTAGGGGGCCTTGCCGGTCAGGCAGGCCCACAGCAGACAGCCGGCGGCGTAGATGTCGCCCGCCGCGGTCGCCTGCTCACCCATGTGACGCTCGGGCGACATGTAAGGCAGCGAGCCCACGACCGAGCCGGCCCGGGTCACGTTGGAGTCGCCCTCGGTCGCGATGCCGAAGTCGGTGAGGTAGGGGACGAGCTCGCCCTCCTGGCGCTCCCAAAGGAGCACGTTGGACGGCTTCACGTCGCGGTGGACCACACCGGCGCGGTGCGCGTCGAAGAGGGCGTCGCTGACGTCACCGACCAGGCGCAGCGCCTGGACGGTCTCCAGCTGCCCCTTGGTCTTCAGCCAGCCGTGCAGGTCGCCATCGGGGACGTACTCGGTGACGAGGTAGACGGTGCCCTCGACCTCGCCGTACTCGATGATCTGCACGATGTTGCGCGAGCGCAGCTTGGCCAGGATGTTGGCTTCCCGCTCGAAGCGGGTGATGAAGTCCTTGTCGACCGTGAGTGAGGGCAGCACCAGCTTCAGTGCCACCTTGCGTCGCAGTGCCGGGTCCTTCGCCTGGTAGACGACACCCATGCCACCTTGACCCAGGACCCGCTCGATCACGTAGCGACCGAACTGCTCGCCTTCCTGGGGGAACGCAACCATCTTTAGAACCTCGCCCTGATTTTTTTACCCGATTCCAGACCTCTGCCGAAACCCTAGCGTCCCCTTAACGATCGTCGCGCGGCAACGCCACGGGCGAGACCAATTGTTAAGGCGTTGGTTAGGAAGGGCTAGTTCGGGAGGACTGCCTTGAGACCGTCGACCTCGGCGGTGAACCGGTCCTTCCAGCCCTTGGGTGCGGTCCAGTTGGTCCAGGTGCCACTCGGCTTGGTGACGAAGGCCCTGTCCGAGCACGATCCGGAGGCCGACCGGCAGTTTCCGCCGTTGAGCTTCAGCTTGATCGTGACACTGGAGAGGAGCTCGTAGCCCTCGTAGTGGAGCGTCCAGGAGCTGCACGGGGCGTACTTCGGCTGGGCGCACGACTTGTCCTTCGTCCACCACAGCCTGCGGTCCTTCGCCTTCCCGCAGGCCTCGCTCTCACTGGTCTTGGTGGTGCCCCAGGGGTAGTTGATCGAGGCCTGGAAGGTCGCGCAGCCCTCCTGGCCGCCTTCACGAACGGGGATGTTGACCTTCCCGCCGGTCACCGGGGCCCACTCCGAGGAGTCGGCGGACTTCGCCTGCACGACCACCTCGCTGCCCTCGACGGTCGGCGACGTGACCGCGAAGTCGACGCCGAGCACGGCGGGGGTGGCCGTCGCGGCCGGCGCGGTGAGCTCGTCGCTGACGTAGCACTCATCGAGCGCGGCGACCGCCTTGTCGGCCTGCTTCGTGACGCCGGCGTCCTCGACCTCCATGACCTGGGTGGTGATCAGGCCGGCCATCGCGGTCTCGTCGATGTCGCCGAGGCAGTCGGTGTCGGTCAGGGCCCACTCCTTGCCGATCGCCTTGCTCCAGTCACCCGAGCAGGAGAGCAGACCCTCGGAGTACGTCGTCGCCTGCTGTCCCCGCCACGCGCCGGTGTAGGTCACCGACTCGCCGGAGATCTGGATCAGCCCGGCCTTGCGTAGGGCGTCGCTGCGCTCGTCCTTGACCAGCTGCTCGGCGGCACACTTGGCGTCCCCGGCCGAGGCCCAGGCCGGCTTCGGCGCGTCCGCGGCGATCGCGGTCACCGCCTTCTTGTCCTCGGCGCTCAGCGGGCCGAACCCGAGACGCCCGGTGAAGAACGCCCACGCCCCGGTGCTGAGCAGCGCGACGAGCACCACCGCGCCCGCGGCGCCGAGCCCGATCAGGAGCCCCTTGTTGCTCTTCTTCGGCTGCTGGTGGTGCGGCGGCAGCCCATAGCCCGAGGCGTACGCAACCGGCGGCTGCCCCGGAGGCGGCCCGTAGCCGCTGGGCGGGGCCGCCGGCATCGCCATCGTGGGCGGCGGCGGCGGGGGCGGTGCCGTCGGCGGCTGAGCAGGCGGGGGCGACGACGGCGGGGGTGATGACGGAGGGGCCGACGACGGCGGCGGAGGCGGCGGCGGAGTGGGGCTCGCGCTGGGGATCCGAGTCGCGTCCGGGTCGATGGGGTTCGCCGGCTCAGGCGCCGGAGGCGGCGTGGGCCGCGGCGTACCCGGTCTCGTCTTGTCCTGGTCGTCTGGCCCCATGTCGCACGCCCCGCATGTCAGTGAAGTGGAGCGACCGGGCCGAGCGACCCGAGTCGTAGGGCACATCGTAAAGACACTTCGCCGAGTTCGCAGCCGGGGCCTCAGTACTGGCCAGGATTGCGGGGCCGGTGCTGCTGCGGATGACCCCGAAGATCAGGACGGCCGCGGAGATCCCGAGGGGGCTGCGGACCGCGCATGGGCGGGGGCTGGCGGAGCTGGTGATGGACCGGGGCCATCGGCCTCCGACCGGCCACCGGATGCGGCGAACGAATTTTCGTTCGCCCACGGGCGAGCCTGCTCGGCCACCAGATGACGTCGCCCAGATCGAGGTTGATGGCGGTGACCAGGATGGAGCGGACGACGAGGGTGTCGAGGAGTACGCCGAGGGCGATCGCCAGGCCGATCTCGATGAAGCTCACGTGCGGCAGCGTGGTGAGCACCGCGAACGTCGCGGCCAGGACGATGCCGGCGCTGGTGATGACGCCGCCGGTCGCCGAGAGGGCGACCAGGGAGGCGCGCCGGGTGTCGCCATGGGCGACGACCTCCTCGCGGACCCGGTGCATCAGGAAGATGTTGTAGTCGATGCCCAGCGCGACCAGGAACACGAAGACGAACAGCGGGAACTCGCGGCCCTGTCCGGCGAACCCCATCGCGTCGAAGATGATCGCCGAGAGACCGAGCGCGGCACCGAAGCTGAGCACGACCGTGGCCATCAGCAGCAGCGGGGAGAGGACCGAGCGGAGCAGAATCATCAAGATGATCAGCACCAGCCCGAGCACCAGCGGCATCACGACCTTGGTGTCCCGGTCGGTCGCCGAGGCCATGTCGAGCTGGATCGCGGCGGTGCCGGTGGCGAGCGCGTCGGCGCCGTCGACGGCGTGGACGACGCCGCGTACGTCCTCGACGGTGTCGAACGACGCCTTCGACATCGGATCGGTGGCCAGCGGGACCGCGGTCAGCGCGACCTCGTGGCTGCCGTCGGTGACCGGGGTGACGCCCTCGTAGCCGGCCTTCGTGAGCGCCTCGACGACATCCTTCTCGGTGCCCGGGGCCGAGACGACCTGGATCGGGTTGGAGGGGTCGCCGAGGTCGTGCTCCTCGAGTACCCGGTCGCCGATCAGAGACGGGAAGTCCTTGGTGTAGGTCTCCGAGCTGTCCAGCGTGGTGATGTTGAGCATCGAGAGCCCGCCGCAGCAGGCCAGCAGTACCGCGGCGGTGCCGATCCAGACCGCCCGGGGCCGCTTCCGGATCCAGTCGCCGAGCCGCGCCCAGATGCCTCCGCTCTTCTCGCCGGAGGTGCCGTACGCCGGCTTGACCGGCCAGAACACCCAGCGACCCGTGATCACCAGCAGTGCCGGGAGCAGGGTCAACATCACGACCAGGCCGGCGACGATGCCGATCGCGCAGACCGGGCCGAGGCTTGCGGTCGACCCCATGGTGGCGACCATCAGGCCGAGCATGCCGACGGTGACCGTGCCGGCCGAGGCGATGATCGCGGGCGCCGACCCGCGCAGCGCCGCTGCCATCGCCTTGTGCCGGTCCTCGTGACGGCCCAGCTCCTCGCGATAGCGAGCGATGAGCAGCAGTGCGTAGTCGGTGCCGGCACCGAAGACGAGCACGTCGAGGATCGCCCGGTTCATCTGGTTGAGGGTCAGCCCGGCGTACATCGCGCAGAGATAGACGACGCCCATCGACACGACCAGCGCGACCAGCACCGAGACGAGCGGGAGGAACCACAGCACCGGGCTGCGGTACGTGATCAGCAGGATCACGATGACCACGCCCGCGGCGGCGTAGAGCAGCGCGCCGCCGATGCCCGCGCCGGCCTCCATCTGGTCGGCCGTGGAACCACCCGCGCCGCCGATGTAGACGTCGACGCCGTCGATCTTCGTCATCTCGACCAGGTCGTCGCGAAGCTCGAGCAGCGCGGTCGGGTCCTCGTCGGCATAGTTGACCACGAGCGAGACCGTGGCGACCTCGCCGTCGGCGGAGACCAGGCCGTGCTTCTGGCCCTTCTTCTCCCCGGTCGGGTAGGCGATCGCCGGCATCACCGGAGATCGAGCCTGTCGAGATCCATTCTCTTGCGACTGAGGAGTCGCTTGGCTCGTGACCCCGTCGAGCGAGGCGATCTCCGGGATCTGGAGCACGATCGCGGTGTAGTCGGACTTCGTCAGACCACCCTCGCGGTGGTAGACGATCGTCGTGGTCAGGTCGTCGGGGTCCTGCACCTTGGCGAGCTCGTCGATCGCCTGGGTCGACTCGGCGTTGGCGGGAAGCCAGTCGGAGTTGTCGTGGGACTCGACATCGCCGAGCTTGCCGGTCAGCGGTCCCATCAGGATCAGCATCACCAGCCAGAAACCGAGCACGACCCACTTGGTGACGGGCCCGGTGATGGCGCTGACAATCCGCTCAGACATGCGTCCATGCAACCAATGCCCGTGGGGGCAGCGTCACATCGGGACGTCCGGGCCGGCCGTGGGTGTAAGCGAGTTCACAGCCGGCCGAGGCAATCAGACCAGCCACTCCTTGACCTGGGCGATCGACGCGAGACCGTCGGTGCCGAAGGCGGGGGTCACCTGGAGGCTGGTCACGCCGGCCTCCTTGAACGCCGCGATCCGCTCCTTCACGAACGACTCCGGCCCGACCAGGTTGCCGGCCTCGAGCCATGCGTCGGGGACCTCGGCCTCGGCGTCGCGCTTGTGGCCGTCGAGGTAGAGGTCCTGGATCTTCTTGGCCGCGTCGCCGAAGCCGTACTTCACGGCCATGTCGTTGTAGAAGTTCTTGCCGCGCGCGCCCATGCCACCGACGTACAACGCCAGCAGCCCGCGCATCGTGTCGCGGTGGCGCTTGGCCTCGTCGGGGTTGTCGGTGATCGCGAGGAGGCCGCCGGCGGAGATCTCGAGCGGCTTCAGGTCGGCCGAGCGCTTGGCCAGGCCCTTGTCGATGGCCTCACCCCAGACCTCGCGGGCCTTGTCGGGCAGGAACTGGAACGGCAGCCAGCCGTCGGCGATCTCGGCGGTCATGGCGACGTTGTTGTCACCGAGCGCGGCCACCCACAGCGGGGTGTCGGCACGCTCGGGCCTGTTGAGCAGCTTGAGCGGCTTGCCGAGGCCGGTGCCCTGGTCGGCCGGCAGCGGGATCTTGTAGAGCCCGTCGCTCTGCAGCCGCTCGCCCCGCAGGCCGGCGCGCAGCAGCCCGATGATCTCCCGGGTGCGCGTCAACGGCTTGTCGTACGCCACCCCGTGGAAGCCCTCGATGACCTGGGGCCCGCTCGCGCCCAGGCCCAGGATCGCGCGGCCGCCGGAGACGTTGTCGAGACCGGCAGCGGTCTGGAGCAGCGCTCCCGGCGTACGGCTGTAGATGTTGAGGATGCCTGCGCCGAGCTCGACGGTCTCGGTCTTGGCGGCCAGGTAGCCGAGCAGCGAGACCGCGTCGAAGCCGTACGGCTCGGCGACCCAGAGCTGGTCGAGTCCGGCCTTCTCCAGGCCGACGACCTGGTCCGCGGTCTCGCGCGGGTTGCCGAAGTAGGTCAAGGGCATCGCAAGCTTCATGCTGGGCTGCTTCATGCTGGGGAGGCTACCGTGACCGTGTGACGGAGATCAGGTTCGGATACAAGGCGTCCAACGAGCAGTTCGCACCCACGGAGCTGCTGAACTACGGAGTGATGGCGGAGGAGCAGGGTTTCGACTCGGTCTTCATCTCCGACCATCTCCAGCCCTGGAGACACGACGGCGGTCACGCGCCTTTCGCGATGACCTGGCTGGGCGCGCTCGGTGCGCGCACGGAGCGCATCGTGATGGGCACCTCGGTGCTCACCCCGACGTTCCGCTACCACCCGGCGATCGTGGCGCAGTCCTTCGCGACCCTGGGCTCGCTCTTCCCTGACCGCGTCGTGCTCGGGATGGGCACCGGTGAGGCGATGAACGAGGCCCCGCTGGGCATCGAGTGGCCCGAGGGCAAGGTGCGCTTCGCGCGGTTCCGCGAGGCGGTGCGCGTGATCAAGAAGCTCTGGTCCGAGGACCGGGTCACCTTCGAGGGCGACTACTACCAGCTCGACCGGGCGACCATCTACGACAAGCCCTCGACGCCCGTCCCGATCTACCTCGCGGGTTCGGGTCCCGCCGCCACCAAGTACGCCGGCCGCGCCGGTGACGGCTACATCACCACCTCGGGCAAGGGCGCCGAGCTCTACACCGACACGCTGCTCCCGGCCGTACGGACCGGCATCGAGCTCTCCGAGCGCAAGCCGGAGGACGTGGACATGATGATCGAGGTCAAGGTCTCCTTCGACCACGACCTGGAGCAGGCGATGGAGGCGACCCGCTTCTGGGGCGCTCTCGGTCTCACCCCCGAGCAGAAGCACTCCGTCGAGGACCCGGTGGAGATGCAGCGTCTCGCTGACGCGCTCCCGACCGAGGCGACCGCCAAGCGGTTCATCGTGTCGACCGACCCCGACGAGCACGTCGCGCGGATCAAGGAATACCTCGACATGGGCTTCACCCACCTGGTCTTCCACGCCCCGGGCCCGGACCAGGCGAAGTTCCTCAAGCTCTACGGTGAGGAGATCCTCCCCAAGCTCCGCGGCCTCGTCTGAGAACGCACCAGGGCCCCGGCCGGGAGCCCAATTCACTCGCACAGCGGCCGGGACCCTGGGAGGACCGCCCCACATACTTCCTACGTCGTGCGGATGGGGTGTGTTGCAGCAGTTTGACATTGCTTGCAAAATCGGTCTCGCGACGGCCGTCCCGGGTTTACGCTCGCCAGCCATGGAACCGTTCGTGGATGCCGCAGAACAGCACCGGCGCGAGCTGCGCGTGCACTGCTACCGGATGGTGGCGAGCTTCGACGAAGCCGAGGACCTGGTCCAGGAGACGCTGGTCAAGGCCTGGGAGCGGCGCGACCAGCTGACGGACCCCGAGGCGATGCGAGCGTGGCTCTACCGGATTGCGACGAATACCTGCCTCGACTTCCTGCGCCGGAACGAACGGCGGCCGAAGACGTACGCCGCCCTGCCGGGGTTCGACCACGGGACCGGTGAGCCCCCGGAGCTGCTGGAGTGGCTCCAGCCGTTCCCCGACTCCCTGCTGGAGCCGGAGCGTCCGGAGGAGGAGGCGGTCGCGCGGGAGACGATCGAGCTGGTCTTCCTCACCGCGATCCAGCACCTGACGCCGCAGCAGCGGGCGGTCTTCGTCTTCCGCGAGGTGCTCGGCTGGTCGGCCGCCGACACCGCGGCCGCGCTCGACGTCACCGTCGCCACCGTGAACTCGCTGCTGCAGCGAGCCAAGCCGGCGCTGCGCCGGCACCTGCCCGAGGACCGGTCGACGTGGCGTACCGAGGGGCCGACCGAGGAGGAGCGGAAGGTCATCGACGCCTACATCGCCGCCGGGGCGAGCAACTGGCGCGAGGGCATCGCCGACCTGCTGACCAGCGATGCCGTGCTCACCATGCCGCCGAACCCGTTCTGGTTCACCACCCGCGACGCGCTGCTGTCGTTCGTGCTGCCCAACCTCGATCCGACCTCGCCGACCTACCTGGGCGAATGGAAGTTCATCCCGGCGCAGGCCAACCGGATGCCCGCGGTCGCGGGTTACGTACGTCGCCCGGGCACCACGATCTACCGCCCGCAGACGCTCGACGTGCTCCGCATCGTCGACGGCAGGCTCGCCCAGATCACCACCTTCGAGCCGCATCTCTTTCCCGCCTTCGGGCTCCCGCAGGCGCTGACCTGAAAAAAGTTTTGCGCCTAGCCGATGAGTTGCTGGCCCGGCGTACGTCCTAACGGGCAGATCACGCACACCGGGTGCGCGAGGACAGCTCAGGAGACATCATGAACGCACAGCTTCAGGACCGCACCGCCATCGTCTGGGGCGGCGCGGGCGACATCGGCTCGACGACCGCGAAGGCCTTCGCCGAGGCGGGCGCCAAGGTCTACCTCGCCGGCCGCACCGAGGCCACCCTGGCGGCCAGGGTCGAGGAGGTCGGCGCCGCCGGCTATGGGGTGGTCGACATCCTCGACGAGGACGCCGTGGTCGCCTTCGTGGCGCGGGTCGTCGCCGAGACCGGCTCGCTCGACATCTCGTTCAACGTCGCCGACCGCGGCGACATCCAGGGGCAGGCGCTGCTGGAGATCTCGGCCGCCGACTACACCCAGCCGGTCGTACGCGGCATCGCCGGCTCCTTCCACACCGCCCGCGCGGCCGCCCGGCAGATGGTGGCGCAGGGCCGCGGTGTGGTGCTCGCGCTCGACTCCGGCTCCGCACGTGGCTCGGCGCCCGGCATGGGCGGCACCAGCGCCGCCGACGGTGCCCTCGACGCGCTGGTCCGTGATCTCGCCGCGGAGGTCGGCCCCTCCGGCGTTCGCGTCGTGGGGATCTGGACCGCCGGGATCACCGAGACGTTCACCGCGGAGAAGTTCGAGCGGGTCCTCGGGACGCGGCTCCCGGAGGAGGCCCTCGACGGGATCCGGGCGAACCTCGACGGCATGCGGATGACCAAGCGGTCGCCGCGGCTGAAGGAGGTCGCCGACACCGCGACCTTCCTCGCCTCCGACGGCGCCGGCGCGATCACCGGAACCTGGCTGAACGTGTCCAGTGGGATGTACCCGAGCTGAGCCGGGTTATGGTTCCCGGCATGTCCTGGACCAGGGGTGAGCCGCTCACCGACGTACATCGGGAGCGGCTCATCGCCGCCGGGCTCGAGCCGGAGGTGCTTGCCGGGCTCGAGCTGAGCGAGATCACCGGACCGTTGCCGGCGTGGTGGCACGAGGGCGGCAACGCGCTCTATCTGCGCGACGGGTTCCCCCTTGATGAGCGGCTGATCGAGCTGCTCGGGTTCTATCCGTTCTCCGACGCGCTGATCGTGGTCGCGACCGACATCACCTCGATGCAGGCGCTGCTGGTCGGCGGCGACTCGCCGACGATCTTCATCGGCCCGGACACGAGCATGGTCTGGGGCGAGATCTACTGCGGCGGCGGCTCCGCGGTGATCCTCTCCGGTGGTCTCGTCGCGACCTCCCGCGCACAGATCGATGCCCGCAACGGCGGGTCGATCGTGGCTGCCCGCGACCAGCTCTGGGCGGCCAACGTCTACGTCGCCACCGACGACATGCACCGGCTCGAGGACGCTGAGACGGGGCAGCGGATCAATCCGTACGGCGCGAACATCCGCTTCGGCGAGCATGTCTGGCTCGGCCGCGACGCGATCGTCACCGGCCACGCCGAGATCGGTGACGGTGCCGTCGTCGGCATGCGCGCGATGGTCCGCAACCAGAAGGTGGAGCCGCGTACGGCCGTGGCCGGCGTCCCCGCCCGACTGATCCGCGAGAACGTCGTCTGGTCCGGCGAGGACACCCCCTGAGGACGACCCCGAGGGGGCCGAACCGGCTGTGCTTGATCAAAGATGGCCCGCCGCTCGTAACGTGCCATTCACATTGCGCCCGCCGCGGCGTCGCTGCCGGCACGCACGCTTGGCGCCATGGCATCGGCCCACCGCCCCCTTGTGATCGGCCATCGCGGAGCACCCGGCTATCTGCCGGAGCACTCCTTGGAGTCCTACCGACTGGCGCTGCGCCAGGGCGTGGACGCGCTCGAGACTGACGTGGTGATGACGAGCGACGGGGTGATGGTGCTTCGCCACGAGAACGAGCTCTCCCGCACCACGGACGTGGCCTCGCGCCTGGAGTTCGCGGAGCGGCGTACGACCAAGGTCATCAGCGGCAAGAAGTGGACCGGGTGGTTCACCGAGGACTTCACCTTCCCCGAGCTGCTCAGTCTCGGGGCGCCGACGACGAGCCAGCCGATCATCACCCTCGACACGCTGCTGCTGCTCGTCGCCGACGAATCGCAGCGCCGCGGGCGGCGGGTCGGGCTGCACGTGGAGGTCAAGCACCCGACGTACTTCGCCTCCATCGGCCTGCCCGTCACCGAGACGCTGCTGCAGACCCTCGCCGACCACGGCGTCGACGCCTGGAACAGTCTCCCGGGCCTGCCCACCCAGCGGCTGTGGCTGCAGAGCTTCGACGAGGCGTGGGTGCGGGAGATGAGCACCCGCACCGACCTTCCGCTGGTGCAGCTGGTCGACAAGAAGTGGGGCGCGGTCGACTGCGCGGAGATCGCGACGTACGCCCAGGCCATCGGCCCCAAGAAGTCGATGGTCCGCAAGAAGGGGCAGCCACCCACCGGCCTGGCCGACGAGGCCCACCGGCACGGTCTGCTCGTCTTCGTGTGGACCCTGAAAGCCGGCCGCGACCAGGCGAATCGCCTTTTCGAGGCCGGTGTGGACGGGGTGTTCGCCGACTACCCGAACCGTCCGATCGCGGCCTTGGCCGACATCACACAGGTACAAACCGCCTGAGCGTGGCGCCCGCACGTAGGGTGTGGGGCATGCCGCCCCTCAACGCGGACCGCGCGGTCCTGATCGCCGCTCGGGAGGTCCTGCTCAGGGACCCCCGCGCGACCATGGCCGCGGTCGCAGAGGAGGCCGGGATGGGCGTCGCCGGGCTCTATCGCCGCTACGCCAACAAGCAGGCGCTGTTGCGGGCTGTCGCCGCCGACAGCTACCGCCGCTACATCGCCCTCGCGGAGGCGGCGCTGAGCGACACCGACGACCCGTGGCACGCATTCACGGGTTTCCTGCGCCAGGTGCTCGACGACGGCCTCCCGCGGCTCACCCTCGCTCTGCGCGACGAGGTCAGCTTCGACCAGGGCCTGCGTGACCTGGACAAACTCGCTGTCGACACCACCAACCGCCTCCTGCGCGGCGCCCGTGGCAGCGGCATCCTCCGCCCCGACGTCACCCGCGCCGACATCACCGTTCTCCTCGAGCAGATCAGTCGCATCGACGTAGGAGATGACGTACGCAGCGCCGCCCTGCGCCGCCGATACCTCGCCCTCGTCTGCGACGGCCTGCGCGCCGAGGCAGCCAGCCGCCGCCTCCCCGGTCCGCCTCCGCATGAGGCCGAGCTGATCGGGCGGTGGGCAGGGGAGATCTCCAGCGTCTCCTAGGCGGCTGGTCTGTTGATGGCTTCGGTCGTCGAGCTTTGTCGAGTCTCGTTTGGTTTCGGGAGGGCGCGCTGAGGTGGCCGTGGCTTCGTTTCAGTGTTTCGCCGCCGACCCTTGGTTCGATTGTTTCTCGATCAAGCACCGCGTCAAGGACGGCCTCCGGCGATCCTTGACCCGGCGCCTGCTCGAGAAAGATTTGGCCTGTATCGGGTCGGCGGCGAGGGTGTGGCGCAGCGGATTTAGTTGGGTGCGGGCTTGGGGCTGTGGGCTGGTCGTGCGTGGACGGCCCGGTGCGTCGTGGGTGCCTATGGCGGTGGGCGCGGCCTTGTGAATCGTTCACAAGTGGGCCGTCGCTTTGGCAGGGGCGGGTTCGGTGCCGGCAGGTCATGATTTCCCCACTGATCCGGAGAGTTCCCACGGGCGTGGAGGTTCCCCACCCTCCGGAGCGTGGGGCACCTCCATTGCAGTGGGGAAATGTCCCCGCCAGTGGGGAAGCGGCGAGTGTGGAGTCGACACAGCTGGCCGGAACGCTCGTTGGGCACCAGGACCGACGGCTTCAACGAGCGCTTAGACCGGTCAGCGGTGGGGTCATCAGGCCCGACGGGCAGGACCCGGTGGAGTGATTCACGGGCACGGCCAGTTAAGGGCGACGGGTGAACCGGATCGTGCCATCCGGTAGCCGCTCATGAACGTAAGCCGGGTTGTGCGCCAGACGGTGATGATGAGGGCACAACAACGCCCCGTCCTTCAGGTCCGTCTTCCCACCCGCAGCCCACGGTTCTAGATGATGCGCATCGCACCACTCCGGTGGCATGTCACAACCCTCGGCCTGGCAGCACTTCCGCTGCAACCGCATCGCCTTGCGCTGAATCGGCTGGAAGAACCGACTGCCACGACCAGCATCGAGCACTTCACTGTCGCCGCCCAACACCCAGGGGATGATGGTGGCGTTGCAGGCCATCCGCCGGGCTTCGGCCGCACTAATGGTGGTGCCGTTGGTTTCGTCGTAGCCGAGGGTGGCGATGCCGAGGTCTTTGCGGAGCTCCTCGAGGGAGATGACCACGTTGATGGTGGTCGCGTCGCCACCGTGACGGGGCAGCGAGGCCGGGTCGAGGGTCTCCAACAGCCGGGCGAAGCCTTGGCCCATGAGCCGCTCCCACGGCGGCAGCGGGGCACCCTTGCCGACCAACTGCTGCTTACGGGGTTGAGCCCAGGCCTCGACCAGCCGCTTGAACCGCATCCCCATCGAAGTCGGCAACACAC
>NZ_JBEXJF010000028.1:0-68970 GCF_040608935.1 Nocardioides sp. NPDC004968
GAGTGGTCCATTTCGAGTTGCCACAGGAGCAGCTCAGGGCCGTCGGCTGGCAGATGACCTGTCTCATACAGTTATCGGCGGCGCCTCAGGGTTCCGCGAACCCTCAGACGTTGAACCCGAGAGCGCGCAGCATCTCGCGGCCGTCGGGGGTGATCTTGTCCGGGCCCCACGGCGGCATCCAGACCCAGTTGATGTGTACGTCGTTGACCATGCCCTCCAAGGCCTGCGAGGTCTGGTCCTGGATGACGTCGGTCAGCGGGCAGGCCGCCGAGGTCAACGTCATGTCGATGACCACGTTGGAGTGGTCCTCGATGTGCAGGCCGTAGATCAGGCCCAGGTCGACGACGTTGATGCCGAGCTCGGGGTCGACGACGTCCTTCATCGCCTCCTCGACGTCCTCGATCTTCAGGCTCGCGCCCTCGACCGTGGACGTACGCATCCCCTGCCACTCAGGCGCCTCGTGACCGTGGCCATGGCCGTGGCCCGAGTGGTCATGACCGGAGTGGTCGTGACCCGTGTGGTCGTGTCCCGCGTGATTGTGCTCAGCGTGGTCGGTCTCAGTCATCAGTTCTCCTCGGCGACAGTCTTCGCGGCGGCGTCTTTCCAGGCCATCCACGACAGCAGCGCGCACTTGATCCGGGCGGGGAACTTGGCGACGCCGGCGAAGGCGATGCCGTCCTCCAGAATGTCCTCGTCGGGCTCCACCTGGCCCTTGCCCTGCATCAGCCGCAGGAACTCCTCGTGGATCACCATCGCCTCATCCACCGTCTTGCCCACGACCAGGTCGTTGAGAACGGAGGCCGAGGCCTGCGAGATGGAGCAGCCGAGGGCGTCGTAGGAGATGTCCTCGATCTTGCCGCCGTCGACGTGGAGCCGCAAGGTGATCTCGTCACCGCAGGTCGGGTTGACGTGGTGAACCTCCGCCTCGAAGGGGTCGCGAAGACCCTTCCCGTGCGGGTTCTTGTAATGGTCCAGGATGATCTCCTGGTACATGCTCTCGAGGTTCGCGGCAGTCATCACTCATCCAACTTGAAGAAGCTACGTACGTATTCCAACCCCTCGACCAGCGCGTCGATCTCGGCGGGCGTGGTGTAGAGGTAGGACGACATCCGGTTGGAGGCCTGTACGCCGAACCGCTGGTGGGCGGGCTTGGCGCAGTGGTGCCCGGCACGGATGGCGACGCCCTTGGAGTCGAGGACCTGGGCCACGTCGTGCGGGTGCACGCCGTCGAGCTCGAAGGAGATCGCTCCGCCGCGCTTGGCGGCGTCGGCCGGGCCGAGCACGGTCACGCCCGGGACGGTCGCGAGGCGCTCGAGCGCGTAGGCCGTGATCGCCTGCTCGTGGGCGTGGACGTTCTCCATGCCGACGTGCATGAGGTATTCCAGCGCCGCACCGAGACCCACGGCCTCGGCGATCGGCGGAGTTCCGGCCTCGAACTTGTGCGGGATCGGCGCGTAGGTCGACTTCTCCATCGTCACCGTGGCGATCATCTCGCCACCGCCGAGGAACGGCGGCAGCGCCTCGAGCGCGGCACGCCGGCCCCACAGGACGCCGATGCCGGTCGGGCCGACGACCTTGTGGCCGGTGAAGGCGAGGAAGTCGGGACGCTCCTCCTCGGCCATGCCGGCCAGGTCGATCGGCAGCACCGGGGCGGCCTGCGCGGCGTCGACGACGACCAGCGCACCGACCTCGTGAGCCTTGCGGGCGATCTCGGCGATCGGGTTGATCGTGCCGAGCATGTTGGAGACCCAGGTCAGCGCGACGATCTTGGTCGCCGGCGTGATCAGCTCGTCGATGTTCGACAGGTCGAGGTCACCGGAGTCGGTGAGCCCAAACCACTTCAACGTCGCACCCGCGCGCTGCGTGGCGAGCTGCCACGGAACGATGTTGGAGTGGTGCTCCATCTCGGTGGTCACGACCACGTCGCCCGCGGCCAGGGGCACGGTGTTGGCGACCAGGTTGAGCGCCTCGGAGGCGTTCTTGGTGAAGATCACCTCGTCGCGTTCGGGCGCGCCGAGGAAGCGCGCGACGGTGTCGCGCGCTCCCTCGAACGCCTCGGTCGCCTCGGCACCCAGGTGGTGCATCGCCCGGGCGATGTTGGCGTTGTGCCGCTCCAGGTGGTCGACCATGGTGTCGATCACGATCTGCGGCTTCTGCGAGGTGTTGGCGCTGTCGAGGTAGACCAGCGGGGTCTCGCCGCCGTCGAAGGTGCGCTCCAGGATCGGGAAGTCCTTGCGGACCAGATCCAGGTCGGGCAGCAGACCCTTCATGTCAGACCCCTGCCGCGACGTACTTCTCGTAGCCGTTGGCCTCCAGCTCCTCGGCCAGGTCCGGGCCACCCGACTCCGCGATCCGGCCGGCCACGAAGACGTGCACGTGGTCAGGCTTGATGTAGCGCAGGATGCGGGTGTAGTGGGTGATCAGCAGGACCGACTTGCCATCGCGGGCGCGGAAGTCGTTGATCCCCTCGGAGACGACCTTGAGCGCGTCGATGTCGAGGCCGGAGTCGATCTCGTCGAGCAGCGCGAAGGCCGGGTCGAGGATGTCGAGCTGAGCGATCTCGTGGCGCTTCTTCTCGCCACCGGAGAAGCCCTCGTTGACCGAGCGCTGCGAGAAGGTCGGGTCCAGGTGCATCTTGTTCATCGCACCGTTGACGTCCTTGACCCACGTACGCAGCTTGGGGGCCTCGCCGTCCAGCGCCGTCTTCGCGGTGCGGAGGAAGTTGGCCACGCTCACGCCGGGAACCTCGACGGGGTACTGCATCGCCAGGAACAGTCCGGCCTTGGCGCGCTCGTCGACCGACATCTCCAGGACGTCCTCACCGTCGAGGGTGACGGTGCCGCCGGTGATGGTGTACTTCGGGTGGCCGGCGATCGAGTAGGCAAGCGTCGACTTGCCCGAGCCGTTGGGGCCCATGATCGCGTGGGTCTCGCCGGAGTTGATGGTCAGCGTGACGCCCTTGAGGATCTCCTTCGGGCCGTCCTCGGTCTCCACCGAGACCGTGAGGTCCTTGATCTCAAGCGTGCTCATGCGTTGTCCTTCGTGATCAGAGTGTTGATGTTCTTGGCGAGCTCGGCCTCGACCGTGCTGGTCAGCTTCTCCTCGAGCTCGGGGACACCGATCTGACGGATCAGGTCGTTGAAGAAGCCGTGCACGACCAGGCGCTTGGCCTCGGTCTCGGAGATGCCGCGGCTCTGCAGGTAGAAGAGCTGCTCGTCGTCGAAACGGCCGATCGCCGACGCGTGACCCGCGCCCTCGATCTCGCCGGTCTCGATCTCCAGGTTGGGCACGGAGTCGGCCCAGGCACCGTCGGTGAGGATGAGGTTGCGGTTCTCCTCGTACGTCTCGATGCCCTCGGCCTCCTTGCGGATCAGCACGTTGCCGATCCAGACCGCGTGGGCCTTCTCGCCCTGCAGCGCGCCCTTGTAGACCACGTGGGACTTGGTCTTCGGGGCGGTGTGGTCGACGAAGAGACGGTGCTCGATGTGCTGACCGGCGTCGGCGAAGTAGAGGCCGAGCGACTCCACGGAGCCGCCGGGGCCGGAGTACTCCGCCGAGAAGTCGTGGCGCACCACGTCGCCGCCGAAGCTCACCGAGACGTGCTTGAGGTTGGCGTCGCGGCCGACCTTGGCGTGCTGGGTGGAGAGGTGGACGGCGTCGTCGGCCCAGTCCTGGACGGAGACGACGGTGAGGTCGGCGCCGTCCTCGACGACGATCTCGATGTTGTCGGCCACGACGGCAGAGCCCTCGAAGACCAGCACGACGGTCGCCTTGGCGAACTTCTCCGCCACGATCACCGCGTGACCGGCGCCGGCGATCTCCGAGCCGGTGCCGTGGTGGCGGATCACGGTCGCGCCCTCGACGACGGTGTCGGTCGGGATCCGCACGACGGTCGCACCGGTGCTGGCCGCCCAGGCCCGCGCCGAGACGCGGTCGGTCGGAACCAGACCCGAGCTGCCGCGTACGGCATCGTCGGCCGCCACGGTCTCGACGGTCACACCCGCGGCCGCCTCGACCTCCACCTTGGTCGCACCGTCCGCGAACGGGGCGTCGTTGTGGATGCCCTTGAGGCGCTTGAGCGGGGTGAACCGCCAGATCTCCTCGCGACCCTTCGGCACCTCGTGCGCCTCGACGTCGAAAGAGCCTTCCGGGTGGAGGTGGGACTCGACCTTGTCGAGCTCCAGGGCCTCCTGAACAGCTGCGGTCATCAGCCGACCGCTCCTTCCATCTGCAGTTCGATCAGGCGGTTGAGCTCGAGGGCGTACTCCATCGGGAGCTCCTTGGCGATCGGCTCGACGAAGCCGCGCACGATCATCGCCATCGCCTCGTCCTCGGCCATGCCGCGAGACATCAGGTAGAACAGCTGGTCGTCGGAGACCTTCGAGACCGAGGCCTCGTGACCCATCGAGACGTCGTCCTCGCGGATGTCGACGTAGGGGTAGGTGTCCGAGCGGGAGATCTGGTCGACCAGGAGCGCGTCGCAGAGCACGTTGGACTTCGAGCCGTGCGCGCCCTCGTTGATCTGGATCAGGCCACGGTAGGACGTGCGGCCACCGCCACGCGCAACGCTCTTCGACAGGATGGACGAGGAGGTGTTCGGGGCGGCGTGCACCATCTTGGCGCCCGCGTCCTGGTGCTGGCCCTCGCCCGCGAAGGCGATGGAGAGCGTCTCGCCCTTGGCGTGCTCACCCATCAGGTAGACCGCCGGGTACTTCATGGTCACCTTGGAGCCGATGTTGCCGTCGACCCACTCCATGGTCGCGCCCTCTTCGCAGACGGCGCGCTTGGTGACCAGGTTGTAGACGTTGTTCGACCAGTTCTGGATGGTCGTGTAGCGAACGCGGGCGTTCTTCTTCACGATGATCTCGACGACCGCGGAGTGCAGCGAGTCGGACTGGTAGATCGGCGCGGTGCAGCCCTCGACGTAGTGAACGTAGGAGCCCTCGTCGGCGATGATCAGGGTGCGCTCGAACTGGCCCATGTTCTCGGTGTTGATCCGGAAGTAGGCCTGCAGCGGGATGTCGACGTGGACACCCTTGGGCACGTAGATGAAGGAGCCACCCGACCACACCGCGGTGTTCAGTGCGGCGAACTTGTTGTCCCCGACCGGGATCACCGTGCCGAAGTACTCCTGGAAGATCTCCGGGTGCTCCTTGAGCGCGGTGTCGGTGTCGAGGAAGAGCACGCCCTGGGCCTCGAGGTCCTCGCGGATCGAGTGGTAGACGACCTCCGACTCGTACTGCGCGGCGACACCGGCGACCAGGCGCTGCTTCTCCGCCTCCGGGATGCCGAGCCGGTCGTAGGTGTTCTTGATGTCCTCGGGCAGGTCCTCCCACGAGGTGGCCTGCTTCTCCGACGAGCGCACGAAGTACTTGATGTTGTCGAAGTCGATGTCCGAGAGGTCGGAGCCCCAGGTGGGCATCGGCTTGCGGCCGAAGAGCTTGAGGCCCTTCAGGCGCAGGTCGAGCATCCACTGCGGCTCAGACTTCTTGCCGGAGATGTCGCGGACGATGGCGTCGTTGAGACCGCGCTGTGCCGCGGCACCGGCGACGTCCGAGTCGGACCAGCCGAACTCGTACTTGCCGATGCCCTTCAGCTCGGGGTTGAGCTCCTCGATGGAGGTCATGTCGTGACCTGCTCCTTCTTCTTCGAAACTTCGCCGGGACCGGAGGATCCAGGAGGGATGTGCGTCGTGCAGACTCCGTCGCCGTGGGCGATGGTGGCCAAGCGTTGTACGTGGGTGCCGAGCAGCTTCGCGATCGCCTCTGTCTCCGCCTCGCAGAGCTCGGGGAACTCCTGGGCGACGTGGGCGACCGGGCAGTGCTGCTGGCACAGCTGCTCACCTGCGTCATGGCCGTTGATCAGCGGCAGCTCCCTGACGGAGGCCGCATAGCCGTTGGCCGTGAACACGTTCGCGAGCACCTGCGCGGGGCTGAGGTCCGTCTCGCTGGCGGCGATCCGGTCCAGTCCCTGCTTGATGAACGCCGCGCGGCGCTCCGCGAATTCCCGCACGGCCTCTTCGCCGGCCACCTCGGAGAGGAACCGCAGCGCCTCGACCGCCAGGTCGTCGTACTTCTTCTCGAAGCCGTCCCTACCCTGGTCGGTGAGCGCGAAGACCTTGGCCGGGCGGCCTCGCCCACGCGTGGACGCGGTGCGCGGCTCGCGCTGCTCCACCGCCTCCTCCTCAGCCAGGGCGTCCAGGTGGCGCCTGACCGCGGCCGGGGTGAGATCGAGCCGCTTGGCCAGCGTCGCAGCGGTCTGCGGACCGTCGACAAGCAGCGACCGAGCGACCCGCTGGCGGGTGCTCTCCTCGCTGGTCTCTGCGGGCTGCAGAGTGCTCTCGTCGAATTTCACAACACCATTGTGACGTTATTCCCCCAGGCGATTCAACGAAGGCAACCCTTACTTGCTCATTGGGCAGCGGCAACGTGTCGTACGTCACCATCGCATCCCGCTCAGCAGCGAATCACTGGTCAGCCTGTCGGCATCCCGTCAAGGGTCGGGGAGGCGAGGGCGGCGACGCCGATGTAGACGGCGTCGGGCGGCAGCCAGCGGGCGCCGCGGTCTGAACGCAGGACCGCGCGACCGCGTTCGAGGTCGAAGACACCGACCCTGGTGCGGCCGCCGAAGCGTACGACCGCCACCTCGCCGCGCTTGGGTCGGCGGGGGTTGATCATCAGGTCGGAGCCCGGCGGGAGGCCGCGAGAGGTGAGGTGGGCGCCGACGAGACGGTAGACCTGCGTCCCCTCTTCCGGCGCAGGCGCCGATGATCGCTTGACGGGCGCGGGCAACGCGTCGGGAGCGATGTCGAACGGCAGCGGTACGTCGCGCGGGGACGCGCCGCCAGTCGATCTCATGTTCGAAAGCGTACCTGTCGACGACGGCGCACGGAACCGCCCTGCTTTCCACCCCTGCGCCGGTCCGAGAGACTGTGGCCCATGACCGTCAATGACCCCACGGACTGGGAAACCGCGTACGTCCGCGGCACGACCGGCTGGGACCTCGGCGCTCCCCTGGCGTACATCGAGGAGGACGCGGCGCTGTTCGGGGAGCCCGGCACCGCCTTCGCGCCAGGTGCCGGCCGGGGACACGACGCGGCGGGGTTGGCGGCTGCCGGATGGCGTACGACGGTTGTCGACGTCTCGCCCACGGCGGCCGCCCACGCAGCGAAGCATTACCCGGACCTCACCTACGTCGTCGGCGACGCATTCGACGTCGACGCCGTCCTGGCCGCGACCGGCGGACCGGTCGACCTGATGTGGGACCACACCTTCTTCTGCGCGCTGCCGCCCGCCTGGCGCGGCCGCGTCGGTGACCTGGCCCGCGCGGTCGTACGCCCCGGCGGGCGGGTCGCGTCGGGGATCTTCCCGATCGACCGGCCGAGCGAGGAGCCGGGCCCGCCATGGACGTACGTCCCCGAGGACATGACCCGCGCGCTCGGCCCCGACTTCGACCTGGTCCACCTCTCCGAGCCGCGCCAACTGAACCCGCGGCTGCCGTGGAGCCACCGCCTCGGGATCTGGCAGCGCCGCCGACCCGCCCCCGCCCGAGGGTTGTGAAGCTGAGAGTGACCTATAGGCCACCCTCAGCTTCACAACCTCAGCCCTTCACGCAGAGGAGCGTGCGGAGGCGGGCCTCGACCGAGACCAGATCGGTCTGGGCCTCGATGACGCTCTCCAGCGACTTGTACGCGCCGGGGATCTCGTCGACGACGCCGGCGTCCTTGCGGCACTCGACGCCCTCGGTCTGAGCGGCGAGGTCAGCGACGCTGAACATCCTCTTCGCCTTCGTACGCGACATCTTCCGCCCCGCGCCGTGGGAGGCGGAGCAGTAGGACGCCTCGTTGCCGAGCCCGCGCACGACGTACGAACCGGTGCCCATCGACCCGGGGATCAGCCCGAACTCGTCGGACTTGGCCGAGATCGCACCCTTGCGGGTGACCACCAGGTCGACGCCGTCGTACGTCTCCCGAGCGACGTAGTTGTGGTGGGCGTTGACCTCCTGGCCCCACACGACCTCGGGGAAGAAGCGCGCGAAGACGCTCTTCACCGTGGCCATCATGATCTGCCGGTTGAGCTTGGCGTAGTCCTGCGCCCAGTAGAGGTCGTGCAGGTAGGCGTCCATCTCCGCGGTGCCGGCCAGGAAGACCGCCAGGTCGCGGTCCGGCAGACCGAGGTTGTGCTCGAGCCCCTTGGCCGCGTAGATGTGCCGCTCGGCGATCTCCTTGCCGATGTTGCGGCTTCCGGAGTGCAGCATCAGCCAGATCACGCCGTCGTCGTCCGACGTCACCTCGATGAAGTGATTGCCGCCGCCGAGCGAGCCGCACTGCGCGACCGCCCGCTTGTGCCGGTCGTCGAGCTTCGGCGCCCGCAGCTCCTCGAAGCCGCCGAAGAGCTTGTCGAAGGCGACCCTCAGCTTCAGGTCCTTGCGGACGACGCCGGCCTGGCCGTCGTTCGCCTGGAACCCGACCGGGACCGCCTCCTCGATGGCCGAGCGCAACGGGCCGAGGTCGTCGGGCAGGTCGCTGGTCCTGACCGAGGTCTTGACCGCCATCATCCCGCAGCCGATGTCGACGCCGACCGCACTCGGCGAGACCGCGTCCTTCATCGCGACCACGGAGCCGACCGTGGCGCCCTTGCCGAGATGCACGTCCGGCATGACACGTACGCCGTGCACCCAGGGCAGCTTGGAGATGTTGCGCAGCTGGTCCTGGGCGGCGTGCTCGATCTCATGCGGGCGCGCCCACATCAGGGTCTCTGCCGTGACGCCGGGCAGGGCGATAGGGAACTCGTTCGTCATCTTCTTTCCTCGCGTCGTGGCCGGGCATGCGGAAGGGCCGCTCCGGCCGGGGTTTTTCTCGGTGGGAGCGGCCCTTCAACGGGATGCGCTGTGGCTCAGCGCGTCGGCGGCTCCTGGCAGATGCGGTCCGAGCGGAGGTCGGACGGCAGGCAGGCTTCGCTCGCCTGACCGGGGTTCCCGGCGGCGGTGCGGATCTCGACCGACCTGCGCATGCTCATCTCCTCGTCGTGTGTTGCTGTGGTGGAAACGGTAGTCAGCGGCGTACGTCTGGTGCCACTGGTTTACGTGAGGCGGGCGGGGAAACCGCCGGTGGCGACCGGGCCCCAGCGCTTCGGGGTGATCCGGAGGAGGGACTTGCCCTGGTCGACCATGGCCTGGCGGTACTCGTCCCAGTCGGAGTGCTCGCCGGAGATGTTGCGGAAGTAGGTGACGAAGGCGTCCAGGGCCTCCTCCCCCGCGGTCGCGTCGAGCACCTCGGCCTCGCCGTCGACCTGCACCCAGGCGCCGTTCCACTCCTCGGAGAGGACCATCACGCTCACCTGCGGACGGATGCGGGCGTTGCGGGTCTTGGCTCGTTCGGGGTAGGTCGCGATCACGATCCGCCCGTCGTCGTCGACGCCCCCGGTGACCGGCGAGAGCTGCGGTGACCCGTCGGCTCGGCTGGTCACCAGGATCATCTGGTGGCGGGGACGTACGAACTCCAGGAGCCCCTCGAGATCAACGGTCGTGTTCGTCGCGATCGTGCGTGCCATGGTCCCCAGCCTGCCAGGTGAACCCGTCGGGGTCGGTGAAGGCCTCGCTGCCGCCACCCAGCACGATTCCGTACGCAGCGGCCGGGTCGAGCGCGACACCGGTCTCCTTCTCCAGGGCGCGCCGGGGGTAGATCGCGAGCTGGACGGCACCGGGAGCGGCCTCGAACTCGGCGTACTTGCCTCCGAAGCTCCGCTTCACGCCGAGCCCGCGCTCGGCGTAGAACCGCTTGGTCGCCTTGACGTCGGCGACGCCGAGGAGCAGGACGATGTCGTCGATCTCGCGGGTGGCGGGGCCGTTGTCCTTCTTCGCCGAGGTGGCGATCTTCCAGATCGAGCCGTCGGGGGCCTGGACGATGCCGCCGTAGCCCCAGAACGACTTCTCGACCGGCTTGAGCGAGGTGGCGCCGGCTGTGAGCGCGGAGTCAACGAGGCTGTCGACCGTCGAGGGCTGGCTGACGACCAGGGAGATCGTGAACGGGCGGCCGGTGCCGGTGCCCGGGCCCTGGCGTACAGAGATCTGGTCGGTGAGCCCGAAGGCCTTCTCGTAGAACGCCCGGGCGTCCGTGGCGTCGGTTGCGTCGATGGTGATGGTCTCAAGTGTGAACATGTCTTGACCTTAGGAATCCCGGGGCCTGCGAGGCTTCTCGATTCCTGACCGCCTTGCCTGTTGATCTTCTGAGCAGAAATTGTGTCTGAGACACCGCGTCATAGGCCTAGGGGCATCCCGTCTCATCCCCGCGTTGGCCGTCCTTCGGTGGGAGTTGGGCGGCCAACGTCCTTACAGGCACCTAAGAATCCACAGGATCGCACCTAGGCGATTGGGTCGGTGGCGTACGCCTTCTTAGACTGCCGCCGTGGACTCTTCCGTCGCCAGGCCTGCTGTCGAGGTACGCGACCTGCGCATGACCTATGGCGACAAGACGGCCGTCGACGGACTCACGCTGAGCGTCGCGGAGGGCTCGATCACGGCCGTTCTCGGGCCCAACGGTGCCGGCAAGACGACGACCCTGGAGACCTGCGAGGGCTACCGGAAGCCCCAGCAGGGGACGGTGCGCGTCCTCGGGCTCGACCCCATCGCCGACCGCAAGCAGCTGCTCCCCCGGATCGGGGTGATGCTGCAGGGGCAGGGCGCCTGGAGCGGCGTACGCGCCATGGAGATGCTCAAGCACATCGCCCGGCTGCACGCGCACCCGCTCGACGTCGACTACCTGGCCGAGCGGCTCGGCCTGGGCGAGTGCGGCCGCACCCCCTACCGACGACTCTCCGGCGGGCAGCAGCAGCGGCTCGGGCTGGCGATGGCGCTGGTGGGCCGTCCGGAGCTGGTGTTCGTGGACGAACCGACGGCAGGCATGGACCCGCAGGGGCGGCGTACGACCTGGGAGCTGCTGCGCGAGCTGCGCGCCGACGGCGTCACCGTCGTGCTGACCACCCACTACCTGGAGGAGGCCGAGGAGCTGGCCGACCAGGTGCACATCATCGACCGCGGCCGGATGATCGCCTCGGGCACTCCGCTCGAGCTCACCAGAGGTGGCGCGACCGCCACCGTGAGACTGGTGGTGACCAAGCCGTTCCCGCCCGGTGCCCGCGAGTCGCTGCGCAAGGCGCTCGGCGAGGACACCGAGGTCACCCTGCTCGACGAGCGCTCGATGCGGGTCACCGGGAAGGCCGACCCGACCACGCTCTCCAAGGTGAGCCGCTGGTGCGAGGAGAACGACGTCCTCCCGGAGTCGCTGACCCTGGGTCGCAGGAGCCTCGAGGACGTCTTCCTCGATCTCACCGGAGGGGTCCATCTCAGCGAGGGGGTCGAGCATGTCTGAGGTGGCCACGGGGACCTTCACCCCGAAGCCCGGCGGCGCCCCGATCACCCGGCAGGTGGTCGCCCAGGCGCTGATGGAGGCCAAGCTGATGCTCCGCAACGGCGAGCAACTCCTCCTCGCCGTCGTGATCCCGGTGATGGTGCTGGTCGGCGGCGTCACCGCCGGCAACGCGATCGACCTCGACCTCGGCACCGACCGGGCCCTGGTCGACCTCCTCACCCCGGGCGTCCTCGCCCTGGCGATCATGTCGACCTCATTCACGAGCCTCGCGATCGCGACCGGGTTCGAGCGGCGCTACGGCGTGATCAAGCGCCTGGGTGCCTCACCGCTCCCCCGGATCGGCCTGCTCGCCGGCAAGGTGCTCGCGCTCGGCTGCGTACAGCTCGTACAGCTCTTCGTCATCGGCGCCGTCGGCCAGATCCTCGGCTGGACCCCCGCCGCAGGGTTCGGCACCGTGCTCGCCTTCTTCCTCGCGATCGCGATGGGCACGCTGGCCTTCGCCTCCCTCGGGCTCTTCGTCGCCGGCGTGCTGCGCGCCGAGGCGACCCTGGCCGCGGCCAACCTCATCTACCTGCTTCTCCTGGCCGGCGGTGCCGTGGTGCTGCCGCTGACGGCGTACGGCGCCTACGGCGACGTCGCCCGTTGGCTCCCCTCGGGCGCGCTCGGAGAGGCCGTACGCACCGCCTTCCTCGACGGCGTCCCGGCCTGGCGAGACCTCGGCGTACTCCTGATCTGGGCCGTTCTCGGCTCCACCCTCACAGCTAGGACCTTCAAGTGGGAATGACGTCCACCGAACCCGCAACCGGCCCGACTCCCTCGGCCAAGGACAAGGTTCTCGGCTGGCTCCACGCGCACCTGTTCGGGCTGGCGGTGGCCAACCTGATCGCCAATATCGGGATCGTGGTCACCGGCGGAGTGGTCCGGTTGACGGGCTCCGGACTCGGCTGCCCGACCTGGCCCAAGTGCACCGAGGAGTCCTACGTGGCTCACGAGGCGCTCGGGATCAACGGCGTCATCGAGTTCGGCAACCGGCTGCTGACCTACGTCGTGGCCGCGATCGCCATCACGGTCGTCGTCGCTGCCTGGAACCGTCGAGGTGTCATCCGCAACCTGGCGATCATCATCGCCTTCGGCGTCCCGCTCCAGGCAATCCTCGGCGGATTCACCGTCCTCAGCCAGCTCAACCCCTACGTCGTCGCGCTCCACCTGCTCGCCTCGATGGCGATGGTCGGTCTGTGCGTCTGGCTGCTCGACGAGATCCGCTCCCCCGGGCGCGAAGCCGCGCCGCGCAACGTACGCGTCGCAGCCGTGGTCACCTTCGTCGTCGGCTGGCTCTCGCTCTGGCTCGGCACGGTCGTGACCGGCTCCGGCCCCCACTCCGGCGACCTCGAGTCCCGCCGCACCGGCCTCGATCCGGCCCTGATGTCCCACATCCACGCCTACGCCGTCTACGCGCTCATCGCCGCGACCCTGGTCACGCTGTGGCTCGGCCGCAAGAACGTGTACGTCCGCCGGGTCACGATCGTCCTGCTGGTCATCGAGCTCGCTCAGGGCCTGATCGGCTGGGTCCAGTACCTCACCGACCTCCCCGTCCTTCTCGTCGGCTTCCACATGCTCGGCGCCGCCCTGATCTCCGCCGGCCTCGCCCGCGTCCTCGTCTCCACCCGCGCCCACACCGCCTGACTCACCCTCGCCGAGGCGTCACCCCGGTCGGCCGAGAAGTCACTCCTACAGGCCGAGGCGTCAGGCGCGTCGGCCGAACGGGCAGTGTTCTGCCGACTCGACCGACGCCACTGACGCTTGGGCCGACGTAGCTGACGCCTCGGCGGGGAGGGGGTCAGCCGATGAGCGGGTCGACCGCGAGGGCGACGAAGAGCAGGCTCAGGTAGAGGTTGCTCGAGTGGAAGAGCTGCATCGGGCGGATCTTGGTGAGATCCTCGGTGCCCTTGGCACGAGCGTGCAGCTGGTGGGCCTGGACGAGGAAGACGGCGCCGAGGCCGATGGCTGCGACCGGGTAGAGCCAGCCGGTGGAGGCGAGGGGCCACATCAGCAGCGAGGTGGCGACCATGACCCAGGAGTACGCCACGATCTGAGCGCCCACGTGACGGGCGGACTTGACCACCGGCAGCATCGGCACGTCGACCTGCGCGTAGTCCTCGCGGTAGCGCAGCGCCAGGGCCCAGGTGTGCGGCGGGGTCCAGAAGAAGACGACCATGAACAGGATCAGCGGCTCCCAGTTCACCGAGTTGGTGACCGCAGTCCAGCCGATCAGGGTCGGGAAGCAGCCTGCGATGCCGCCCCAGACGATGTTCTGCGTGGTGCGCCGCTTGAGCAGCATCGTGTAGACGAAGACGTAGAAGGCGTTGGCAGCCAGCGACAGGCCCGCGGAGAGCCAGTTCACGAAGAACCCGAGCACCAGCACCGACAGCACGGCGAGCACCGACCCGAAGATCAGGGCCGCGCGCGGGGTGACCACGTGCCGCGGCAGCGCCCGGCGCCGCGTACGCCTCATCTGCTCGTCGATGTCGCGGTCGTAGACGCAGTTGAAGACCGAGGCCGAGCCGGCCGAGAAGATCCCGCCGACGACCGTGGCCGCGACCAGACCGACGCCCGGCACACCCTGGGCGGCGAAGAACATCACCGGCACGGTCGTGAGCAGCAGCAGCTCGATCACGCGGGGCTTCGTCAAAGAGACGTACGCCGAGATGACATCGCGCATTGACGCGCGGTCGCTACGCTGGTCGAGGTCGGGGACCGGCTGTTCGACGTGCGTCACTGAGAAGATCCTTCTCGATCGGGTTGAGGCTTCACATGCGGCTCATACAGGCAGTTCACAGCATGCGGCTCGCAGTCTAACCCGGGGCGTGAGTAGGCTCGGATTCGGCAGCCCCCACGGCCAGCCCAAGAACTTCCCAAGTGGACTCTACGATTTGAAAAGGCACCTCGTGAGCACCAAACCTGTACTCGAGTGGACCGATCTGGACAGCAAGGCCGTGGACACCGTCCGCGTACTCGCCATGGACTCCGTGCAGAAGGTCGGCAACGGCCACCCTGGCACCGCGATGAGCCTGGCCCCGGCTGCCTATCTGCTCTTCCAGAAGGTGATGAAGCACAACCCGGCCGACACCGACTGGCTCGGTCGCGACCGGTTCGTGCTCTCCGTCGGCCACTCGAGCGTCACCCTCTACATCCAGCTCTACCTCGGCGGCTTCGGTCTCGAGCTCGGCGACCTGGAGAGCCTGCGCACCTGGGGCTCACTGACCCCGGGTCACCCCGAGCGCGGCCACACCCGCGGCGTGGAGGTGACCACCGGCCCGCTCGGCCAGGGTGTCGCCAACGCCGTCGGCATCGCGATGGCCCAGCGCCGGTTGCGCGGCCTGCTCGACCCGGACACCCCGGTCGACCAGCCGAGCCCGTTCGACCACAAGACGTACGTCCTGGCTGGCGACGGCGACCTGCAGGAGGGCGTCAGCAGCGAGGCGAGCTCGATCGCCGGCACCCAGAAGCTCGGCAACCTCACGATGATCTACGACGCCAACCGGATCTCGATCGAGGGTGACACCAACGTCGCGTTCACCGAGGACGTCGCGGCTCGCTACCGGGCCTACGGCTGGCACGTCCAGGAGGTCGACTGGACCCACGACGGCACCGGCTACTCCGAGGACGTCCCGGCGCTGTTCGACGCGATCAACGCCGCCGGCGAGGTCACCGACCAGCCGTCGCTGATCGTGCTGCGCACCGTCATCGCCTGGCCCGCACCCAACGCGCAGAACACCGAGGCCGCCCACGGTTCGGCGCTCGGCGCCGAGGAGGTCGCCGCGACGAAGGAGATCCTGGGCTTCGACCCGGCGAAGTCCTTCGACGTCGACCCCGAGGTGCTCGCCCACACCCGCCAGCTCATCGAGCGCGGCGAGAAGGCCGAGGCGGCCTGGCGCGCCGAGGAGGCCGCCTGGGCCAAGGCCAACCCGGAGGGCGCCAAGCTGCTCGAGCGGCTGCAGGCCGGGGAACTCCCCGCCGACATCGCCGACGCGCTGCCGTTCTTCGAGGCCGACGCCAAGGGCATCGCCACGCGTGCCGCCTCCGGCAAGGTGATCAACGCGCTGGCGCCGGTGCTGCCCGAGCTGTGGGGCGGTTCGGCCGACCTCGCCGGCTCCAACAACACCACGATCGCCGGTGCGCCCAGCTTCGTCCCGGAGGACCGCTCCACAGATGAGTGGAAGGGCGACCCCTACGCCGGCCGCGTGCTCCACTTCGGCATCCGCGAGCACGCCATGGGCGCGATCCTCAACGGCATCGTGGCCCACTCGCCCACGAAGGCCTTCGGCGGCACGTTCTTCCAGTTCTCCGACTACATGCGAGGCGCCGTACGCGTCGGGGCACTGTCCAAGCTGCCGGTGATCCACGTCTGGACCCACGACTCCGTCGGTCTGGGCGAGGACGGCCCGACCCACCAGCCGGTCGAGCACCTCGCCGCGGTCCGGGCCATCCCGGGCCTCGACGTGGTCCGTCCTGCCGACGCCAACGAGACCGCCGCCGCGTGGCTCGAGGTGCTCAAGCACCACGACCGCCCCTCGGCGCTCATCCTGACCCGTCAGGCGCTGCCGACCTTCCCGCGCGGGGTCGACGGCTACGCCGACACCAGCGGCGTGGCGAAGGGCGGCTACGTACTCCTCGACTCCCCCACCGGCACCGTCGACGTCGTGCTGCTCGGCACCGGCTCCGAGGTGCAGTACGCAGTCGCCGCCCGCGAGGAGCTGGCGAAGGAGGGCATCGGCGCCCGCGTCGTCTCGCTGCCCTGCCTGGAGTGGTTCGAGGCCCAGGAGCAGGACTACCGGGACTCGGTGATCCCGCCCAACGTCAAGGCGCGCGTCAGCGTCGAGGCCGGCGTGAAGCAGGGCTGGCGGGAGTACGTCGGCGACGCCGGCCGGATCGTCTCGCTCGAGCACTTCGGCGCCTCGGCGTCCGGTGCGCTGCTGTTCAAGGAGTACGGCTTCACCCCCGAGGCGGTCGTCACGGCCGCCAAGGAGAGCCTCGCCGCCATCAACAAGGGAGCATGAAATATGTCTGACCGTCTCAAGGCGCTGGCCGAGGCCGGCGTATCCATCTGGCTCGATGACCTCTCCCGCGAGCGGATCGAGACCGGCAACCTCGCCGATCTCGTCAAGGAGAAGTCCGTCGTCGGGGTGACCACCAACCCGACCATCTTCGCCGCCGCGATCGCCAACGGCGAGCGCTACGACGAGCAGCTGCGCTCGCTGGTGGCCGACGGCAAGTCCGTCGACGAGGTCATCTTCGGCCTCACCACCGAGGACGTACGCAACGCCTGCGACATCCTCGCGCCGGTCGCCGAGTCCACCAAGGACGACGGCCGGGTCTCGATCGAGGTCGAGCCTACCCTGGCCAACGACACCGAGGCGACCATCGCCTCCGCGAAGGCGCTGTGGGCCGCGGTCGACCGCCCCAACGCGCTGATCAAGATCCCGGCGACCCTCGAGGGGCTCCCGGCGATCACCGCCGCGATCGCCGAGGGCATCTCGGTCAACGTGACCCTGATCTTCTCGGTCGAGCGCTACCGGGCCGTGATGGACGCCTACCTGACCGGTCTGGAGCAGGCCAAGGCGGCCGGCAAGGACCTGTCCACGATCCGCAGCGTGGCGTCGTTCTTCGTCTCCCGCGTCGACTCCGAGATCGACAAGCGGCTCGAGGCGATCGGCACCCCCGAGGCCAGCGCGCTGCTCGGCAAGGCCGCGGTGGCCAACGCGATCGCCGCCTACGCCGCCTTCGAGGAGGTCCACGCCGGCGAGCGCTGGACCGCCCTGGCCGGTGCCGGCGCCAACGCCCAGCGGCCGCTGTGGGCCTCGACCGGGGTCAAGAACCCGGCCTACCCCGACACCCTCTACGTCACCGACCTGGTCGTGGCCGACACGGTCAACACCATGCCGGAGAAGACGATGGAGGCCTTCGCCGACCACGGTGAGGTCAAGGGCGACGTCGTCACCGGCAAGGGCGCCGAGGCCGCAACGGTCTTCGAGTCGCTCCGCTCGGTCGGGGTCGACCTCGATGACGTCTTCCTGGTGCTCGAGACCGAGGGCGTCGACAAGTTCAAGGTCTCCTGGACCGAGCTCGTCGACACCGTCGTCGCCCAGATCGAGGCGGTCAAGAAGTGAGCCAAGGCCCGGTCGACGCAACGACGACGGACGCTTGGAAGGCACTCACCGAGCTGCGGGCCGGCTTCGAGCCCGACCTGCGCTCGTGGTTCGCCGATGATCCCGGCCGGGCCTCACGCTTCACCTTCGAGGCGGCCGACCTCCACGTCGACCTCTCCAAGGACCTCATCACCGACGACCTCCTGGCCAGCCTGCTCGCTCTCGCCGAGCAGGTCGGCCTGGAGGCGCGGCGGGACGCGATGCTCGCCGGCGAGCACATCAACGTCACCGAGGACCGCGCGGTACTCCACACCGCCCTGCGGCTTCCCGCCGACGCCTCCCTCGAGGTCGACGGCACCGACGTCGTGCCCGCCGTCCACGAGACCCTGGCGAAGATGTACGCCTTCGCCGACCGAGTCCGCTCCGGTGAGTGGAGGGGCGTCACCGACGAACGGATCCGCACCGTCGTCAACATCGGCATCGGCGGCTCCGACCTGGGCCCGGTGATGGCGTACGAAGCGCTCGAGCCGTTCCGTCACCCGGAGATCGAGTGCCGGTTCATCTCCAACATCGATCCCACCGACGCCGGCCAGAAGCTGAAGGGGCTCGACCCCGCCACCACGCTGTTCGTCGTCTCCTCGAAGACCTTCTCGACGCTGGAGACGCTGACCAACGCCCGCCTCGCGCGCACCTGGCTGCTCGACGCGCTTGCCGAGAACGGGCACAGCGAGGTCGACTCCGCCGATGCCGTGAAGAAGCACTTCGTCGCGGTATCCACCGCTCTGGACAAGGTCGCCGACTTCGGGATCGACCCGGAGAACGCCTTCGGCTTCTGGGACTGGGTCGGCGGCCGCTACTCCGTCGACTCCGCGATCGGCACCTCCCTGGCGATCGCCATCGGGCCGGAGGGGTTCGCCGAGTTCCTCGGCGGGTTCCAGGCGATCGACGAGCACTTCGCGAAGACGCCGCTCGCGCAGAACGTGCCGGCGCTGATGGGTCTCCTGAACGTCTGGTACGTCAACTTCCTCGACGCTCAGACCCACGCCGTGCTGCCCTACTCCCAGCTGCTGCACCGGTTCCCTGCGTACCTCCAGCAGCTGACGATGGAGTCCAACGGCAAGTCGGTGCGCTGGGACGGCACCGCGGTCACCACCGACACCGGCGAGGTGTTCTGGGGCGAGCCCGGCACCAACGGACAGCACGCGTTCTACCAGCTGATCCACCAGGGCACCCGGGTGATCCCGGCCGACTTCATCGCGTTCGCCAACCCCGCCTATCCGCTCGTGGACGCCAGCGATGGGCAGAGCATCGACGTGCACGAGCTGTTCCTGGCCAACTTCTTCGCCCAGACCCAGGCGCTCGCCTTCGGCAAGACCGCCGAGCAGGTGCGCGCCGAGGGCACCGCGGAGGACATCGTCAACGCCCGGGTCTTCTCCGGCAACCGGCCGACCACCTCGATCATGGCGCCGTCGCTGACCCCCGGCGTACTGGGCCAGCTGATCGCCCTCTACGAGCACATCACCTTCACCCAGGGCGTGGTGTGGGGCATCGACTCCTTCGACCAATGGGGCGTCGAGCTCGGCAAGCAGCTCGCCGTCCAGATCAGCCCGGCGGTCTCCGGTGACGCGGACACCGCCAAGCAGCAGGACACCTCCACCCAATCCCTCATCGCCTACTACAGAGAGAAGCGCACGTGACCAGCGACGGTCATCCCGAGTCACTCATCGAGGTCCACGACACCGCCGAGGCCCTGGCCTCGGCGGTCGCCGGAGAGTTCCTCAGCCGCCTTGCCGACCTGCAGGCGGCCGGCGACGTCCCCACCATCGGCCTGACCGGTGGCACGATCGCCGAGGCGATCCATCGCGAGATCGCCCGCCTCTCGCCCGAGTCGGGTGTCGACTGGGGTGCGGTCGAGTTCTTCTTCGGCGACGAGCGCTATGTCGCCGCCGACTCCCCCGACCGCAACGCCGGCCAGGCCCGCGCCGCCTTCCTGACCGAGGTCGGCGTCCCGGACCACCGCATCCACGAGATGCCGGCCACCGACTCCGGCCTGAGCGTCGACGAGGCCGCGGCACAGTTCTCCGAGGACGTACGCAGCCACGGCTCCGGCGGCTTCGACATCCTGATGCTCGGCGTCGGCCCCGACGGCCACATCGCCTCCCTCTTCCCCGGCTTCCCACAGCTCGAGGCGAAGGACGCGATCGCCGTCGGCGTCACCGGATCCCCCAAGCCCCCGCCCGAGCGCATCACCTTCACCTTCGAGGCGCTGCGCCGGTCCACGACCGTCTGGTTCCTGGTCAGCGGCGAGGGCAAGGCCGAAGCCGTGGCCAAGGCACATGCCGGCGCTCCGATCACCGAGATCCCCGCCACCGGCGTGACCGGCACCACCGAGACCACCTGGTTCCTGGATCGGGCCGCCGCCTCGAAGCTCTGACCGACGCCGAGTCGGCGCGAACGTCTCGGGAATTCAGTTACCCAGCATGCTAACGCCGGGTAAATCTTTCCCGCATCGGGTGCCGCGCACCCCTGCGGACCTGCCACCATCCGAGCATGTCCTTCAGCGCCTCTCGGCGGCTCGGCCTGACCCTGGCCAGCCTCGTTGCCCTCGCCCTGGCGAGCTTCATGGCGGTCGTGATCACGACCGCCCCGGCCCAGGCGGCCACGATCAACGTCACCACGGCGATCGCCACTCAGAACGGCTCGACGGCCACCGTACGCGGCTACGTCGTCGGCCAGCCCACAGCGACCAGCACGGTCGTGACCAGCAACTACCCCAACGACTACGCTCTCGCGATCGCTGACTCGGCCTCGGAGACCAGCACGTCCAAGATGCTCTACGTGCAGATCCCCGACGCGTTCCGCAGCGCTTGGGGCCTCCGGTCCAACCCCGGCCTCAAGGGGCGTCAGATCGACGTGACCGGCACCCTGACGGCGTACTTCTCCCATCCCGGCCACAAGAACGCCACCGCCTTCGCGTTCGCCGGCTCCACGCCGACCCCGACCCCGACTCCGACAGCCACCCCGACCGCGGACCCGACCATTCCGGCGGGTTACTACGACTCGGCCGCCGGCCTGTCCGGATCGTCGCTGAAGTCGGCGCTGCACAACATCATCGACGGCCACACCACGCTGTCCTACAGCGCGGTCTGGGAGGCGCTGAAGGTCCTCGATCAGGACCCGAACAACTCCGCGAACGTGATCGAGTTCTACTCCGGGCTCTCCACACCGAAGACCAACAACGGCGGCGACGCCAACAACTGGAACCGCGAGCACACCTGGCCGCAGAGCCACGGCGACTTCGGCACCGGCAACGGCCCCGGCACCGACGTGCACCACCTGCGGCCCGAGGACGTCACCGTCAACTCCACCCGCGGCAACAAGGACTTCGACCTGGGCGGGTCCGCAGTCTCGGAGTGCGGCGACTGCTGGACCGACGCCGACTCCTTCGAGCCGCGCGACAGCGTCAAGGGCGACCTCGCCCGCGGCATCCTCTACATGGCCGTGCGCTACAACGGCGATGACAGCTTCGCCGACCTCGAGGTCAACAACTCCGTCAACGGCTCGACCAACTACCTCGGCAAGGTCTGCGTACTGCTCGGCTGGCACAACGCCGACCCCGTCACCGCAGCCGAACGCACCCGCAACAACGCCATCTACTCGACCTACCAGCGCAACCGGAACCCCTTCATCGACCACCCGGAGTACGCCGAGTCCATCTTCGGCGCAACCTGCTGACTCCCCGCCGAGTCGGCTCGCCATGACGGGCCGACTCGGCGCGGGTTGTGGTCAGAATGCGCCGAGTCGGCGCCTCTGCTTGGAGCAGATGCGCCGACTCGGCGGGTGTTTCAGAAGATGATCTCGCCGGATTTACGGCGAGAGCGGAGAAGGGCGATTGCCTCCTCCAGGATGTCCTCGGCCTCGGCGTCAGAGCGGCGCTCCTTCACGTAGGCGAGGTGGGTCTTGTAAGGCTCGATCTTCGGCGCCGGGGGCGCGTTCTCCTCGTCCAGACCAGCTGGGAGCCCACACTTCGGGCAGTCCCAGGAATCCGGGGGCGTCGCCTCGACGGCGAAGGTGATGACCGAGCGATGTGCGTTGGTGCAGAAGTAGGTGACGGCCTTCCGTGGCGCAGCTTCGCCGCGCTCCGCCTCACCCATCGGCCCAGCACCGACTCGGGAGCCCCGAATCGCGTTCCCTCCACCTGCCATGGTGCTGCGGTGTCCTCTCTCAACTTAAAGTTCGCAGCCCCGAGAGGCCACTTTGGGGGAATCGGACGGCAAAATCTCCGTCCAGCGTCGATGAGTTTAGACGCTATCGCGCGTGCGCTGAAGGGGAATGTTTCAGTAGGCCATCAGCAGGCCGAGCGCGATCACACAGGCGAACCAGATGACACCGATGCCGATGGTGAGCCGGTCGAGGTTGCGCTCGACGACTGAGGATCCACCCAGCGAGCTCGAGACACCGCCGCCGAACATGTCGGAGAGTCCGCCACCGCGGCCCTTGTGAAGCAGCACGAGCAGGATCATCAGCGCACTCGCGATGACCAGGATGATGGTGAAGAGAAGTTCCACGTCTGAAATCCTATCTGGAGAGCCCGAAACCTACAGCACTGGCCTAGAGGACCGGCTTAGAGGACTGGCAGGTCGTAGTAGCGCGAGATGGCCGCGAAGTCCTCGACCGAGAGGCTCGCCCCGCCGACCAGCGCCCCGTCGACGTCTGCCTCCTGCATCAGCGCAGCCACGTTGTTGGGCTTCACCGAGCCGCCGTAGAGGATGCGTACGCCATCGGCGATCTCCGCGCCGTAGCTCTTCTCGAGCTGGTCCCGGATGCCGGCGCAGACCTCCTGAGCGTCCTGCGCGGTGGCGGTCTCCCCCGTGCCGATTGCCCAGACCGGCTCGTAGGCGATCACGACCTGGCCGACCTCGGCGTCGGTGAGCCCGGCCAGCGAGCCCTCGACCTGGGCGGTGCAGTGGTCGAGGTGGTTGCCGGCTTGGCGGACCTCGAGGCCCTCGCCGACGCAGACGATCGGGATCATGTTGTGCTTGAGCGCGACCTTGGCCTTGAGCGCGACGATCTCGTCAGTCTCGCCATAGTGCTCACGACGCTCGGAGTGACCCACGATCACATAGGAGCAGCCGAGCTTGGCCAGCATCGCGGCCGAGACCTCGCCGGTGTAGGCGCCGGACTCCTGGGTGGAGACGTTCTGGGCGCCGTAGGTGATGCGCATCTTGTCGCCGTCGACCAGCGTCTGCACCGAACGGATGTCGGTGAACGGCGGGAAGACCGCCACCTCCACGGCAGCGAAGTCGTGGCGCTTGTCGGAGAGCGTCCAGGCGAGCTTCTGGACCAGGACCACCGCTTCTTGGTGGTTGAGGTTCATCTTCCAGTTGCCGGCGATGAGCGGGGTGCGCCCCGTGGCCGGCTTCTTGGCGGCCATCAGCCCAGTCCCCCGACCACGGTCGCCTCGTCCAGCACGGCGACGCCCGGAAGGGTCTTGCCCTCCAGGTATTCGAGCGAGGCACCCCCGCCGGTCGAGATGTGACCGAACTGGTCATCGGCGAACCCGAGCTGGCGGATCGCCGCGGCGGAGTCGCCACCGCCGACGACCGAGAGGCCGTCGATCGTGGTGAGAGCCTGGGCGACCGCACGGGTGCCCTCGGCGAAGGCAGCCTGCTCGAAGACGCCCATCGGGCCGTTCCAGAAGACCGTCTTGGCGCCCTCGAGCGCGGCGGCGTACGTCTGGCCCGACTCCGGACCGATGTCGAGCCCGAGCGAGTCGGGCGGGATCGCGTTGGCCGCGACCACGCGGGCCGAGGCCTCGTCGCCGAAGGAGTCGGCGACCACGATGTCGGTCGGTAGCAGGATCTCGACGCCGATCTCCTCGGCACGCTCGAGGTAGCCGAGCACGGTGAGGATCTGGTCCTCCTCGAGCAGCGACTGGCCGACCTCGTAGCCCTGGGCCTTGAGGAAGGTGAAGACCATGCCGCCCCCGATGAGCAGCTTGTCCGCCTTGCCGAGCAGGTTGTCGATCACGCCGAGCTTGTCGGAGACCTTCGAGCCGCCGAGGACGACCACGTAGGGCCGCTCGGGGGTCTCGGTGAGCCGCTTGAGCACCTCGATCTCGGTGGCCACCAGGCCGCCCTGCGCGCTCGGGAGCAGCTTGGCGACGTCGTAGACGGAGGCCTGCTTGCGGTGGACCACGCCGAAGCCGTCGGAGACGAAGGCGTCGGCCAGGGCGGCGAGCTCGGCGGCGAAGGTGGCCCGCTCGATGTCGTCCTTGCTCGTCTCACCGGCGTTGAAGCGTACGTTCTCCAGCAGCGCGACCTGGCCGTCGGCGAGTCCGCCGACGACCGAGCTGGCGGAGTCGCCGACGGTGTCGGTCGCGAAGGCGACCTCGGCACCGAGCAGCTCACCGAGGCGGGTCGCCACGGGGGCCAGCGAGTAGGCCGGGTCCGGCTCTCCCTTCGGCCGACCGAGGTGGGCGACCACTACGACCTTGGCGCCAGCGTCGGCCAGCGCCTTGATCGTGGGCACCGAGGCACGGATGCGACCGTCGTCGGTGATCGTGGTGCCTTCCAACGGGACGTTGAGGTCGGAGCGCACGAGTACTCGCTTGCCCGCGACACCCTGCTCGATGAGCTGCGTGAGATTCAGAGACATAACGGGCTAGACCCTAACCTGTGAGGCAGGTCGCTGGGTCACAGGCTCGCGCCAACGTACGCCACCAGGTCACCGAGCCGGTTGGAGTAGCCCCACTCGTTGTCGTACCACGCCGCGACCTTGACCTGGTTGCCGATCACCTTGGTCAGCGGGGCGTCGAAGATCGAGGACGCCGGGTTGGTGACGATGTCGGAGGAGACGATCGGGTCGGTCGAGTAGACGAGGTACTTCCCGTCGGCGGCCTTCTCCATGATCGAGTTGATCTCCTGGACCGAGGTCTCGCGCGAGGCTTCGAAGGAGAGGTCGACGATCGAGCCGGTCGGCACCGGCACCCGCAGGGCGTAGCCGTCGAGCTTGCCCTTCAGCTCGGGCAGCACCAGACCGATCGCCTTGGCGGCGCCGGTCGAGGTGGGCACGACGTTGAGCGCGGCCGCACGGGCGCGGCGCATGTCCTTGTGGATGTTGTCCTGAAGGTTCTGGTCGGCGGTGTAGGCGTGGATGGTCGTCATCAGGCCCTGGTTGATGCCGACGCCGTCGTTCAGCGCCTTCGCCAGCGGCGCCAGGCAGTTGGTCGTGCACGAGGCGTTGGAGATCACCGTGTGGGCCTCGGGGTCGTAGATCGACTCGTTGACGCCCATCACGATGGTGGCGTCCTCGTTCTTCGCCGGCGCGGAGATGATCACCTTCTTCGCCCCGCCGGAGTCGATGTGGGCGCGTGCCTTGGTCGCGTCGGTGAAGAAGCCGGTCGACTCGATCACGACGTCGACATCGAGGTCCTTCCAGGGGATGTTTGCCGGGTCGCGCTCTGCGTACGCCTTGATCTCCTTGCCGTCGACGACGATCGCGTCCTCGGTGGCGGACACGTCGGCGCCGAGCGGGCCGAGGATCGAGTCGAACTTCAGCAGCGTCGCGAGGGTCGCGTTGTCGCTGAGGTCGTTCACCCCGACGATCTCGATGTCGAGGTCGGAGGCGCGCACCGCGCGGAAGAAGTTGCGGCCGATCCGGCCGAATCCGTTGATGCCTACTCGAACTGTCACGTGGACTCCTGGTTCGCGTCGAAAAGATTGTGCGCGGGATCACCCGCTGACGCCGACACTACCCAGCGCCTCTGAACAGCGGGAGACTGGGTTGGATCGTTCCAAAAGACGGACGAGTAGCAAACGGCCCGAGCCCCTCGATCAGTCGAGGGGCTCGGGCCGGTTTCAGGTCGTGGATGTTGCTCTCAGGCGTCCTCGGCGAGCATCTCCGCGGTCAGCGACGCCTCGGTGTCGGGGATGCCGAGCTCCTCGGCCCGCTTGTCGGCCATCGCCAGCAGGCGGCGGATGCGGCCGGCGATCGCGTCCTTGGTCAGCACAGGGTCGTGGAGCTGACCGAGCTCCTCGAGCGAGGCCTGCTTGTGCTCCAGGCGGAGCTTGCCGGCCTGACGCAGATGGTCGGGGATGTCCTCGCCGAGGATCTCCAGGGCGCGCTCGACGCGAGCACCGGCGGCGACGGCCGCACGGGCCGAACGGCGCAGGTTGGCGTCGTCGAAGTTGGCCAGCCGGTTGGCGGTGGCGCGGACCTCGCGGCGCATCCGGCGCTCCTCCCAGGCCATCAGCGACTCGTGGGCCCCCAGGCGGGTCAGCAGCTGGCCGATCGCGTCACCGTCGCGGATGACGACACGGTCGACTCCGCGTACCTCCCTCGGCTTCGCCGAGATGCCGATACGACGGGCGACGCCGACGAGGGCGAGAGCCGACTCCGAGCCCGGGCAGGTCACCTCCATCGAGGAGGAGCGGCCCGGCTCGGTGAGCGAGCCGTGGGCCAGGAAGGCACCGCGCCAGGCAGCCACCGCGTCGCAGGCTCCGCCCGAGACGACGGCAGGCGGAAGACCCCGCACCGGCCGGCCACGCTGGTCGAGAAGGCCGGTCTGACGCGCCAGCGCCTCACCGTCCTTGACCACGCGCACGATGTAGCGGCTGCCCTTACGAAGCCCGCTCGCCTGGATGAGAGCCACCTCTGCCTCGTGACCGAAGACGTCGGCGATGTCTCGCTTCAATCTCCTGGCGGCCAGACCGGTGTCGAGCTCAGCCTCGACCACGATCCTGCCTGCCACGATGTGGATCCCCCCAGCGAACCTCAACGTCGAGGCAACCTCTGCCTTCCGGCAGCATGTCTTGGTGATCTGAGTGGAGGCCAGCTCGGCCTTCACCTGTCCCGTCATCGCCATGTCGGTGAGTCTTTCATTGATGTCAACGACCCTCGAATCGGTTCCACGTCAGAGCACTCCGTGTGGGGCCAGAGCGAGGCTTACGCAGGGTGGGACGGCGCCCGGGCCGCCCTATGACGCACTCTCGAGAATAGGAGGGCGGGTATGGGCTACTGTCCGCGGCTGTGCCGAATCCGCCCGAGCAGCAACGGTCGTCCCCGTCCATCACCGGGCCAGCCTTCGTTCTCTTCTTCTGCTGTAGCCCCAGTCCCTTCGGGACGTTGACATCAGCGGAGTACAGGAACGAGTCGTGGCCGTTCCTGCTTCTCGTTTTCGGGATCGAGCTGGGCCTCCTCGGTGCCATCGTCTGGCTGTTCTTCCGTCTGGTCCGGGACTCCGGCCCCGACCCGACCTGGTGGAACGCCATCGCACTCCTCATCCTCGGCCTTCTGCAAGGCACGAACGGCATGATGAGGTTCGTCCGCGGCGCCCCGCTGTTCGAACAACGTCTCGGGACCCCAGATTGGGGTTATCGGGTCGATGGCGCCGTCTTCGTCGTCCTCGGACTCGTCGCCGCAGGCCTCTTCATCCGTGAGGTCGTACGCCTTCGGCATCGTCAGACGAGGCCCGCCGACGCACCCGAAACCGCCGCCTAACCCGCCCCGATCACCCTCGCGTACGCAGCAGCGAGCCGCTCCGGGTCGTGGCGAGGGGTCCCGTCGCCGACGGCGACATCGGCGACCTCGACCTGCGCACCGCACTTCTCCGCCACCCGCGACAGCTCGTCGAGGCCGTCGAGGGAGGAGTCGACGAGGACGGTGTGGATACGGAGGTCGGGGGCGTGCTCGAGGAGGACGGAGAGGTGCTCGGCGGGGCCGAAGCCGGTCGTCTCCCCCGGCTGCTCGCCGAGGTTGAGCACGACGACGATCTTCGCGGAGGTCGCGACCAGGGCCTCGCGCAGGGCGCGGACCATCAGGTGCGGCAGGACGGAGGTGAACCAGGACCCGGGCCCCAGGAACACCCACTCCGCCTCATGGATCGCCGTGACCGCGTCAGGCGCGGCAGGCGGGTTGTCGGGGATCAACCGGATCGACTCGATGATCCCGTCGGTGCTCGCGACCTCGACCTGACCCCGTACCGAGGTGAGCGCCGAAGGAGACCCGGGAACCAGACCGCGTACGTCGGCGACGATGTCCATCGGCACCAGCGCCATCGGTAGGACCCTGCCCTTGGCGCCCAGCAGACGGCCGACCCAGTCGAGGGCCTCGACGTGGTCGCCGAGCTGCTCCCACAGGCCCACGATCAGCAGGTTGCCGAGGTTGTGGCCGCGCATCTCGCCCTCGCCGGCGAAGCGGTGCTGCAGCACCTGCGCCCAGGTGTCGTCCCAGCGGTCCGCGCCGCACAGCGCGGCGAGCGCCATCCGCAGGTCGCCGGGCGGGAGCACGCCGAACTCCCGTCGGAGCCGACCGCTGGAGCCGCCGTTGTCGGCGACCGTCACGATCGCGGTGAGCTGGTCGACGGTCAGGTCGTCGACCAGCAACCGCAGCGCGCTCAGCGACGCATGCAGTCCGTGCCCTCCCCCCAGGGCGACGACGGCCTGGGCATCTGCCCCGGGCCGGTCGGCCCCGGCCACTCTCACTCCCGCCCGAGGTCTCGGTGGATCGCCTTCGCATCCAGGCCGGCATCTCGCAGCCGCCTGGAGATCTCCTCCGCCATCGCCACGCTGCGGTGCTTGCCGCCCGTGCACCCGATCGCCACGCGCATGAACCTCTTTCCTTCGTGGAGGTAGCCCTTGGTCACTCCGATGAGCACCGGAACATACCCGCTCAGGAACTCCTCCGCACCAGGGCGCGAGTAGACGTAGGCGGCGACGTCGGGGTTGTCACGTCCGTTGCCGTCCTTCAGCTCGGGCACCCAGTGCGGGTTGGGCAGGAAACGCATGTCGGCCATGAAGTCGGCGTCGACCGGGATCCCGTACTTGAACCCGAAGCTCACCACCGACACCTTCAGGGTGGTGCGCTCCGGGGTGCCGAACGCCTCCGCGATCCTCGCGGTGAGCTGGTGCACGTTGAGCTGGGTCGTGTCGATGACCAGGTCGGCGGCGCCACGCAGGGTGGCCAGCACCACCCGCTCCCGCTCGAGCGCGTCCAGCAGTCGCTCGTTGCCCCGCTGCATCGGGTGGGGCCGCCGCGCGGCCTCCTGACGGCGGACCAGCGTATCGTCGGCGGCGTCGAGGAAGACCAGGGTCGTACGCCGCCCGGTGGCTCCCTTCGCCACGATCTCCTCGAGTTCGGCGAAGAAGGACCCGGAACGTACGTCGGTCACGACCGCCACCGGCTGCTCCGGGCCACGGGCCGCGTCGACCCGCTCGACCACCTGCGGAAGCAGGCTCGGCGGCAGGTTGTCGACGACGTAGTAGCCGAGATCCTCCAGCTCCTTGGCGGCGGTGCTCCGCCCGGCACCGGTCATGCCGGTGATGACGACGACCTCCCCCTTGTGCATGACCTACTCCTCGATGATCTCGCCGGTGGTGACGTTGATGGCGCTAACCTTGCCATTCTTCGCGGTCTGCTCCACAGCGGTCTTGATCGCTGTCGCGGTGCCGGGGCCGATGCCGGGCACCTGAGCGATCTCCTCGACGGTCGCCGCCTTGAGCTTCTTGAGCGAGCCGAAGTGCTTCATCAGCGTCTTGCGGCGCACCTCGCCGAGGCCGGGTACGTCGTCGAGCAGGCTCTCCACCATGGACTTCGACCGGCGGCCGCGGTGGTGGGTGATCGCGAACCGGTGGGCCTCGTCGCGGACGCGCTGGAGCAGGTAGAGCCCCTCGGAGCTGCGCGGCAGGATCACCGGGTCCTCCTCGTCCGGGACCCAGACCTCCTCCAGCCGCTTGGCCAAGCCGACAACCGGGATGTCATTGATGCCGAGCTCGGTCAGGGCGCGCTGCGCGGCCGCCACCTGGGGCGCGCCGCCGTCGACGACGACCAGGCCCGGGGCGTAGGCGAACTTGCGGGGCCTGCCGGTCTCCGGGTCGACCAGCATCGGCCCGCTGGCCCCCTCGACTTCAGTCGAGACGATCGACGTCGACTGCTCGTCGAGAAGCCGCTTGAACCGCCGGGTGATCACCTCGTGCATCGCCTTGACGTCGTCGGAGCCGTCCTGGCCCTTGATGATGAACCGGCGGTACTCGGACTTGCGGGCGAGGCCGTCCTCGAAGACCACCATGCTCGCCACGATCTCGGTGCCCTGCAGGTGGGAGATGTCGTAGCACTCGATCCGGAGCGGCACCTCGTCGAGCTCGAGCGCCTCCTGGATCTCCTCGAGCGCCCGGTTGCGGATGGTCAGATCGCTGGCGCGCTTGGTCTTGTGGAGCGCGAGCGCCTGCTTGGCGTTGTTGGCGACGGTCTCCTGGAGCGTCTTCTTGTCGCCGCGCAGCGGGATCCGGATCCTGACCTTCGCCTTCCGTACGTCCGAGAGCAGCTCCTCGAAGGTCTCGTGATCGGGCGGCAGCGCCGGGACGAGGATCTCGCGCGGGATCGCCTCAGCGTCCTCGCCGGCGTAGAGCTGGAGCAGGAAGTGCTCGACCAGGCCGGCGGTGTCGGCGTCGTCCATCCGGTCCGCGACCCAGCCGCGCTGGCCCTTGATGCGGCCGCCGCGTACGTAGAAGATCTGCACGCCGACCTCGAGCGGGTCCTCGGCGAGGGCGATCACGTCGGCGTCGGCACCGTCGCCGAGCACCACCGCCTGCTTCTCGAGGGCACGGTGCATCGCGGCGAGGTCGTCGCGCAGCCGCGCGGCCTTCTCGAAGTCGAGGGCCTCGGACGCGGCGTACATCTCCTTCTCGATCCGCTTGGTGAAGTTCGTGGTGTGACCGGCCATGAAGTCGCAGAAGTCGTCGACGATCTCCCGGTGCTCCTCGGCGGAGATGTTGCCGACGCACGGGGCGGTGCACTTGTCGATGTAGCCGAGCAGGCACGGGCGGCCGATCTGCTGCGAGCGCTTGAAGACGCCGTTGCTGCACGAGCGCATCGGGAAGACCCGCAGCAGGATGTCGACGGTCTCGCGGATCGCCCAGGCGTGGCCGTAGGGGCCGAAGTATCTGGTGCCCTTGCGCTTGGCCCCGCGACCGACCATGACCCGCGGGAACTCCTCGCCGACGGTGACCGCGAGCCAGGGGTAGGACTTGTCGTCGCGGTACTTGACGTTGAACCGCGGGTCGAACTCCTTGATCCAGGTGTATTCGAGCTGGAGCGCCTCGATGTCGTTGTTGACCGTCGTCCACTCGACGCTGGCCGCGGTGGTCACCATCGTGGCCGTGCGCGGGTGGAGGCTGGGGATCGGCTGGAAGTAGTTCGCGAGCCGTTGACGCAGGTTGATCGCCTTGCCGACGTAGATCACCCGCCCCTTGGGGTCGCGGAACCGGTAGACCCCGGGCTGGGTGGGGATGTCTCCAGCTTTGGGGCGATAGCTCTGCGGATCGGGCACGTCCGCCAGCCTATCGGCGAGGACCGACAGGCTGGCGGTACGCAGGGGGGTGCCCGGATCGGCTAGCCGAGGAGCTCCACCTCCGAGAGCGTGATCTGCTCCGCGGCCGGATCGGTGAACTCGATCCGGATCCGGTTGAACCTCGACTCCGACTCGAGCTTGAACGGCCTGGTGGCCTGCTGCCAGGCGAACTCCTCACCCGAGCGCCGGTCGAGGACCTTCCAGTCGGTGCCGTCGTTGGACCCCTTGACGACCCAGCCGTTCGGCGAGTCACCGTCGGCGCCGTTGGTGAGGGTGTAGAAGGAGACCGGCACCTTGGTTCCGGAGAACCGGTACTCCACCCAGCCGTCACCGGCCACGGTCGTCTGCGTCCCGGAGTCGTTGTCGACGAGCGTCTCGCCGTCGTTGCCGCTGGCGGAGACCGTGCCCTTGCCCGGGCCAGACCTGTCGGCGATCGGCGTGGCCGGCTCCGAGCCGGTGGTCAGCGACGGCGGGACGGCGCTGGGCGAGGTGCCCCAGCGCGACGGCTTCGAGCCCATGTCGAACTCGATGGTGCCGCCGTCGGCGAGCTCCTTGTGGGAGACGTACGTCTTGTCCCACCGCTTGCCGTCGATCTTGACGCCCTGGACGTAGATGTTCTTGTTGCTGTTCTTCGGTGCCTTGATCACCAGGTCCTTGCCGCCCTCGAGGTGGAGGGTGGCCTTGGTGAACTGCGGCGAGCCGAGCACGAGGTTCTCGCTGCCCATCTGCAGCGGGTAGAGGCCCAGGGAGGCGAAGAGGTACCACGCCGAGGTCTCGCCGTTGTCCTCGTCACCGGCGTAGCCCTGCCCAATCTCGGAGCCGGTGTACATCCGGCGCAGGGTCTCGCGGACGACCTCCTGCGTCTTCCAGGGCTGGCCGGTGTAGCTGTACATCCACGGGATGTGGTGGCTGACCTGGTTGGAGAAACCCCACTGCCCCATGCGTACGTCACGGGCCTCACGGATCTCGTGGATGATGCCGCCGTAGGAGCCCGGGTACTCCCCCGTCTCCGGGGTCGCGAAGAACGTGTCCAGCTTCTTCGCGAGCCCGCCGCGACCGCCGTAGAGGTTGGCCAGGCCTTGGCCGTCCTGCGGGGTGTGGAACGCGAAGTTCCACCCGTTGGTCTCGGTGTAGTCGTGGTCGCTGCCCCACACGAGCGGGTTGTAGTCGGCCGGTGACTTCTTGAAGGTGCCGTCGGCGTTGCGGCCCTGGAAGAAGCCCACCTTGGTGTCGAAGGTGTTGACGTAGTTGCGGGCCCGGCCGAGGAAGTACTCCGACTCCTCCTTCAGCCGTTTCCTCTCGGCGCGGGAGATCCCGTCGCGCTTGGCGAGCTTCGCGGCCATGTTCCCGATGCCGTAGTCGTTGATGTAGCCCTCGAGCCCCCAGGAGACGCCCTCGCTCACAGCCGCGGGCGTGTAGCCGAGGAACACCGAGGTCTGCATGCCCTTGCGGCCGACGTTGGAGTTGGTCGCGGAGCCCGGAGGCCGGACGGTGGCGTTCTTCACCGCGGCCGCATAGGCGGCCTCGGCGTCGATCCCCTTCACGCCCTTGACGTACGCGTCGGCGAAGGAGACGTCCGAGCTGGTGCCGGTCATCAGGTTGGCGTAGCCCGGCGAGGACCAGCGTGAGATCCAGCCGTTGTCCTTGTACTGCTGAACGAAGCCGTTGACCATCTCGGCCGCCTGGCTCGGCTCCAGGAGCGAGTAGGCCGCCCAGGTGGTGCGGTAGGTGTCCCAGAAGCCGTTGTTCACATAGACCTTGCCGTCCACGATGTCGGCCCCGGTGTGGGTGGGCGTGGTGCCCGGCGGGATGGTGTCACCGGAGGTGGACTGCACGGCGTGCTTCCAGACCGGCTCGTCCTCGGTGCCGGTGTTCTCGTGGCCGGAGTTCGGGTAGAGGAAGAGCCGGGCGAGGTTGGAGTAGACGGTCGTCTTCTGGTCCTTGGTCGCACCCTGGATGTCGAGCACGTCGAGCTTGTCCTGCCACAGTGCCTTCGCCTTCTCCTTGACCGTGTCGAAGGAGTCGTCGCCGACCTCGAGCTCGAGGTTGCGCTTGGCCTGGTCGATGCCGATCAGGCTGGTGGCGATGCGCATCGTCACGGTCCTGTCCGCGCCGGCGTCGAACTCCAGATGGCCCTGTACGTTCGGGCGCTCGCCGGTGGCGTACTTTCCACCGCCGGTGACGGGCTGGTCGAAGGTCGCATAGACGTACATCCGGGTGGCGCCGTTGGACAGGCCGCTGCGGGTGTCGGTGAAGCCGGTCAGCGTCCCGGCCGCCGGGTCGAGGGTCAGCCCGCCGTCGTTGTTGACGTTGTCGAACACCAGCCGTGCGGAGTCGCCGGGATAGGTGAACCGGAACACGGCCGCATGGTCGGTCGGTGCGATCTCGGCGCTCTGCCCGTTGTCGAAGCCGACCTTGTAGTAGTGGGGCCGCGCGGTCTCGTTCTCGTGCTCGAAGGTGAGCTCACGCGCGTTGCGGCCCGGGTCGGGGATGCCCTCGGCGGCCGACGGCATCACCTGGAAGGTCTGCCGGTCGCCCATCCACGGGCTGGTCTCGTGGCTCAGCGTCAGCGCCTGCAGGCTGGTCCGGTTCTGCGCGTCGTTGTCCTGGTGGTAGCGGTAGAACCACGACAGCGAGCCGGCGTTGGTCATCGGCGCCCAGAAGTTGAAGCCGTGCGGGACCGCGGTCGCGGGGATGTTGTTGCCCCGCGAGAAGCTGCCGCTGGACTGGGTGCCACGGGTGGTGACGGCGTAGTCGACGCGGCTGGTGATCTGGGGTTCGTCCGGGGAGGCTGTGATCTCGATGTCGTCGTACCAGCCACGGAACTTCGTCGGGCCGCTCGGGGCGTCGACGGCGACCAGGATCCGGTCGATCGTCCTGCCCGCGGCGACCTCGCCGATGACGGAGGTCTTCTTGTTCCACTGGTTGGTGTAGAGCGACTTCGACTCACCCTGGCCCTCCGGCGACAGTACGTAGCCCTGCGCGTCGAGCGCGCCAAGCTCCGAGAGCAGGGTGCCGTCGGTGAAGGCCAGGTCGACGGCCGTGTAGGTGCTCGGGTAGCTCAGGTCGCCCTCGATGAACTCCGGGAAGACCAGGTAGGACAGCTCGGTCTCGGCGCCGACCGGGATGTCGACGTCGAAGACGCGGTTGTAGGAGTGGCCCTTGTCTGCGGTGATCTTGCCGGCGTACTCGAAGGCGTGCACTCCGGTGAAGCCGACCTTCGACTTCGCGGCGTACGCGGTGGCGGGGCCGTCGTCGGGGTGGCTCGTCATGTTCTTCAGCGGCGGCGGGGGCTCGGAGCCGTCGGAGAGCTGCCACTCGGCGAGCTGGATGATGCCGCCGCTCTGGTTGGCGGAGATGTCGATGCGGTAGTGGGAGTACGCCTGCGGTGAGGCGATCTCGAACTCTCGGGTCTGGAAGCGCTCGTCCCAGGACTGGCCGGTGCGGGTGTCGACGGTCGTCCAGGTCTGGCCGTCGGTGGAGCCCTGGATCACCCAGTTCCTCGGGTCACGCTCGGCGGCGTCGTTGGCCGAGGTGAGGGCGTACCTGACAACGTTGACGGGCTGGTCGAGCTCGATCTGCACCCAGCCGGTGGTCGCGAATGTGAGCCACTTGGTGTTGATGTCCCCGTCCACGAGCTCCGCGGCCCCCTCGCCCGAGCCGGTGTTCTCTCCGCTGGCGGTGGCGCCGGTGATGTGCTCGGAGATGTCGCCGGGGATGCCGAAGGGGTCAGGTCCGGTGACGCCCGCGCTGCGGGGGTTGCCGTCGTCATCGGTGTCGACGAGGTCGGCCCAGCTGGGTTGCGGGTCGCCCTCCTCGAAGGAGGTCGCCCAGTCACCGCCCTCAGCGGCCTGCTGAGGGTCGGCGGTGTCGCTCTTCGGGGCCGAGGGCTCAGGTGCCTCCGGCGTCGCGAGCGCAGGTGCGGTGCCGCTCATCGCGACCATCAGCGCCGCCGTCGCGGCGATCATCGCGGCCAGGCGGGCCCGGCCTCTCGTTCTGCGTGGTACGTCCCAACGATGCATCGGTGTGATCTCCTTCACATGGGGGCCACCCCAGATGGAACCGTGAGATGACAACGTTGTCAACGACGTTTGCGAAGGATTTACGCGGGCCCGCTGAGGAGGACGGGTGATTTGTGCCGACACACGGGAAGAATCGAGACATCGTTGTCGCGCTCGGATCGACGTCTACGCTGAGCACGTGGCATCACCCTCGTCCGAGCAGACCCGTCAGCAGCGCCGCCCGACCATGAAGGACGTCGCGGCATCGGCCGGAGTGAGCCTGAAGACCGTCTCGCGGGTGGTCAACGGCGAGTCGAACGTCAACGACGACCTACGCGCGGCCGTGCTCGAGGCGATCGCCGCGCTCGGGTTCCGGCGCAACGCCAGCGCTCGCGAGCTCCGGCAGGGACGGTCGGGCACCGTCGGGCTGCTGCTCGAGGACGTCGCAGACCCGTTCTACTCGATCCTGTCCCGCGCGGTCGAGGAGATCGCGCGCGATCACGGGACGATGGTCTTCGCCGGATCCTCGGCCGAGGACGCCGACCGGGAGCGCGAGCTCGCTCTCGCGTTCTGCGAGCGGCGCGTCGACGGGCTGATCGTCGTACCGGCCGGCACCAGCCACTCCTACCTCCTCCCCGAGATGCGGGCCGGCATCCCGGTCGTGTTCGTCGACCGACCTCCCGGGGACATCGAGGCCGACATGATCCTCACCGACAACCGCGGCGGCAGTCGGCGCGGCGTGGAGCATCTGCTCTCCCACGGACATCGCCGCATCGGCTTCATCGGCGACGCGCCGGAGATCTACACCGCCGGCGAGCGCCTGCGCGGCTATCGCGACGCGCTCGAGTCCGCCGGAGTCCCCTTCGCCGACGATCTCGTCACGCAGGCACCCCCGTCACCCGCGTCGACCGCCGACGCACTGGACCGGCTGCTCGGCGGACCGTCACCGGCGACGGCACTGCTGTGCGGCAACAGCCGCACCACCGTCAGCGTGCTCCGCGAGCTCGCCCGGCGCTCGACGCGACTGGCCCTGGTCGGGTTCGACGACGTCGAGCTCGGCGATCTCCTCCAGCCGGGACTCACCGTCGTCGCCCAGGATCCCGGAGCCATGGGCGCGGCCGCCGCGCGGCTCCTCTTCCAGCGAATCGCCGGCGACACCGCAGGTCCGCCCCAGACGGTCACCATCGGCGCCAGACTGATTCCCCGGGGCTCCGGAGAGCTCCCGGTTCCCTGAGTCTGGGGAAATCTGCCGCGCGGGCCTGGGTTTTAAAGTCTAGTGGCCTAGTATGGTTACGTGCCTTGTCGTGACCGCTACGAATACGCGCTGACCACCAGCGACGAAGCTGCCCTGGCCTACTCCCAGGGGCTGCTCGACGTGCTTCGTCTACGGGACGGCGCCCTCGCCTCCTTCGCGGCCTCGATCGTCCTCGACCCGACGTTCGCGCTCGGGCACGCCGCGCTGGCACTGCTCGGCCACGAGATGTGCGCGCCGGTCGACGTCGGCGCTCGCCTGAAGCAGGCTCGGCTGCACGCCCGTCGGGGGACCGAGCGCGAGCGCAGCCACGTCCACGCGGTCGAGGCTCACATCGGCGGCAACCCGCGGCCACTGATCGACCACCTGGCGGCCTTCCCACGAGACGCGCTGTTGCTCTCGACCGCGGTGCCGACCATCGCCTTCGCCGGGGCCACCGAGGTGCCTGAGGAGGCGTGGGCGATCGTCGAACGCGCCAGGCCCGCCTACGGTGACGACTGGTGGTTCGCCGGCCTGCTCGCTTTCGTACGCCAGGAGCAGCGCCGCTTCGACGACGCGATGTCGCTCTCCTGTGCCTCGCTGGCGGTGGAGCCCGGCGCCGGCCACTCCGCTCACGCCCGCGCACACGCCCACTACGAGACCGGCGACCACGAGGCCGGTCTCACCTGGATGTCCTCGTGGGTGCTCGGCGACGGCGCCCAGATCGACTCACTGTCCCACTTCTCCTGGCACGCCGCGCTGCACGAGCTCTCGCTGGGCGACCTGGAAGCCGTACGCCGCCGCTACGAGACCCAGCTCCAGCCCGGCCACGCGCTGGGCTGCCGGGCGCTGGTCGACTCCGGCTCGCTGCTCTTCCGGTGGGCGCTCACGCCGGGGGCTCACGACGTGCCCGACATCGCCGAGGTCGTACGCGTCACCGGCCGCGAGACCATGATCCGGCCCGCCACCCCGTTCCTGGCCATGCACACCGCGGTCACGCACCTCGCCACCGGTGACGCCGGTGCGCTCGACGAGCTGAGGTCGTGGGCCGCCGGACACGTACATCCGACCATGGCCACGGTCGTCTCCCCTCTCGCCGAGGCGCTGGGGATGATGGCCCGCGACGAGAACGCGGCTGCCGCCGACCGGCTCGCCGCGCTAGCGCCGTCGATCCGCCGCCTCGGCGGCTCCGACGCGCAGCGGGAGATCATCGAGGAGGCCCGCATCGCCGCCCTGCTCCGCGCCGACCGCTGGGACGAGGCCCGGGTGCTGCTCGATGCCCGTCTCGACCGCCGCCGCTCCCCGCGCGACGAGCTGTGGCGGGCACAGGCCCTCGCACGCGCCTGAGCCAATCCCGCCGAAACGTCACTTCTGCAGGTCGAGTGGGCAGCGTGTGACGTGTCGGCCTGCAGAGCTGACGCCTCGATCTGTGCGCGTGACGCCTCGGCCTGCGGGGGCGACGCCTCGACGGGGGTGGCTCAGCTGGGGACGATCTCGCCGTCGGTGACCTCGAAGGCGACCTCCTCCAGGGCACTCGTCGCCGGGCCCTGCGTCACCGAGCCGTCCTCGATCGAGAACCGGCTGCCGTGGCATGGGCAGTCGATGGTGCCGCCGGCGACCTTCGTGACCGGGCAGCTCCGATGGGTACAGATCGAGGAGAAGACCTTGAACGTGCCCTCGGTCGGCTGGGTGGCCACCAGGTTGCGGTCGGCGACGATCACTCCCCCGCCGACCGGGACCTCGCTGGTCGCGACCAGCGGGCCGCTGCCACCCGACCCGCTGTCACCCGAGGAGCCGGTGTCGCCACTGCCGCATGCTGCCAGGAGAGGGACGCCGACCGCCGTCATCGCGGTGCCGGTGACGACCTTCCGCCGGGTGATTCGAGATTCACTCATGCCGCCCAGAATAGGCGCGTCGGCAACGGACGTCCCCCGCTGAGCGCAAACCCTCGGGCAAATCTCGAACTCGGGTCAGGACGCGCTGACCCTCTTCCGCGTCGCCGGCTTCTTCTTGGCCGCCGTCTTCTTGGCTGCCGTCTTGGCCGGCTCCGCCTTCGCCTTCACCGGCTTGTCCGGCGGCTGCTCGGCGGCCTTGCCGTCGAGCAGCGGGGCGAGGAAGCCGCCGGTGTGGCTGCTAGGGGTCGCGGCGACGGTCTCGGGAGTGCCCTCGGCGATCACCGTGCCGCCACGGTTGCCGCCTTCCGGACCCATGTCGATGATCCAGTCGGCGGTCTTGATCACGTCGAGGTTGTGCTCGATCACCAGCACCGTGTTGCCCTTGTCGACCAGCGAGGAGAGCACGCCGATGAGCTTGCGGATGTCCTCGAAGTGGAGGCCGGTGGTGGGCTCGTCGAGGACGTAGAGCGTCTTGCCGGTCGAGCGCTTCTGCAGCTCGGCGGAGAGCTTGACCCGCTGTGCCTCACCACCCGACAGGGTGGTCGCGGGCTGCCCCAGGCGCACGTAGCCCAGGCCGACCTCGACCAGGGTCTTCATGTGGCGCGCGATCGCAGGCACGGCGGCGAAGAACTCCACCGCCTCCTCGATCGGCATGTCGAGCACCTCGGCGATCGACTTGCCCTTGTAGTGCACCTCGAGCGTCTCGCGGTTGTAGCGCGCGCCGTGGCAGACCTCGCACGGGACGTACACATCGGGGAGGAAGTTCATCTCGATCTTGATCGTGCCGTCACCCGAGCAGGCCTCGCAGCGGCCACCCTTGACGTTGAACGAGAACCGGCCCTGCAGGTAGCCCCGCATCTTGGCCTCCGGAGTGGAGGCGAAGAGCTTGCGGATGTGGTCGAAGACGCCGGTGTAGGTGGCCGGGTTTGACCGCGGCGTACGCCCGATCGGGGACTGGTCGACGTGGATCACCTTGTCGACGTTGTCCAGGCCGGAGATCTTGGTGTGCCGGCCCGGAACGGTGCGGGCGCGGTAGAACTCCTTGGCCAGGGCGGTGTAGAGGATGTCGTTGACGAGCGTCGACTTGCCCGAGCCGGAGACGCCGGTGACCGCGAGGAAGAGCCCCAGCGGGAAGGTGACGTCGATGTCCTTGAGGTTGTTCTCCTTGGCGCCGTGGACGGTCAGCTCGCGTCCGGCGGTGCGGGGGCGGCGTACGGCCGGGACGGCGATCTCGCGACGGCCCGCCAGATACTGACCGGTCACCGACTGCTCGTTGGCGAGCAGCTCCTCGACCGTGCCGGAGTGGATCACCTGGCCGCCGTGCTCACCGGCGCCGGGGCCGATGTCGACGACCCAGTCGGCGACCTTGATGGTGTCCTCGTCGTGCTCGACGACGATCAGGGTGTTGCCGAGCCGCTTGAGCCGCTCGAGGGTTTCGATCAGCCGGTGGTTGTCGCGCTGGTGGAGGCCGATGGAGGGCTCGTCCAGCACGTAGAGGACGCCGACCAGACCGGACCCGATCTGGGTCGCCAGCCGGATCCGCTGGGCCTCACCGCCGGAGAGCGAACCCGAGGGCCGCTCCAGGGAGAGGTAGTCGAGGCCGACGTCGAGGAGGAAGCGCAGCCGCGCCTGGATCTCCTTGAGGACCTGCTCGGCGATCTGCCGCTCGCGGCCGCTGAGCTCGACCTGGTCGAGCCAGTCCGCGGCCTCGTTGATCGGCAGCGCGCAGAGCTCGGCGATGTTGAGACCGCCCTCGCTCCGCTCGCCCAGTGTCACCGAGGTCGAGACGGGCTTGAGCCGGGTGCCCTTGCAGGTCGGGCACGGCACCTGGCGCATGTAGCCCTCGAAGCGCTCCCGGGTGGTGTCGGACTCGGCCTCCTTGTGGCGGCGCTCCACCCAGCGGCGTACGCCCTCGAACTCGGCGTCGTAGGAGCGGCGGCGGCCGTAGCGGTTGACCGAGACGACGTGCACCTTGCGTCCGTGACCGTCGAGGATCGCCTTCTGCCCGGCGGCCGGGATGTCGTCCCAGGGGGTGTCCAGGTCGAAGCCGAGCTCACCGCCGAGAGCCTCCAGGAGGCGCAGGAAGTATTCGGCGACGTGGGCCTGGGACCAGGGCTGCAGCGCGCCTTCGGCGAGGGTGGCTGCCGGGTTGGGGACGACCAGCTCGGGGTCGACCTCCATCCGGGTGCCGAGGCCGGTGCAGGCCGGGCAGGCGCCGAAGGGCGAGTTGAACGAGAACGAGCGCGGCTCGAGCTCGTCGGTGTCGAGCAGATGGTCGTTGGGACACGACATCCGCTCGGAGAACTTCATCTGCTCGCCAGTGTCGACGAAGTCGAAGACGACCAGACCGCCGGCCAGCTCCAGCGCGGTCTCGACCGAGTCGGTCAGCCGCCGCTTGGAGGACTCCTTGACCGCGAGCCGGTCGATGACCACCTCGATGGTGTGCTTCTTCTGCTTCTCCAGCTTGGGCGGAGCGTCGAGCTGGTGGGTCTCGCCGTCGACCCGCACCCGGGAGTAGCCCTGCTGCTGCAGCTGGCTGAAGAGCTCGACGTACTCCCCCTTGCGGGCCCGGATCACCGGGCTCAGCACCTGGAAGCGGCGCCCCTCCTCCAGCGTGAGCACGTGGTCGACGATCTGCTGCGGCGTCTGCCGCTCGATCGGCGCACCACAGGTCGGGCAGTGCGGACGGCCCGCGCGCGCGTAGAGCAGACGCAGGTAGTCGTAGACCTCGGTGATGGTGCCGACCGTCGAGCGCGGGTTCTTCGAGGTCGACTTCTGGTCGATCGACACCGCCGGGGAGAGCCCCTCGATGAAGTCGACGTCGGGCTTGTCCATCTGACCGAGGAACTGCCGAGCGTAGGCCGACAGCGACTCGACGTAGCGACGCTGGCCCTCCGCGAAGATGGTGTCGAACGCGAGGCTCGACTTCCCGCTTCCGGACAGGCCGGTGAACACGATCATCGAGTCCCGAGGCAGGTCGAGGGAGACATCCTTCAGGTTGTGCTCCCGGGCTCCCCGGATGATCAGCTGCTGCTCCGCCACGTTCTTTCCTCGTCCAGTGCTTATCGCATCACGCTACTGCGTCGAACAGATGTTCGCATCATACGACGCCGGGAAGACTCCCAGACGGCACCCTCTCACGGAGCACCGACATTTTACTTCTGGTCGTGTCCGACGTGCTTGCATAGACGTATGAGCGATGCCCCTACCACTTATACAGGCGCGGTGAAACCGGGCGGCCTGGCCGACGTACGCGAGCTCGGCAGGCTGACAATCACGAAGGTCGCCGTCGACGCGCAGATGTCCAACAACTGCTACCTGCTGCGCTGCCGAACGACCGGCGAGCAGCTTCTCATCGACGCCGCGGCCGAGCCGGAGACACTGCTCCCCCTCATCGGCGGCGAGCTGGCCACCGTCGTCACCACCCACCAGCACTGGGACCACCACCGAGCCCTGGCCGATGTGACCGCCGCGACCGGCGCCGCCACGCTCGCCGGAGAGCCTGATGCCGCCGCGATCACGGAGGCCACCGGCGTACCGATCGCTCGCACGCTCTCCCACGGAGACACGGTCGCCGTCGGCGACTGCACGCTCGAGGTCATCGCGCTGCGCGGGCACACTCCAGGGTCGGTCGCTCTCGTCTACCGCGACCCCGAGGGCACGCCTCATCTGTGGACCGGCGACAGCCTCTTCCCGGGCGGCGTGGGAAACACGCAGCAGGATCCCGTACGTTTCACCCAGCTGCTCGACGATGTCGAGGAGCGCATCTTCGGCACCCTCCCCGACGAGACCTGGTTCTACCCGGGCCACGGCGACGACTCCACGCTCGGCGCCGAGCGTCCGCACCTCGCCGAATGGCGCGAGCGAGGATGGTGACTACGGCTCCGTAGTCGGGGTCACGGTCTCCGTCGGCGTCGGATCCGTGGTCGGATCGGCCGACTCGGTCGGCTCGGCGGTCGGCTCCGGTTCCGTCGTGAGCGTGGGCCTGGAGGTGGGCGTCGAGCCACCGGTCTCGGCGGGCTCGTCCGGCTCACGCGACGCCGTCGGCCGGTCCGGGGCGCCGGCCGTGGAGGGGTCGGCCTCCCCCGGTCCGTACGTCAGGCCGTCACGATCGGCCCCCGCGCCATGCGGACGCGCCGAATAGCCGGCGGAGGGCTCCTCCGACGGCTTCGAGCCGGGCGGCGGCAACGGATCCACATCGGGATAGGCGTTCCCGACGTCCTCGAAACCCGGGACCGGGTCACGATCGGGTCGCTCGGCCTCCGCCAGGCCGGCGAGTAGGACGACCACCCCGAGACCGGTCACGACCGCGCCGGTCAGGATGCCCGCCACGGCGACCTGCTTGCTCTGCAACTCGACTCCCTGTGCCCGCCCCGCGCCTGGTGTGGCGCACAGCGTAGGGCAGCGATGCCTCGAGCGTTATCCACCCCGGGGCATCGCGGCACCGCGCCCGGGAGCCCGGGTCAGTCGGTCGGGCTCTCGCTCGGCGACTCGCTGGGCTCGCTCGGCGACTCGGTCGGCTCGCTCGGCGACTCGCTGGGCTCGCTCGGCGACTCGCTGGGCTCACTCGGGCTTTCGCTCGGCGACTCGCTGGGGTCGCTCGGCGACTCGGTCGGCCTGCCCGTCGGCCTCGAGTCCGACGGCACCTGAGTGGGTCGCGCCGGGACCGGGGACATCGACCCATCGGCCGACTCCTCGACCGACCGCGGGCTCGCCGGGACCGATTCAGCAACCTCAGGAACCTCGCTCCCCGGGCCCATCTGGCTGGGTGGACCAGCCTGCGACGGCGTCGAGGACGACTTCTCCAGCGGCCCGACCGGCGAGACCGGCGAGATCAGGCTGACCCCGGACTCGTCCGTGGCGTAACTGTGTCCTGGCTCTTCCGCTCCGGCGTTGCCGACGATCAGGCCACCAATCCCGATGCTCGTCATGGCCAACCCCGTTGCCATTCCAGCCAAGGCGATCTGCTTGCGATGCAACACGATTCCCCCGTGATACCAACGACTCGACAAGTTCTCTGGTCGTGCACAGTAGACCTACAAAGATCGAAACTGTGCGACCACTATCGGAGTGTCGAACCTCCTTGGCAAGTCCTCGTCATCTATCGTTCGACCGATATAACCCCTGGTAGGACCTCTGTTCGCCCGGCGCGAACGCCCCGTTCCGCCCTCGTGTGCAGCGCTAGTGTGTTGGCATGGGCGAAGTGATCAGGTTTCCCGGCCATCCGTTGCCGGACTACGACAAGCCGGCGCCGCTGTGGCGTGAGGCCGCCGGACAGGTGATCCGCGAGGAGCGGTCCCGCCAGGAGCGTACGCTTGCCGACGTCGCCGGCGACGCCGGTGTCTCGACGCAGTATCTCTCCGAGATCGAGCGCGGCCGCAAGGAGCCGAGCTCCGAGGTGCTCGAGGCGGTCGGGGGCGCGCTGGGCCTCGGCCTCGTCGACCTCACCGAGCGGGTCACCCGCACGCTGCGCGCGGGCGCCCGCCCTTCCGGCCCCATGGCTCTCGCCGCCTGACCCGGCCGGCCGGGTCAACCCAGGTCACACCGCAGCGAGCTTGCGGCTCTCCAGCACCGCGTCCGCCAGTCCGTACGCCACCGCCTCCTCGGCCCCGAGGACGAGGTCGCGCTCGGTGTCGGCGTGGATCTGGTCGGTGCTGTGGCCGGTGTGGCGCGCCAGCAGCGCGTCCATCTCGGCTCGCACCCGGCCGATCTCCTTCGCCGCGACCTGCAGGTCGGTGACATCGCCCCGCTGACCGTCCTGGCCCGGCTGCTGCAGCACGACCCGCGCGTGCGGGAGGACCGTACGCCGCCCCGGCTCCCCCGCGGCCAGCAGCACGGCCGCGGAGCCCGCCGCCTGGCCCACGCAGGTGGTCGCCACCGGAGAACGCAGGAACTGCATCGTGTCGTAGATGCCCAGCATCGCGGTCGGGTCGCCGCCTGGAGAGTTGAGATAGAGCTCGATCTGCGTGTCGGGCGCGTCCGACTCCAGGTGGATCAGCTGCGCGATGACCACGTTGGCGACGCCGTCGTCGATCGGCGTACCGAGATAGACGATCCGGTCCGAGAGCAGGCGACTGTAGACATCGAGCGCCCGCTCGCCACGTGGGGTCTTCTCGATCACCGAGGGGATCGTGTACGAGCTCATCGGGCACCCCCCGCCGAGGTGAGACCGAACGCGGCGCTGCGCTGCTGCACCGGCGTCACTGACTGCACGTCGTTGAGCACCTCGTCCACGAACCCGTACTCGCGCGCCTCCTCGGCGGTGAACCACCGGTCGCGCAGCGAGTCCTGGTCGATCTGCTCGACGCTCTGACCGGTGTGGGCGGCGGTGATCCGGAGCATCTGCTCGGTCATCCGTGCCAGCCGCGCGGCCTGCACCTCGATGTCGGCCGCCGAGCCGCCGATCCCCGCGGACCCCTTGTGCAGAAGCACCTCGGTGTGCGGCAGGACGTAGCGCTTGCCCGGCGTGCCCGCGGTGAGCAGGAACTGCCCCATGCTCGCCGCCATCCCCATCCCCAGCGTGGAGACGTCGTTGGGGATCAGGTGCATCACGTCGTAGATCGCCATCCCGGCCGTCACCGAGCCGCCGGGTGAGTTGATGTAGAGAGAGATGTCGCGGTGCGGGTCCTCGGCGCTGAGCAGGAGCAGCTGCGCGCAGATCCGGTTGGCGATCGCGTCGTCCACCTCCTGGCCGAGCACGATGATCCTCTGGTTCTGCAGTCGCGCCGTGAGCTGCTCGTCGAGCGGCCCGGCCGTGATGGGTGTCTGGGTCATGCTGTCGAGCCTGATCCAGGCGTACGCCGGATTCCAGCGAATCTGCCGCAGGCAGATCTGCCCACAGCAGAACACCAGCTACCCGATAGGTTGCGATCGTGCGCTGTGTGATTCTCGACGACTATCAGGACGTGGCGAGGACGTACGCCGCGTGGGACTCTCTCGACGGGGTCGAGGTGACCTCGCTGACCGAGCACCTCGGGCCGGACGCGCTGGTCCGGGCGCTCGACGGCGCCGAGATCGTGGTGGCGATGCGGGAGCGTACGCCGCTCCCGGCGGCCGTCCTGGAGCGGCTGACGGACCTGAAGCTGCTGGTCACGACCGGGATGCGCAACGCCTCGATCGATCTCGCCGCGGCGGCTCGGCTCGGGGTCACGGTGTGCGGCACTCCGTCGAGCCCGCATCCGCCGGTCGAGCTGACCTGGGCACTGATCCACGCGCTGACCCGCCACGTCGTGACCGAGGCGACCGGTCACGGCTGGCAGCGGACCGTCGGGAGCGACCTGCACGGCCGGACGCTCGGCCTGCTCGGGCTCGGCAAGATCGGGGCCCGGGTCGCGGCCGTCGGGCAGGCGTTCGGGATGGAGGTGATCGCCTGGAGCCCCCACCTCACCGCCGAACGCGCCGAGCCGCTCGGGGTGCGCGCGGTCGACAAGGCCACCCTGTTCGAGACCAGCGACATCGTCTCGCTCCATCTGGTGCTGTCAGAGACCACGCGACACATCGTCGGACATGCCGACCTGGCCTCGATGAAGCCGACCGCCCACCTGGTCAACACCTCGCGCGCCGGGCTGGTCGACACCGAGGCGCTCATCGCCCACCTCGGCTCGGGCACGATCGCCGGAGCGGGTCTGGACGTCTTCGACGTCGAGCCGCTGCCCGCCGACGACGTGCTGCGCCATCTCCCGAACGTGGTCGCGACGCCGCACCTCGGCTACGTCACCGAGGACAACTACCGCCGGTTCTACGGTGGCGCCGTCGAGGACATCGCCGCCTGGCTGGCCGGTGACCCGATCCGTACTCTCCTGCCGAAGGACCCTGATGCCTGACCCGATCCAGCTCGCCGCCGATCTGGCACCGACCGGAACCCTGCGCGCCTCGATCAACCTCGGCAACCCGGTCCTCGCCCAGGGCACGCCCGAGGCGCCGAGCGGGGTCACCGTGGACATCGCCCGGGAGCTGGCGAGCCGGCTCGGCGTACCGGTCTCCTTCCAGTGCTTCGACGCCGCCCGCAAGTCCTTCAAGGCGCTGCGGACCGGGGCTGCCGACGTCGCCTTCCTCGCGGTCGAGCCCGCCCGGGCCGCCGAGGTCGAGTTCACCGCGCCGTACGTCCTCATCGAGGGGATCTACGCCGTCGCGGCCGACTCCCCGATCCGGACCGCGGACGACGTCGACCGCCCGGGCGTCCGGGTCGGCGTGAAGGAGGGCTCGGCCTACGACCTCTTCCTGACCCGCACGCTGGAGAACGCCGAGGTCGTACGCGGCGCCGACGGGATCGACGCCTTCCGCGAGCACGGTCTCGACGTCGCCGCCGGGATCCGGCAGCCCCTCACCCGGCACGTCGACGCCGACCCCGGTCTGCGGCTGGTCGAGCCGCGGTTCATGGAGATCCGCCAGGCCGTGGCGGTCGCGCGCGACCATCGTCCTGCCACCTTGAGCTTCGTGCACGAGCTGGTCGAGGACCTGAAGTCGAGCGGACGGATCGCCGAGTCGCTGGTCCGCTCGGGGCAGGACGCGTCAGTCGCTCCCTGATCGCCGGGGGCTGCGCCTGACGTAGGGCGTCGTGGTGCCGACCTTCGCCAGCCCCGAGCGCTCCAGGATCGGCCGGGAGAACTCGGTGGAGTCGCTGTGGATGTAGCGCTTGCCCCGCGCGATGGCGGTCCGGGCTCGAGCGGCGGTGAGGGCGCGGTAGATGCCGCGGCCGCGCCACTTCTCCAGCGTCGCTCCACCCCAGATGCCGGCGAACTCCGTTCCCGGCACCATGTCGATACGGCCGGCACTGACGATCTCGCCGTCCGCCTCGGCGACCCACATCTCGCTCTCCCCCGCCGCGATCCCACGCAGCTGGCTCTCGACCCGAGCCTCCGAGGGCGGCGACCCGAAGACGCCGTCCTGCACGATGCTGGCGGCGCGTACGTCCTGCTCGCTGGTGATGGCACGCAGGCCGATCCCGTCCGGCAGAGGCACCTCGACGGCCAGCAGCGCAGCCTCGCCGACCATGATCGACTCCGGCTCGTCCGGCACGAAGCCGTGCCGCAGCAGCGTGTCGTGCAGCCCCGGGGCGTGGTCGTGGCCGCGGGTCTTCCACTCGACCTCCTCGATCGCCGGGTCGGCGTCGAAGTGCGCGACCGCCGCGGCGACCAGCTCCTCGACGCCGGCTGCGTCGGCCCCGCCGAGATCTTGGTAGGAGATGAATCCGCGCCCACCACCGAAGGTCGCCAGGCGCAGCGGTCCGTGCCGGGTCACCGACACCGCCCCGGAGGTCTCGGCATCGGTTCGCAGCTGTTCGTCATAGGCCTTCAGCACGGCGAGAAAACTACGCCGAAGTCGTACGCCGAAGCATGTAGTTATCGGGCCGCCGGCTCCGTTCCCCTCGTGAATGGCGCTTACAAGGAGCGCCCGAAGTGGAAGGGTGAGGACATGCCTCGCTACCTGATGATCCTCGACTACCAAGGCGGCACCGACGAGACTCCCGGCGGGATGGCCGGGTGGAAGCCGGAGGAGGTGCAAGGCCACATGAGCTACTACGAAGCGCTCAACAAGGCCCTGACCGAGTCCGGCGAACTCGTGCACGTCGAGGCCCTGACGCCGCCCGACCAGGCGTTCGTGGTGACCTCCGACGGCACCGACAAGACCGTCACCGACGGGCCGTTCCAGGAGTTCAAGGAGTGGGTCGCCGGCTACATGATCATCGACGCCGAGACCCGGGAACGCGCCCTGGAGATCGCCGGGCTCTACTCCGCTGCCCCCGGCCCGGGCGGGCGGCCGATCGAGCAGCCGATCCAGGTGCGCCGGATGTACCACGGCACCGACGGCTCCTCGGTCGACGACACGATCGCCTTCGGCGAGGCGAGCATCGAGTGACCGAGGCGTTGCCGGGTGACCTCTTGCGCGACCTCACTCCGCAGGTCGTCGCCGTGGTCACCCGGCGCTGCGGGGACTTCGACGCCGCGGAGGATGCCGTCCAGGAGGCGCTCGTCGAGGCGGTACGCACCTGGCCGGAGCGCGGCGTCCCGGAGAACGCTCGCGGCTGGCTGATCGCCACCGCGATGCATCGCCTCATCGACGCCAAGCGCAGCGAGTCGCGCCGACGCGACCGCGAGCAGGCTGACCATCTCGCCGAGCCCGAGGGGCAGGAGACGTACGGAGGGGACGACTCCCTCGACGTACTCCTGCTCTGCTGCCATCCCAGCCTGACTCCAGCCTCGGCGGTGGCGCTGACCCTGCGCGCGGTCGGCGGGCTCACCACCCGGGAGATCGCGAGCGCCTACCTGGTCCCGGAGAAGACGATGGCGCAGCGGATATCCCGGGCGAAGGCGACGATCAAGGGGCGCTCGCTCGGGATCGACGGCGCCGCCGACCTCGCCGCGCGGATCCCGGCGATGATGAAGGTGCTCTACCTGCTCTTCAACGAGGGGTACGTCGCGACCGAGGGCGACCAGCTGCAGCGGGTCGACCTGTGTGCCGAGGCGATCCGGTTGACCCGCCTCGCCCGCTCCGCGCTCGCCAGGATGACCGGGAGCGCGCACGGCGAGCTCGGCGGTCTGCTCGCACTGATGCTGCTGCTCGATGCTCGCCGCCCCGCCCGGATCGACGCGCACGGCGCCGTCGTGCCGCTGGCCGACCAGGACCGGAGTCTGTGGCGCCACGAGGCCACCCGCGAGGGGGTCGCACTGGTCGACGCCGTCATCGGCACCGGCCGGCCGGGGACCTACCAGATCCAGGCCGCCATCGCCGCGCTCCACAATCGCGCGCCCACCGCGGAGGCGACCGACTGGCTGCAGATCACGGCTCTCTACGGGTTGTTGGAGAAGGTCGCGCCCGGTCCGATCGTGACGCTCAACAAGGCTGTCGCGGTCGGGTACGCCGACGGCCCGGGTCCCGCGCTCGCGCTGCTCGACGAGCTCCTGCGCGACTGTGCTCAGAACGGTGCCGACGGCTTCGCGGACCATCCGCGGGTGCCCGCGGTGCGCGCTCATCTGCTCGAGCTCGCCGGCGACCTGGACGGTGCTGCCGCTGCGTACGATCTGGCCTCGATGCGGGCCACCAACCTCGCCGAGCGCCGTTTCCTGACCTCGAAGGCGGCCGCGCTGCGCGATGCTCGCTGCTGAGGCACCGCTGAATTCTAGTGAGAACCGTTCTCAGGATACGCTGTGCCTGTGATCGAACTGCGCACCCCGACCCAGATCGAGCAGATGAAGCCCGCCGGCCGATTCGTGGCCGATGTCCTGACCGCACTCCGCGAGCACGCTGCCGTGGGTGTCAACCTGCTCGAGCTCGACGAGCTGGCGCACAAGATGATCAAGGACCGCGGCGCGGAGTCCTGCTACATCGACTACCACCCGAGCTTCGGTGCGATGCCGTTCGGGAAGGTGCTCTGCACCTCGGTCAACGACGGTGTGCTGCACGGCCTGCCCTTCGACTACAAGCTGCAGGACGGTGACCTGCTCAGCGTCGACTTCGCGGCCAGCGTCGACGGCTGGGTCTCCGACTCGGCCCTCTCCGTCGTCGTCGGTACGCCCCGCCAGGAGGACCTCGACCTGATCGAGACCACCACCCAGGCGCTCGCCGCCGGCATCGACGCCGCACGCGTCGGCAACAAGGTCGGCGACATCTCCCACGCCATCGCCGGCGTCGCCCGCGCGAAGGGCCTCAAGATCAACACCCAGTTCGGCGGCCACGGCGTCGGCCGCACCATGCACGGCGACCCGCACATCGCCAACGACGGTCGCCCCGGCCGCGGCTTCAAGCTGCAGCCCGGTCTCGTCATCGCGATCGAGCCGTGGTTCCTGCACACCACCGACGAGATCTTCACCGACCCCGACGGCTGGACCCTGCGCAGCGCCGACGGCTCCCGCGGCGCCCACATGGAGCACACCGTCGCGATCACCGAGGACGGCCCGCTCATCCTCACCGCTCGCGACTGACCACCCCCTGCCGAGGCGTCAGGTAAGTCGGCCGAAGCGTCACCGCCGTCGGCCGACTGGGCAGCGGCGTGCCGTCTCGGCCTGCGCGGCTGACGTCTCGGCGCAGGGCGGCAAAATAGAAGTCAGCCGCTGGCGTCTCGGGTCACCAGCGGCTGACAAGATGAACGTTAGCCGACGAACCCGAACACGTGCAAGCACTTGCAATGCATAAGACTGCAAATGACCCGACTGGGCTACTCGGACCACCCAAGAGGGCTATGAGCGCGGGTTCTTCGAGCGCTGCGTACGCCGCGCGTCGCGCTGCCGCCGCAGCCGGCGCACCAGGACGCCGTCATAGGCGAGCGCCTCGGGCTTGTCGATCAGGTCGTTGACGGCTCGGTGGTATTCGGCCGCGCTCATCCCGAGCTGCTCCCGGACCGCGTCGTCGCGGCCGGTGCCGGCCGACCACCACGAGCGCTCGAAGTCCAGCAGTCGCTTCTCGTTCTCGGAAAGACCCGGCTGCCCGTCGGCAGACCCGGGGCTGTGGGGCGCCTCGGTCATGCGTACATCATCCCAGGCGTGAAGGGCACCCTCGAAACCGCCACGCACCACCGTCTCGAACTACCCGGGATAGCCCATCTGGGCCATCTTCATAAAAGTGCAGATCAACTCTTTGAAGCTCGCCGGACCATCCGCTAATCTCTTCCATGTCAGCCGCTGGTGACCCGAGACGCCAGCGGCTGACTTCTATTTCGGCGGGTGTTACGCCTCCGCGGTGTCCTCACCGTGCGTCCCCGGACGCGGCGCCCAGGGCAGCTCCCTCGCGGCCCGCACGACGACCAGCCGGTCCCCACGTGACAGGGTGCCGACGACCGGGTCGAAGTAGCGGAAGACCTTCTCGTCGCGTACGACCGCGATCACCTGGTCGGCCAGCTGCTGCGGCTGCTTGCCGACCTCGTTGACCAGCAGGTCGCGCTCGGAGACCTCCAGGCCGGTGCCGGAGTTGAGCAGGTCCTCCATGACCGACCCCAGGGTCGGCGAGATGGTGGACAGACCCATCAGCCGGCCGACCGCGTCGGCGGAGGTGATCACCGAGTCGGCTCCCGACTGCTTCATCAACGGCGCGTTCTCGCGCTCGCGGGCGGCAGCGACGATCCACGCCTCGGGATTGATCTGCCGCACCGTCAGGATCGTGAGCACGTTGGAGTCGTCACGGTTGGTGGTGATGATGACCTGCTCGGCGTCCTTGACGCCCGCCCGCATCAGCACCTCGCGCCGGGTCGCATCGCCGGTGACCACCGCGATCCCGTCGGAGTGGGCATCCGAGCGAGCCACCGGGTCCGGGTCGACCACGACGAACTCCTCGGGATCCGCTCCGCTGCTGAGCAGCGTCTCCACGGCGCTACGGCCCTTCGTGCCGTAACCGACGACGACGATGTGCTGGGACATCTTCTTCCTCCAGCGAGCGACTCGGATGAGGTCACGGCCCTGCTTGGTGAGGACCTCGAGAGTGGTGCCGATCAGCAGCACCAGGAAGGCGATGCGGGCCGGCGTGATGATGAACGCGTTGATCATCCGCGCGTGCGCCTCGACCGGGGCGATGTCGCCGTAGCCGGTCGTGCTCAGCGTCACCGTCGTGTAGTAGATCGCGTCGATCAGGCTGATCTGGCCGGTGGGATCGTTGTTGTCGGCGTACGCGTCGCGGTCGAGATAGACCAGCAGGACCGTCCCGACCAGGATCGCCAGCGCCGCCAGCAGCCGCCGCCCGAGCTGCCACCACGGCGACCGCACCGTCTCGGGAAGAGCGACCTGCTCGACACCGGCCCACTTCGGGGCGAATGCAGATGTCTCGGACACATCTGTGACCCTATCCGCCGCGCTCTATCGTCTGTTGCATGAGTGCCTCCGACATCCGCCGTGTCACCAACCAGGCGCCCGCGCTCGCGGGTCACAACGTGCTCACCGGGGATGCCGCGCTGTCGGCGGCAGTCCTGCGTCACGCGGGCGAGCAGACCCTCGACTCGCTCGTCCCGTTGGGCGCCGAGGCCGGCACCGCCGAGGCGCAGGAGCACGGCCGTCTCGCCAACCGCTTCCACCCCGAGCTGGTCCCCTACGACCGCTACGGCAACCGGATCGACGAGGTCGCCTTCCACCCCTCCTGGCACTGGCTGATGGACAGGGCCGTCGGCCACGGCCTGGCCGCCGCGCCCTGGGCCTTGGCCGACAACGGCGAGGAGCACGCCCACGTACGCCGCGCCGCCGGGTTCCTGGCCTGGTCCCAGACCGAGCCCGGCCACCTGTGCCCGATCTCCATGACGTACGCCGCGGTCCCCGCGCTCCGCGCCGACGAGTCCCTCGCCGAGGAGTGGGTGCCGAGGCTCGCCTCGACGACCTACGACTTCGGTCTCCGCGACCCCGCCGAGAAGCTCGGCGCCCTGGCGGGCATGGGGATGACCGAGAAGCAGGGCGGCTCGGACGTACGCCAGAACATCACCGAAGCACATCCCGTCGGCGACGGCGTCTACGAGCTGCACGGGCACAAGTGGTTCACCTCGGCCCCGATGAACGACGTCTTCCTCGTGCTCGCCCAGGCGCCGAGTGGCCTCACCTGCTTCCTCCTCCCCCGTGTCCTTCCCTCGGGAGAGCGAAACCGCCTCGACGTGGTGCGGCTCAAGGACAAGCTCGGCAACCGCTCCAACGCCAGCTCCGAACTCGAGTTCCGCGGCACCACGGCCTACCGGCTGGGCGAGGAGGGCCGCGGCGTACGCACCATCATCGAGATGGTCGCCGCCACCCGCCTCGACTGCGTGCTGGGCTCAGCCTCGCTGATGCGCCGGGCCGTGGCCGAGGCGAGCTGGCACGTCGCCCACCGCTCCGCGTTCGGCGGCGCCCTGGCCGGCAAGCCGCTGATGCAGAACGTGGTCGCCGACCTGGCCGTCGAGTCCGAGGCGGCCACGACCCTGGCGATGCGCCTGGCCGCCGCCGTCGACCGACCCGACGACGAGCACGAGCGGGCTCTGCGCCGCATCGGCCTGCCGCTGGCGAAGTTCTGGGTCTGCAAGCGCACCCCGGCGATGGTCGCGGAGGCGCTGGAGTGCCTGGGCGGCAACGGCTACGTGGAGGAGTCGGTGATGCCGCTGCTCTTCCGCGAGTCCCCGCTCAACTCGGTCTGGGAGGGCTCCGGCAACGTCAACGCCCTCGACGTCCTGCGTGCCATCCAGCGCGAACCCGGGGTGCTCGACGCATGGATCACCGAGGTAGGCAGGGCCAAGGGCGCCGACCGGCGCTACGACCGCGCCGTCGACGCCACCCTCTCCCTGCTGGGCGAGTCGATGACCAGTCCCGAGGAGCTGGAGCGCTCAGCCCGGCGTCTGGCCGGAAGCATGGCCACCCTCCTCCAAGGGAGCCTCCTGGTCCAGCACGGCCCCGACGAGGTGGCCGACATCTTCTGCGCCAGCCGCCTGCCTGGCCACGGCGGGACGTACGGCATGCTCGCCGGCGGCGACCAGAGGGCGGTCGTGCAGCGGGCGACGCCGGCCCTGTAGAGGCGCCTGGACGCGAAACGGGCGCCATGCCTCGAAGGAGACATGGCGCCCGCCGCGTGCGGACCGGTCCTCAGCCCTTTACGGACCCGGCCGTGAGCCCACGGACGAAGTAGCGCTGCAGCGAGAAGAACACGATCAGCGGCACCGTCATCGTGATGAACGCACCAGCGGTGAGCAGGTGCCATTCCTGACCACGATCGCCGATCAGGTCGCGCAACGTGATCGTGACGACCTCGTTGTCACCAGCCCCGAGGAAGATGAGCGCGACGAGAAGGTCGTTCCAGACCCAGAGGAACTGGAAGATCGCGAACGCTGCCAGCGCGGGCACCGACATCGGCACGATCAACCTCCAGAAGGTCTGGAAGTGCGAGGCCCCGTCGATCTCGGCCGACTCGATGATCTCCTGCGGCAGGCTCGACATGTAGCTGCGCAGGATGAAGACCGCCAACGGCATCCCGAACGCCGTGTGGGCCAGCCACACCGCGAGGAAGGTGCCGTTGAGGTCGTAGTCGCTGAACAAGCTGAGCAGCGGCACGAACGCCACCTGCAGCGGGACGACCAGCAACCCGACGATCAGCATGAACAGCACGTTGCGCCCCGGGAACCGCATGAACGTGAACGCGTACGCAGCGAACGCAGCGATCATGATCGGCAGCACCGTCGCGGGGACGGAGACGACGATCGAGTTCACGAAGGCGTTCGCCATCCCGCTCTCGAGGACCTGCGTGTAGCTGTCGAGGGTCCACTGGGAGAACGGGTCAGTGATGACCGTCCACCAGCCCGACGACTTCACGTCGGCCTCGTCGCGGAACGACGAGATCAGCAGACCCAGCGTCGGGATGAACCAGAGGACGCACAGCAGGACGATGCCCACACGAACAGCAACGCTGCCGAGGGTGAAGCTCCTCATCGACCGGCCTCCTGCTTCTTGAACTGGCGCATCTGGTAGATCATCACCGGGATCACGGCGATCATCAGGACCACGACCACCGCGGCCGCGCGTCCGGCGTCACCGAACTCGAAGAGCTCCACGAAGAAGGTGTTGGCCAGCACCGAGGTGCCCGAGCCGCCTCCAGTCATCACGTAGACGATGTCGAAGACCTTCAGGACCAGGATGAGGACGGTCACGAAGACCACGATCACCGTCGGCCAGATCTGCGGTACGACGACCTTGAAGAAGATCTGGATCTCGCTGGCCCCGTCGATGCGCGCCGCCTCCACGGTGTCCTCGGGGACGCCCTTGATCGCCGAGGAGAGCAGCACCATCGCGAACCCCGCCTGCAACCAGATCATGATGACGATCAGGAGCAGGTCGTTGAGGTTGTAGTCGGAGATCCGCAGCCAGGCGACCGGCTCGAACCCGAGACTCGTCGAGATCGCCGAGAGGAGCCCGATCTGCTTGTCGCCCTGCGCGAACCTGGTCGCGTAGACGAAGCCCCAGATCGTGCTCGCCCCGACGAAGCTGATCGCCATCGGCATGAAGATGACCGACTTCGCGACCCGCTCCGGGAACGCCTTGAGCTGGTCCGCCAGCACCGCCACGAGCAGGCCGACGATGACGCTCCCTGCCGGGACGATGAGGATCCAGAGCAGGTTGTTGACCAACGTGCCGATGAACTCATCGTCCCGGAAGAGCGACGTGTAGTTGCCGAACCCGACCCAGTTGATGCTGTTTTCGTCGGCGAAGCTGTAGATCACGGTCATCACGGCCGGGTAGACCAGGAAGACGGTCACCACCAAGATGGCCGGGCCGATGAAGACGTACGGCTTGACCCGCCGTTCCCACTTGCCCGGCAGGAGGCCTGAGAGGAAGTTGAGCACCCAGTAGAGAGCAGCGGTGCCACCGACTCCCAGGACGATCGCTACCAGGCCGTTGAGGATCTTCAGATATGGATCATCGGTCATCCTCGCCAGCTCTCCTCGATCGCGTCGGCAGCCTCCTGAGCGCTCTTCTCACCTCCGACGTAGGCGTTCATCTCGCTCCAGAACGTGCCGGCGCCGACCTGCGCGGGCATCAGGTCCGAACCGTCGAAGCGGAACGTGTCGGCGTCCTGCAGCAGGGTCGCGATCTCACCGAACATCGGGTCGGCGTACTGCGAGTTGTCGAACTCCGTGCTCGGCGAGAGCCAGCCGCCGGCCTGGGCCCACTCGGCACCGAAGTCGGGGGACGCGAAGAACTCCATCAGCTCCACCACGTCGGTGTCGTTGGTGAAGGCGGTCGCCATGTCACCGCCGCCGAGGACCGGGTTGCCCTCGAAGCCGCCCTCCATGCTGCCCGGGAGCGCGAAGACGCCGACGTTGCCGGCCAGGTCCGCCTGGACGTCCTTCGGGAAGAAGGTGGTGATGAAGTTGGCCTGGCGGTGCATCTCGCAGCCCGGCTTGGCGTCGAAGAGCGGCAGCGGCGAGTCGCCGAAGGGCTCGCTCAGGGTGCCGTCGGCCCCGCCGCGTACGTTCTTCGGCTTGTTGATGATGTCGCCCATGGTCTCGATCGCATCGACGATCTTCGGGTCGTTGAAGGGGACCTCGTGGGAGACCCAGTCGTCGTAGAACTCCGGGCCCTCCTGGCGCAGGACGATCTCCTCGACCCAGTCGGTGTAGACCCAGCCGGTGTCGGCACCGGCCTCGGCGCCGAGGCACCACGGGGTCTCGCCCTTGGCGATCATCTGGTCCTCGAGGCTCCGCAGCTCGTCCCACGTGGTGGGCGTCGTGTAGCCGGACTGCTCGAAGCTCTTCGGGGTCCAGACCAGCGACTTCATCGAGACGCGGATCGGGACGCCATAGGTCTTGTCGTCGATCTCGACCGAGTCCATCAGGCCCGGGATCATGGTGTCGTCGAGCGAGCCGACGTCGATGAGGTCATCGAGCGGGAGCGTGTCACCCGACTCGGTCAGGTCACCGACCAGACCGGGCTGGGGGAAGAACGCGATGTCGGGCGCATCGTTTCCGTTGACCTTGGTGCGGATCTCGGTGGTGAAGTCCGTGGACGGGGTGTAGGTCACCTCGATCCCGGTCTCCTCGGTGAACGTGTCGAGGGCCGCGTTGAGCCCCACTGCCTCGCCCTCGGGGATCGCGCCGAGGATCTGGATGCTGCCGTCTCCCTCTTCGGTGTCGCCGGCATCGTTGTTGCCACCGCCGCCCGGCACCCCACACCCGGTCACGGCGAGTAGACCTGCGACTGCTGCTCCGATTTGCCACTTTCGCACGTGCATCTGATTGCACCCTCCATCGTCGTTTTGATCCACGGAGTCGTGCCACGCAGGCCGCGTCGGGTCCACGAGGCAGCGCCTCGTTATGTGATCTCCATAACATTAGTCGTTACGGTCCATCGATGTCCCCGGCAAATTGTCGAACACTCACCCGAGAACGCGCAGGACGATACCTGTCACGCAGTCCGGCGCTATGAAGACCCGCCAGCCCGGTGTGGCTCCGGCGGCCGAGTTAGGCCAGAATCAGCGCCCAAATGAACTATCCGCACCCTCCCCATCAAGGCCCCGGTCAAGGGCCCCATCACCAGCCGCCTCGCGACCCGCTGGCCGTGGCCGGCCGGTTGGCCGCTGTCATCTGCTCGATCCTCTTCTGGCTGATCGCAGCGATCGCCGTGGTCGCCGCCGTCATCGGCATCTTCCGCGCCTTCGGCGGCGACCTGGCCTGGCGTACGGTCGGGATCTGGGCCGTCGCCGGTATCGGCTGCTTCGCGTTCTCCTGGATCGTCGCCGCCCTCGGCCGGATCGGGCTCGACGACGAGCCGATCGGCTCGTGGCGTTTCGCGCCGTTCGAGCTGGCTCGGATCCTCTACCGCAACCGATGACGACACCAGGCCGTACGTCGCGCGTGTCCGCGCGGCGTACGGCCTGGTGTCGTGGGGTCTAGACGAGCGCCTTGTCGGTCTCTGCCGCAGGCGGGGCGGCGTGGTCGTCGACCATAGTCGTCTCGTCGAACGGGTCCTGACCGTCCAGGACACGGTCGAGCTGACCGTGGTCGATGGTCTTGGTCCAGTGGCCGACCAGGACGGTGGCGACCGAGTTGCCGGCGAAGTTGGTCAGCGCACGGGCCTCGGACATGAACCGGTCGATGCCCACGATGAGCCCGACCCCGTCGACCATCTCCGGGCGGTGGGACTGAAGCCCGCCGGCCAGGGTCGCCAGGCCCGCACCGGTGACACCGGCGGCACCCTTGGAGGCGATCATCATGAACAGCAGCAGGCCGATCTGCTCGCCGATGCTCAGCGGGTCACCCATCGCGTCGGCGATGAAGATCGAGGCCATCGTCAGGTAGATCGCGGTGCCGTCCAGGTTGAACGAGTAGCCCGTGGGGACCACGACACCGACAGTCGCCTTCTCGACACCGGCGTGCTCCATCTTCGCGATCAGGCGCGGAAGCGCCGACTCGGAGGAGCTGGTGGAGAGGATGAGCAGGAACTCGCGGGCGAGGTACTTGAGCAGCTTGAAGAGGTTGACGCCGGTGGCCAGCTTGAGGATCACGCCCAGGATGCCGAAGACGAAGATCGCGCAGGTGATGTAGAAGGCGATCATGATCACGGCGAGGCTCTTCAGGGCGTCGATGCCGGTCTCCCCCACGACGCCGGCGATGGCGCCGAAGGCACCGACCGGAGCGGCCCACATGATCATCGCCAGCACGCGGAAGATCAGGTTCTGGATCAAGGTGATCGCCTTGAGGATCGGCTTGCCCGACTCACCCATCCGCTGCAGCGCGAACCCGACCAGCAGCGCCACCAGCAGGGTCTGCAGCACCACACCGGACGTCAGCGCCGAGAAGAGCGAGGTCGGGATGATGCTGAGGAGGAAGTCGGTCGTGCTCGCGTGCCCCTCCGAGGCAGCCTCCTGGCCCGCGGTGGACGCGTCCGAGCTCACCTGGAGGCCGGTGCCCGGGTCGATGATGTTGCCGACGACCATACCGATCGCCAGGGCGACCGTGGACATCACGATGAAGTAGACCAGCGCCAGGCCACCGACCTTGCCGACCTTGGCCGCGTTGGCGACCGAGCCGACGCCGATGACCAGGGTGCAGAAGATGATCGGCTGGATCATCATCTTGATCAGGTTCACGAAGGCCGTGCCGATCGGCTTCAGCTCCACCGCGAACGACGGGGCGATCAGCCCGACCAGAATGCCGAGGACCACCGCGGCGATCACCGCGATGTAGAGATAGTGTGTCCGGTCCTTCTTGGGTCTTGTCTCAGTGGTGGTCGTACTCATCGTTCCTCCTGGTCCGGTGTGTCCTGCCCTCCGGGGCAACTCGGGCAACTCTCCGGGAGAACGTGACGACCGTCACTGTTGTGTTCGTTGTGTTCGTGGCCACGATCACATCCACGCAACGGAGGTGGTCCAGAATGTTGTCGTGCCCCGTGTCCACCCGTTCCGCCCCCGCGTTCTCCGCGATCGGCCGGTGGCCCAGCAGGTGCTTCTCCTTCAGTTCGCCACGGTGCTGTTGCTCGTCGTCACCGGCATCCTGATGGCCTCCTACGACGCCCAGCGCGACTCCTACAGCCGCGCCACCCAGCGCGCAGTGGCCGTCGCCCAGACCGTCGCCGACTCCCCCACCGTCAGCACGGCGCTGCGCGGCGAGGACCCGACGGCGACCCTCCAGCCCTGGACCGAGCAGGTACGCCGCGACACCGACACCGACTTCGTCGTGGTGATGGACCTGGACCGCACCCGCTACACCCACACCGATCCGCGTCAGATCGGCGGAGAGTTCGTCGGCGACCTCGGTGGCGCGCCCGACGGCGAGGTCTTCACCCAGCAGTACACCGGGACGCTCGGCCCGTCGGTCCGCGCGGTGGTACCGGTCGAGGACGGCGACGAGGTCGTCGCGCTCGTGTCCGTCGGCATCACGGTCAGCGACATCAACCGCGGGCTCAAGCGCGACGTCACGATCGTGCTGCTCTGCGGCGCGCTGGTGCTGGCCGTGGGGCTGACCGGTGCCTGGCTGCTGAGCCGACGCCTGCACCGGCTTACCCATGGCATGGGTGAGCGTGAGCTGGCCCGGATGTACGAGTACTACTCCGCCGTCCTCCACTCGGTCCGCGAAGGTCTGCTCCTGCTCGACGGGGAGGGGCGCGTGCAGCTGGTCAACGACGAGGCGCGGCGCCTGCTGGCGCTGCCGGAGGACGTGATCGGCACCCGGATCGAGGATCTCGACCTGGCGCCCGGACTGGTCGCCGCCGCCCGCGGCCGCACCGCCGAGTCCGACGACCTCTACCTCGCCGGCGAGCGGATCCTCGTCGTCTCCTCAGCGCCCGCGCTGTGGGACGGCCGCGAGGTCGGCGCCGTGGTGACGCTGCGCGACCACACCGAGCTGCGCTCGGTGACCGGCGAGCTGGAAGTCGTACGCCGCCTCACCGAGTCGCTCCGGTCCCAGAACCACGAGGCGGCCAACCGGCTCCACACCGTGGTCTCCCTCATCGAGATGGGCCGCGAGCAGGACGCGGTCGAGTTCGCCACCGAGGAGCTCCAGGTCGCCCAGCTCCTCACCGACCGGGTCGTCGGCGCGGTCGAGGATCCCGTCGTGGCGGCGCTCCTGCTCGGCAAGTCGGCCGAGGCGGCCGAGCAGGGCGTCGAGTTCCGCATCGTCGGCGAGGTGCCGCCGGGCACGGGCATCCCGCCCCGCGACCTGGTGACGGTGCTGGGCAACCTCGTCGACAACGCCTTCGACGCCGTCTCCGGCTTCGAGTCCCGCCAGGTCGAGGTCCACCTGACCGGTGACGATGACACCCTCACGGTGCGCGTGGGCGACAGCGGACCCGGCCTGGACGACGCCGACTCGGCACGCGTCCTCGACCGCGGCTGGACCACGAAGGCCGAGCCCGGCACCGGTCGCGGCCTGGGTCTCGCGCTGGTCGGGCAGATCGCCCGGCGTCACGGTGGCGAGGTCGTCATCGGCCGCTCGCACCTCGGCGGGGCCGAGTTCACCGTCACCCTCGCGACAGAGGTGGCCGAATGAGCGTCAGGGTGCTGGTCGTCGAGGACGAGGCGCTCGCCGCCGAGGCCCATGCGGCGTACGTCGGCCGGGTCTCTGGCTTCACCCTGGCCGGGATCGCGCGGTCGGCGCGCGAGGCGGTCCGCGCGCTCGATGCGGCCCGCGACGCAGGCACCCCGGTCGACCTGATCCTGCTCGACATGAACCTGCCCGACGGGCACGGGCTCGGGCTGCTCAGCCGGCTGCGCGCCGCCGGGCACCTGTGCGACGTGATCGCGGTGACGGCGGCGCGGGACACCAAGGTGGTGCGGCAGGCCGTCGTGCAAGGGGTCGTGCTCTACCTGCTCAAGCCGTTCACGTTCGCGACGTTCCGGGACAAGCTCGAGCAGTACGCCGACTATCGTGCCCGACTGGACGCGGCCCCCGAGGAGGTCGTCCAGGACGAGGTCGACCAGCTGCTGGGGTCGCTGCGACCCACCGGCAGCACGCCGCTGCCCAAGGGCATGAGTGCGGAGACGCTGCGGGCGGTGACGGCCGCACTGCGCGAGGCCGAACGTGACCTGTCCGCGAGCGAGGTCGCCGCGGTCGTCGGCGCGTCGCGGGTGACGGCGCGGCGCTACCTCGAACATCTTGCCGACAAGGGCCTGGCCGCGCGCGGGGTCCGTTACGGTCCCAGCGGCGGGCGGCCCGAGGTCGGCTACTCCTGGCTCTGAACAGGACGGCAGGCTTTTAAATCGTTCGCGCCCCGCATGTGTCGCCGGGCAGAGTCGATGCCCATGACCAGCAGCGACCTGTGGACCCGCGACGACGCCGAGCGCTACGACGACCCCGACGACTGGGTCAACGCAGCCGAGGTGACCGGGCCGGTGGCCCGCCTCCTCGCCGAGCTCGCCGACGGCGGCCCCGCGCTCGAGCTCGCCATCGGGACGGGCCGGATCGGCGTACCGTTGCGGGAGCTGGGGGTGTCGGTCACCGGCATCGAGCTGTCCCAGCCGATGGTCGACGTCCTACGGCGCAAGGTCACCGAGGAGGAGATCCCGGTCGTCGTCGGCGACATGGCCTCCGCCGAAGCGCCGGGGGTGGGGACGTACTCGTTGGTCTATCTGGTCTTCAACACGATCGGGAATCTGCGTACGCAGGACGAGCAGGTCGCCTGCTTCGCCAACGCCGCCCGTCATCTGGCACCGGGCGGGCGCTTCCTGGTCGAGGTCGGCGTGCCCGCACTGCGACGGCTTCCTCCGGGCAGCCCGGCGATCCCGTTCGACGTCTCCGCAGCGCACCTCGGGTTCGACACCTACGACCTGGTCACCCAGCAGGCGATCTCGCACCACTACACCCGCGAGGCCGACGGCCGCTTCCGGTACGGGCCACACAACTTCCGGTTCGTGTGGCTCTCCGAGCTCGACCTGATGGCGCGGTTGGCCGGGATGACGCTCGAGGCGAGGTACGCCGGCTGGGACCGCTCCGAGTTCACCAACGACTCCACGAGTCACGTGTCCGTCTGGCGCAAGCCGGAGTAGCGCTGGAACTCCCAGGCGAGCCGGATCGCCTCACGGACGGCATCCGGGGAGGCGCGGTCGAGGTAGGCCTCGATCTTGTGGTGGGCCTCCAGCCTCGGCGGGATGCCGAAGGCGTCCGGCCAGCGTTCGACCAGCTCCTCGCGGCGCTCGATCGGGACCCTTACGAGCAGAGTGTTCGCATCGACCAGCCTGGCGACCAGGCGGTCGTGGACATACCAGCCGCGCGGTTTGTGGCGGCAGCCGTCGAGCGAGGACACGAAGGCGTCGACCTCGTCCGGAGTCATGCCTCCGGAGCGTACGCCGTCCGCCACGGGCCGAGTCCGGGGCTGCCATAGCCCGATCTCCGCCTCGAAGCGGGTCGCGATGGACTCGATCACGCCGTCGCCGTCGAGCAGCGCCTCGGTCTCATCCGCGGTCCCGTCGCCGCTGTCGCACAGCGTCCGGAGCCTGGGCAGCTCTGGAGCGAGGGTCGGTTCGATCTCGCTCCAGCGGGCGGCGGCCGCGAGACGGTCGGTGGTCCAGGTGCCGTCGTGGACGCTGACCAGGCCGGCCACGGCGAGGAGTGACTTGCGCGCGATCCGGCGGGAGAGGTCGCTCGGATCGTCGCGGCCGAAGGCGGCGCGCCACCTGCGCAGGGCACGCCCGATGTCGCCGTTGAAGCCGCGCGCGGCACGAGCGTCTGCTGGGAACCCCGGAAGGGCTTCGCCCGGGTCGGGGCCTGCGAGATGGGCGCAGTAGTGCCGCAGGAAGACCCGGTTGCCGTACGCCTCGTCGCCCTCCCCGGCGTAGTCGTCGGAGGACGCAGCGGCGATCTCCACGCCGCGGCAGATCTCGGCGAAGGCCGCCGACGCCTTTGCGCCGAGCGCGGAGGCGTCCGCCGCCGGGAGTCCGATCGTCAGCAGATCGACGTCCGAGGTGGGCACGGTGGCCGTGCCGTTGGCGACCGAGCCGTAGACGTGGACCGACACCTCCGGCGCGACCCGCCCCAGAACGTACGCCAGGACCGGCTCGTACGCGGACTGCACTCGGTCGCGGCGCGCTCCCGTGACGATCAGACCGTCGGGGGTGACGCCTTCTCGTGGGTCGGCCATCGCGGTCAGGTGAGGCGGAGCGCCATCTTCGACTCGGTGCGCGGGTCGCCCTCGGGGAACGGCTGCGTCTCCCCGGTGAGCTCGAAGCCGAGGCGCTCGTAGAGGCGGCGCCCGGACTCGTTGCCGTCGACGACCCACAGGGTCAGCACAGAGGCACCGTCACGACGCGCCCAGCCGGCGACGGCCAGGATGAGTCCCTCGGCGAGACCGTGACCACGCGCCTCGGGGGCGAGCCACATGTTGATCAGGTGGTGCTCGTCGTCGTGGATGATCCCGGCGGCGAGCCCAGAGGGCTTCTCGCCGAGCCAGGCGATGTAGGCCGAACCGGACGCGGCCCACAGCCGCCAACGCTCGTCGGGCCAGGTCACCACCTCGTCGTAGGAGGCCCAGAACGCACGAGGGGTGTCCTGGAGAGCCGCGAGGCGCACCTTCTTGAGCGCCGGCCACTCGTCCTCGACGACGACACGCACTGCCGCCGTCGGGACCACCTTCTCAGGGGCCCCGACGCCGGGGATCGAGCTGGGTCGCTTCGGAGCAGGCACGAGCTCAGGCGAGGTCGAGACCGGGGTACAGCGGGAACTTCGCGAGCAGCTCCGCCGCGGCGGCCTTGGTGTTGTCGGCGACCGAGTCCTCGATGGCGTAGGACGCCTTGGACGGGCCGCCGGCCTTCGTGGTGCCGGGGGTCGTCTTCGAGAGCACGTCGACGATGAGTTCGGCGACGCGGTCGAACTCGTCGGCGCCGAAGCCGCGGGTGGTCAGCGCCGGGGTGCCGAGGCGGATGCCCGAGGTGTACCAGGCGCCGTTCGGGTCGGAGGGGACCGAGTTGCGGTTGGTGACCACACCGGAGTCGAGCAGCGCCGACTCGGCCTGGCGGCCGGTGAGGCCGAAGCTGGTCACGTCCAGCAGGACGAGGTGGTTGTCGGTGCCGCCGGTGACGAGCTTGGCGCCGCGCTTGAGGAAGCCCTCGGCGAGCGACTTGGCGTTGTCGGCGACCTCCTGGGCGTAGGTCTGGAAGCTCTCCTGCTTCGCCTCGGCGAAGGCGACGGCCTTCGCGGCCATGACGTGGCTGAGCGGGCCGCCGAGGACCATCGGGCAGCCGCGGTCGACGCTCGGGGCGTACTCCTCGGTGGCCAGGATGAAGCCGCCGCGCGGGCCGCGAAGCGACTTGTGGGAGGTCGAGGTGACGACGTCGGCGTAAGGAACCGGGTTCTCCTCGCCCTGGAACACCTTGCCGGCGACGAGGCCGGCGAAGTGGGCCATGTCGACCATCAGGGTGGCGCCGACCTCGTCGGCGATCTCGCGCATCTTGGCGAAGTTCACCCGGCGCGGGTAGGCCGAGTAGCCGGCCACGATGATCAGCGGCTGGAACTCCTTGGCCTTGGCCCGCAGCGAGTCGTAGTCGAGCAGCCCGGTCTCCGGGTCGGTGCCGTACTGGTTCTGGTGGAACATCTTGCCCGAGATGTTCGGGCGGAAGCCGTGGGTGAGGTGGCCACCGGCGTCCAGCGACATGCCCAGCAGGCGCTGGTTGCCGAGCTCGGCACGCAGCGTCTCCCAGTCGGCCTCGGAGAGCTCGTTCATGTTCTTGACGGCCATCTTCTCCAGCCACGGGCCCTCGACCCGGTGGGCGAGGATGGCCCAGTACGCCGTCAGGTTGGCGTCGATGCCGGAGTGCGGCTGCACGTAGGCGTACTCGGCGCCGAAGAGCTCCTTGGCGTGTTCGGCGGCGATCTGCTCGACGGTGTCGACGTTCTGGCAGCCGGCGTAGAAGCGGTGACCGACGGTGCCCTCGGCGTACTTGTCGGAGAACCAGGTGCCCATCGTCATCAGCGTGGCGGGGCTCGCGTAGTTCTCGCTCGCGATCAGCTTGAGGCTGGCGCGCTGGTCAGCGAGCTCCTGCTTGGTCGCCTCGGCGATGCGGGGCTCCACGGAGGCGATGACCTCGAGGGCTTGGTTGTAGGCAGAACTCACAGTGCCTGAATTCACCGGGGCAGACAGATCGCTCATGGGTCACAGCCTAGTCAGCCGCGCGGACGAGAGCAGCATCGTGGTCGCCCGGTGCGTTGCGTACGTCCTCTATCACCGCCCACGGGAATGACCGACTGCTCAGCCTGGTTAAGAGACCGTGACCAGATGGTGACCTCGGCCACACCGCCCGCGTGAACAAGCGGGAACGTCCCACATAACGGACCGATGTCTCATATATCGGGATTCCAGATTGCGTGAGGGCCGTCCGCTACCTGAGACTCCTTGACATGGTCACTGCTGCAACACATGCGCACCTCGTGGTTCGACGCCACGTGGACTATTGCCGCATCCGCAGCTCGATCTGTTGGCGCCACTGACGCCCAGCGCTCCGCATCCCCCGCGTCGAGCCGCTGGCCCGCCGCCCGACAGACATCCCGGGCGCCCGCCGCGAGCACGTCCCTGCTCCGCCGTGCGTCCACGACCGACGCAAAGGTTTCTCTGACATGAGCGACAACCGGTTTCAGGCCAAGCGCGCCACCCGAACCGAGATCCCCCGCCCCAAGAAGGGCGAGGGCCAGTGGGCCCTCGGCTACACCGAGCCGCTGAACAAGAACGAGGAGTCGAAGAAGAACGACGACCCGCTCAACGTTCGCGACCGGATCCTCTACACCTACTCCAAGCGCGGGTTCGACTCGATCGACCCGGCCGACATGCGCGGCCGCTTCCGCTGGTTCGGCCTCTACACCCAGCGCAAGCCCGGGATCGACGGCGGCAAGACCGCCATCCTCGACGAGGAGGAGCTCGACGACCGCTACTTCATGATGCGCGTACGGTCCGACGGCAAGCTCCTCTCCCCCGCCGCGGTGCGCACCCTGGGTCAGATCGGCGTCGACTTCGCGCGGGACACCGCCGACATCACCGACCGCGAGAACATCCAGTACCACTGGATCGAGATCGAGAGCGTCCCGGAGATCTGGTCGCGCCTCGAGGAGGTCGGGCTGCACTCGACCGAGGCCTGCGGCGACTCGCCGCGTCCGTTCCTCGGCTCGCCGGTCGCCGGCGTCGCCGCCGACGAGATCATCGACGGCACCTCGGCGCTGCGCGAGATCGAGTCCCGCTACCTGGGCGACCCCGCCTTCTCGAACTTCCCGCGCAAGTTCAAGACCGCGCTGACCGGCCACCCCTCCCACGACGTGGCGCCCGAGATCAACGACATCGCCTTCGTCGGCACCGTCCACCCCGAGCACGGCCCCGGCTTCGACGTCTGGGTCGGCGGCGGTCTCTCCACCAACCCGCGCCTGGCCGAGAAGCTCGGCGTGTGGGTGCCGATCGACGAGGTCGCCGACGTGTGGGCCGGTGTCGCGGGCATCTTCCGCGACTACGGCTACCGCCGGCTCCGCTCGCGGGCCCGGCTGAAGTTCCTGGTCGCCGACTGGGGCAAGGAGAAGTTCCGCGAGGTCCTCGAGAACGAGTACCTCGACCGTCAGCTCGTCTCCAACCCGTCCCCCGAGTCGCCCCTGGGTCACCGCGACCACGTCGGCATCCACGACCAGAAGGACGGCAAGAAGTACGTCGGTCTTGCCCCGATCGCCGGTCGCATCTCCGGCACGCACCTGGTCGAGCTCGCCGGCGTCATGGAGAAGTTCGCCGTCGAGGGCGCTCGGCTCACGCCGTACCAGAAGATCGTGCTGATCGGTGTCGACCCCGCGGTCGTCGAGGACCTCGTCGCAGCGCTGGACGCGATCGGCTTCTCGGCCCGGCCCTCCAACTGGCGCCAGAACACGATGGCCTGCACCGGGATCGAGTTCTGCAAGCTCGCGATCGTGGACACCAAGGACCGGGCGCGCGACCTGATCGCCTCGCTCGAGTCGCGGTTCCCGGAGCTCGACGCATCGATCACCGTCAACGTCAACGGCTGCCCCAACGCCTGCGCACGGACCCAGGTCGCCGACATCGGGCTCAAGGGCCAGCTGGTCCTCGACGACGAGGGCAACCAGGTCGAGGGCTTCCAGGTGCACCTCGGCGGCGCGACCGGGCTGACCGCCAACTTCGGGCGCAAGCTGCGCGCGCACAAGGTCACCTCGGCCGGGCTCGACGACTACATCTCCGCGCTGGTCGTCAACTACCTGGCCGACCGCGAGGAGGCCGAGACCTTCTCGGCCTGGACCGCACGGGCCGACGAGGTCCTGCTGCGCGGCGAGAAGGCCTTGAGCGAGGTGCCCGCATGAGTGAGCGTGCAAGCACCCCGTTCCACTGCCCGTTCTGTGGCGAGACCGACCTGTGGCCGCACGAGGCCACGCACGGGTCCTGGGAATGCCGCGCCTGCCTGCGCGCCTTCCAGCTGAAGTCACTGGGACAGATCTCTCGGGCAACTACGAAGGAGGCGCACCGATGAGCGTCAGCACAGCAGCCGCCCGGGCCAACCGCGCGGTGGACACCGAGGGACGTACGCCCGAGGAGCTGCGCGAGATCGTCTCCCACTGGGGAGCCGAGCTCGAGCTCGCCCCGGCCGAGACGATCATCGAGTGGGCCGCCGCCACCTTCGGCGAGCGGTTCGCGATCACGTCCTCCATGGGTGACGCGGTCCTGGCTCATCTCGCCTCGAAGGTCGTACCCGGGATCGACGTGGTCTTCCTCGACACCGGCTACCACTTCATCGAGACGATCGGCACCCGCGACGCCGTCGAGGCGACGATGCCGGTCAACCTCCTCACGATCACGCCCGTGCAGAGCGTGGCCGAGCAGGACGCCGAATACGGCAAGGACCTCTACCGGACCGACCCCGACCTGTGCTGCGCGCTGCGCAAGGTCAAGCCTCTGGCCGACTCGCTCGCCTCCTACGACGCCTGGGCCACCGGCCTGCGCCGCGCGGAGACGAAGAACCGGGTCATCGCACCGGTCATCGGCTGGGACGCCAAGCGCCAGAAGGTCAAGGTATCGCCGATGGCGCGATGGTCCGACGAGCAGGTCGAGCGATATATCGAGGACAACGGAGTGCTCGTAAACCCGCTCGTCTACGACGGGTATCCCTCGATCGGCTGCGCGCCGTGCACCCGCCGGGTAGCCCCCGGCGAGGACCCGCGCAGCGGGCGATGGGCCGGCACCGGCAAGACCGAGTGCGGCATCCACGCCTGACCCTCCCCATCACAGACTTTCCGCCCGCGTGGCAACACAGACCCGCAACACCCGAAGGATGAAGACAATGGCAGCTCCCGCTCTGGTAGCCCTGGCTCACGGCAGCCGCGATCCGCAGTCAGCCGCGACCATCAACGCCCTCATTGCCGAGGTACGCGCCCTGCGCCCCGACCTCCGCATCGAAGCCGCCTTCCTCGACCACTCCCGGCCGCGTTTCCAGGCCGTCGTCGACAAGCTGGTCAAGGCCGGCCACGACGAGATCGTCGTCGTACCCCTGCTCCTGACCGAGGCGTTCCACGCCCGCGTCGACGTACCCTCGGTCATCGCCGAGGCCACCGCGCGCCACTCCGGCCTGCGCATCCACACCAGCGAGATCCTCGGACTCGAGAGCGTCTTCCTGCAGGTGCTCGACGAGCGGCTCCGGGCGTCGTTGAAGGCCGCGCGGGTGCGCGAGCTCGACGCGCTCGTCCTGGCCGCCGCCGGCTCCTCGGACTCGCTGGCCAACCAGTCGGTCGCCCGCCTGGCCCGGATCTGGGGTGCCCACCACAAGCTCCCGGTCGTGGCTGCGTACGCCTCGGCCGCTCCGCCGGCCACCGGCGAGGCCGTCCGTGCGTTCCGCGCCGAGGGCCGCCGCCACATCGCCGTCGGCATGCTCTTCCTGGCTCCCGGGCAGCTGCCCGACCGCGCCAAGGAGCTCGCCCTCGAGGCCGGCGCCGTCGCGGTCAGCGACCCGATGGGCGCCCACCCCGAGGTCGCCCGCACCATCCTGGCCCGCTACGCCGTCGGTGCCGTCGAGCTCGTCCCGGTCTGATCCGACCGGCCCGGCGCCGAGTCGGCGCATCCTGACAACATTCCTCGCCGAGTCGGCTCGTTATGACGAGCCGAC